>JBGCED010000067.1:0-45155 GCA_045106055.1 Alphaproteobacteria bacterium
CCAAGCAAGCCATGAAGCAAAAAGCGACATTGGCTGGGGACACCAAATCAGATCCTATGTCTTGCAGCCTTATCAGCTTGTCAAAGACCTTAGAACCAGCGCAGAAAGCACCAACCCCTCTGCGGTGCTTGATGGTGACATCGATTTATTCCTAGAATCCGCGCTTGCCGCCAAAGTCATGGGCAACACATAAATTTTTACGCATTCACACGCCATGCAGGCTGCGCTGCACTGGCAGCGACCCGCATTATTTATATTCGCGCTCACCGCATTAGCGGTGATGCGCAGTCGCGGGCTTGAAAAAAGGGCTGGCGTTTTTTTGCATTTTTTTATGCATTCACACGCCATGCAGGCTTACACCGCATTAGCGGTGGCGTAAGCCTTTTCAAGCGCACAAGCGTGCGCCGTCGCCAGTGCGACGCAGCCTAGCGGCGTGTGAGCGTGAAAACATGCTAGCGGCGTGTGAGCGTGAAAGAAGATAAATAATGGCTGCCGAAAATACCAATGCAGGCAATCGCGATAAGCCCGACCATATAGGGGGCGGATACCCCATATAAGCCAAAGACAATTCCGCCCCATGCAGGACCAAGCACCCTTGCAAGTGACATAACGCTTTGGGCGGTGCCAAGCACCCTTCCCTTGTGGTGATCGGGGGCTGCTTTGCTGATCAGGCTTTGCATGCCTGGATTATGCAGCCCCATTGCAAGCGCAAGCAATCCCATTCCCAGCAATAGCATTAAAATCCCATCTGCGATTATAAAAGAAAATAATGCGAGAAACAGGCTTAACAAGGCAAGCTTGACGCAATTTACCTCTCCGATTGATTTTGATAAGCGTCCAATCAAGCCGCCTTGAACCAAAATCGTGATAAATCCGCCATAGGCAAGCAAATAGCCAACTTGCTTGGGGCCATAGCCCAATTTGGCAGCAGCCCAGATCGCAAATACGCCCTCAATCGCGGTAAATACCAGAAATACGCTGAAATAAAGCAATAATAAAGACAGAATTTTACGATTGCGCAGCGCATCGGGGCTGAACCAACGCGCAATCACACCATATTGCCCGATTTGTTTTTGTAACGCTTGATTTTGATGCTGGATTGATGGGCTGGTAAGAAAAAAACCAATTACCAGCAAGGATAAGCCGCTTGAAATAAGCGCGATTAGGCTGGGTATATGATAAGCGGCAACAGGCAGCATCCCGCCATCAGCCAATCGATCGCTGGACATAATCAATGCGCCCATAGCAGGGCCAAAGGTAAAGCCAATGCCAAAGCTTGCGCCCATCAGCCCCATGCCTTTTGCGCGCTGATCATCATTGGTTACATCCGCAACATAGGCTTGAAGCGTTGCCATCCAGCCCGCGCTTAGCCCCGCAACCATGCGTGCAGCATAAAGCTGCCACAAGGAATCGGCAAAGCCCAACCAAGCATAAGATAACAGCGTTCCAACCATTGAAATTAATAAAATGGTTTTGCGTCCATAGCGATCAGACATTGCCCCCCATAAGGGCGCGCTTAGCAAGGCTGCAAGTGAAAATGCCGAGAAAATATAAGGGGCGTGGGCAGCATCCCCGCCAAGGCTAATTACAAAAAATGGCAGAATGGGAATGATTACCCCCATTGCAAAAATTGAAAATATGGTGGCAATCGCAAGCGGCAACAAAGTCCTAAAAGGAAATTTAGCGGATTCAGTCATGCTTCACCATTTCTTGAAAATTATAAGTTTTCCCCTTATAAGCAGATAAAAAGCAAAGTGCCAGCAAAGATTTTCACTTGAACATTTGGGTTTAAACGCTTATCACAATGTGTAACGATGCGTAAGGCAAACATATAAATGGTTTTAGCAAATGAAAGAATAAACCAATGCGCAGGAAATCAATGCACGCAAATAGGATTAAAATGAATCTGCACCATAATTTTTATAAAGGCTTTGCGCTTGCTTGTGCCTTGTCTTTTATCTCGGCTTGCAATGGCTTACCGCAAGGAAAAGCCGAATATCCAGACCAATTGGCAGAAAAATATGAAGCAACGGGCGGATCAATGCTGGGTTCTCCTGGCTTTAAATTATTTGATGATCAACAGCAAGAAGCGCCAACGGGCAGCGGCGGGCTTGCGGTTAATGCCTATTTATGGCGGGCGACTTTGGATACTTTATCCTTTATGCCGATGATGCAAGTAGATGCTTTTGGCGGTGTGATCATTACGGATTGGCACAGCCAAGGCGATCATTTGGATGAACGGTTAAAGATCAATGCCTATATTTTGGGGCGCGAATTGCGTGCCAATGGCATTCGGGTCTCTGTTTTTCGCCAAGTTAAAGATGAAAATGGCGAATGGATTGACGCAGAAGTCACCAGCGATGTTGCCACCAAGCTTGAAGATGCGATTTTAACCAAAGCACGCCAGCTGCGCATTGCATCCAGCGCACCGCAAAAGTAAATATATCTTTATAAATCAATATGTTGCAAGGCATTTTTAAATTAAATGACTGAAAAATATAATTTTACCAAAGCCGAAGAAAAATGGCAGAAAATCTGGCAAGAACAAGCCGTATTTAAGGCGGACCAGAAGCCTGAAAGCCCTAAATTCTATGTGTTGGAGATGCTGCCTTATCCTTCAGGCGATATTCATATGGGGCATGTCAGAAATTACACGCTTGGCGATGTCGTTGCCCGCTATAAATGGGCAAAAGGCTTTGATGTGCTGCATCCAATGGGCTGGGATGCGTTTGGGCTTCCTGCTGAAAATGCGGCTTTATCGCGCAAACTGCACCCTAAATCATGGACGCTTGATAATATTCAAACGATGAAACGCCAATTAAAAAGCCTTGGTTTTTCATTGGACTGGTCGCGCGAAGTCACGACTTGCCTGCCTGATTATTATAAGCATGAGCAGAAAATCTTTATTGATTTTTATAAAAAAGGGCTGGCTTACCGAAAATCGGCTTGGGTTAATTGGGATCCCGTGGATCATACGGTGCTTGCCAATGAACAGGTGATTGATGGCAAGGGATGGCGCACGGGCGCACCTGTTGAACAGCGCAAATTAGAACAATGGTATCTTAAAATTACCCATTATGCGAATGAATTGCTGGATTCGTTAAAGGGGCTGGATGGCTGGCCGTCAAAAGTGCGTTTGATGCAAACCAACTGGATTGGCAAATCAAAAGGCGCAACCATTGATTTTGAACTGGAGCGCCCGCAGCAGGATGTTAAATCGGTGAAGGTCTTTACAACCCGCCCCGATACGATCTTTGGGATGTCCTTCTTGGCACTATCCCCGCATCATCCTTTGAGCGAGCAGCTGGCAGCATCAAATCCGAAAATCACGGATTTTATTAAACAATGTGATGCGCTTGGCACAAGCGAAGCTGATATTGGCGCTGCGGAAAAACACGGAATTGATACAGGAATTCGGGTAAAGCACCCCTTTTTGGATAAAGATTTCCCGCTTTATATCGCCAATTTTGTGTTGATGGATTATGGAACGGGGGCGGTATTTGGCTGCCCTGCGCATGATCAGCGCGATTTTGACTTTGCGAGCAAATATGGGCTTGATATTATTCCTGTTGTGCTGCCTGAAGGGGAACAGATTGAAAGCTACCGCCCTTCTGATGGCGAAGTCTATAGCGGCCCAGGCTCTATTATAAATTCTGATTTTTTAAATGGGCTTGGCGTTGATCAAGCGATTGCTGCGGCTTGCGACCGCTTAGAAGATAGCGGGCAAGGCACGGCAAAAACCATTTGGCGGCTGCGCGATTGGGGTGTATCGCGCCAGCGTTATTGGGGCTGCCCCATTCCCTTTATTCATTGCAAGGCGTGCGGGATTGTTCCCGTTCCGCAAGATCAGCTGCCCGTAGAGCTGCCCGAAGAAAATATTGATTTTGAAAGTGCAGGCAATCCGCTTGAACGCCATCCCACATGGAAATATGTGGATTGCCCAGAGTGCGGCAGCCAAGCAGAGCGCGAAACCGATACATTTGATACTTTCATGGATTCATCATGGTATTATTTGCGCTATTGCGATCCCAACAATCAAGATTTGCCTTTTGACCCTGCCATTATTAAAAAATGGATGCCTGTTGATCAATATATTGGCGGGATTGAGCATGCGGTTTTGCATTTGCTCTATTCACGCTTTTTCACCCGCGCTTTGCAAGCATGCGGGTTGTTGGATGATTGCCCCGAGCCTTTTCAAAACATGTACACGCAAGGCATGGTGCTGCATGAAACCTATAAAACCCAAGATGGGAAATGGGTAAGTCCTGCCCAGATTAACAGTCAAGACGGCAAAACCACTGATGAAGCGGGCAATCTGCTGACGGTGGGGCGTGCCGAAAAAATGTCTAAGTCCAAAATGAATGTGGTTGCGCCAGAAACCATTGTGCCGACTTATGGCGCAGATACCGCGCGCTTATTTATGATGTCGGATAGCCCGCCTGACCGCGATCTTGAATGGACCAGCGCGGGGGTTGATGGGGCATGGCGTTATCTAAACCGTCTATGGCGGTTTGTTGCCGATCATCAGCAAAATCTATCAACGCATCATTTTGATGAAGCACAAGCATCCGCCTTGAAAGGCGATGCGCTTGCTTTATTTAAAATTATTCAGCGCACGATCCAAGGCGTTGGAAATGATATAGAGGCGTTTCATTTTAACCGCGCCATTGCCCGCATTCGCGAAGCATCCAATGCGCTGTTTGAATTTGCGCCCAAGGATGAAACAGATCATCAAATTCAATCCTATGCGATTAAAATTCTTACCCAGCTGATTGCGCCCTATACCCCGCATATTGCCGAAGAAATATGGCAGCATTTGGGAAATAAAGGCTTGATCGCGCAGCAAGCTTGGCCCGACTTCCATGAAGCGTTCTTGCAGGATTCATCGGTCAATATGGCGGTTCAAATCAATGGAAAATTACGGGCAACGATTGAGCTTCCCCGCGATTGCGACCAAGCGACCGCCAGCGCAAAAGCCTTTGAAAATGATAATGTGGTGCGCCATATGGACGGTAAAACGCCGCGCAAGATCATTCTTGTGCCAAATAGAATATTAAATATTGTGGTGTGAGTTCAAAAAATGCGCCCAACGATCCCCCTGCCCTTGCTTCATTTAAAATCTGCATTCATTCATCTTATGATGCTTGCGGCAATGATGATTCTGGTTGCTGCGTGCGGTTTCAAGCCGCTTTACGATCAATCAGGCGCAAATGATCAAATTGCGCGCCAAGCCTTGATTGAAATGGGCAAAATCAAGATTGAACGCATTCCAGACCGCGAAGGGCAGCTGTTTAGAAACGCCCTGATTGCAAGCATCAACCCTAGGGGGGAACCCAGCAATCCGAAATATCGGCTTGCGACCAGCCTTAGCCATTCGGTTAGATCTTCTGGCACCAGCCTTGATGATGATGCTGCGCGTAATCAGCTGGTTGCAACGGGGCGTTTTACCTTAAACGGCGATTCGCTTGACGCACCCATTTTATTCACTTCAAAAATTCATGTTGGTTTCTTGGTGGGATCAGATGGCTATGTCAATAATGTCGCACGCCAAGATGCGCTTAATAATGCGCTTGAACAAATGGTTGCGGATGCACGATTGCAGCTTGCGATTCTGTTGCGGGATGATTCTTAAACCATGCGCAATTCTAGCCCATTATTATATGCTGAAAATTTGTCGAAATCATTTGGCGCGCATAAGGTTGTTGATCAGGTATCGCTGCAATTAAAACAAGGCGAAGTGCTTGGCTTTTTGGGCCCAAATGGTGCAGGAAAAACAACAACCATGCGGATGCTATCTGGTTTTTTAGCGCCCGATAATTTCAAAAAAAACCAAATTTCACTTGATGGGCATGATTTATATGATCATGCAATTCAGGCAAAGGCAGCGCTTGGATATTTGCCCGAGGGTGCGCCAAATTGGGGGGAGTTTAAGGTTGCTGAATTTCTAAGCTTTATGGGTAAGGCACACGGGCTTACAGGCGCATTCTTGCAAGAACGGCTTGATAAAATGCGCGATCAACTAAATTTAACCCAATGCTGGGGGCAATCGATTGAAACCTTATCCAAGGGTTATCGGCGCAGGGTTTGTTTTGCAGCGGCGTTAATCCATGATCCTAAAATCTTAATCTTGGACGAACCTACCGACGGGCTTGACCCCAATCAAAAGGATGAAATTCGCGAACTTATTCGCAGCCTTGCACGCGATAAAGCCATTTTAATTTCAACCCATATTCTTGAAGAGGTTGAGGCAATTTGCGCGCGGATCATCATCTTGAACAAAGGCAAAATTGTTGCCGATGGCACTGTTCGTGAAATTGCAGCGCAAGATAAATTACAAGCATTAGATACCCCGATCACGCTGTCTATTGAGCGGGTTTTTCGTGAACTTACCCTTGCTTAACGCCAATAATGCTTGATTGTTAGGGGGCGGGGCATGAAAATCGGGGCTGGCTTTATTTCATCCTTCATTGACAAAAGCGCGCGCTTTATGGCGTTGCTTGGCGGAATTGTGCTTTGCGTGCTTGTGATGATTACCTGTCTTAGCATTATGGGGCGCGCCTTAAATTCATTTGCCTATTCTGATTTTGCAAGCGATCAGCTTGCCCCTTTATCGGCTGTAATTCTAAAGCTAAATATTGGCGCAATTCCAGGGGATTTTGAATTGATTGAGGCGGGGATGGCATTTGTCATCTTTGCATTTCTGCCCTTGTGTCAGCATCATTATGCCCATGCAAAAATTGATCTTGTTACCCATTTTTTGAACCCCAGATTGCGCATTGCCCTTGATCTATGCTGGCAGCTTTTATATGGCTTTGTCATGGTTTTAATCGTATGGAAGCTTTATGATGGGATGATTGGCAAAAAGCTGTCAGGGCAAACCAGCTTTATCTTGGAATATAAGCTATGGATTGCTTATGGATTAAGCTTTGGGGCTGCGATGATTGCCATGCTTACCGCCTTATTGAGCGTTTTTAACGCCTTGCGGGGCATCATAAATGACTGATTTTGATTTAAGCCTGATTCTGTTTGCTGTTTTAATGGTCTTGATTCTTTTGCGCGCACCGATTGGGCTTGCCATGCTGGTTTGTGGGGCGGTTGGGCTTTATATGGTCACGGGCAGCTGGTCCATGTTTCTGGCAAAGTTAAAAACCGAAAGCTATTCAATTTTTTCCAACCATTCGCTGTCCATCATTCCGATGTTTTTGTTGATGGGGCAGTTTGCAACCCATTCTGGACTATCTAGGGCGTTATTTAAAGCCGCCGAAGGGTGGTTTGGGCATTATCGCGGCGGGCTTGCAATTGCAGCAATTGGTGCGTGTGGCGGGTTTGGGGCAATTTGCGGATCATCGCTTGCAACGGCTGCAACGATGGGACGGGTTGCGCTTCCAGAACTTGAAGCGCGCGGTTATAAGGGCGGGCTTGCAACCGCAACCCTTGCTGCGGGCGGGACGCTGGGCATTTTAATTCCCCCTTCAATTATCCTTGTTATCTATGCCATTTTAACCGAACAGAATATTGCAAAATTATTTCTTGCGGCCTTTATTCCAGGGCTGATGGCGGCGGTTGGCTATGCTTTGGCAATCATGCTTTATGTTCGCCTATATCCAAATGCTGGCGGGTCAACGACAAGGCGTTCATATGCTAAGCGGTTTCAATTATTATTTGAAATTTGGCCTGCAATGATCATTTTTGTGATGGTGGTTGGCGGCATTTATATGGGGATTTTCACCCCAACAGAAGGCGCGGCAATCGGGGCGGCGCTAACCTGTATTTTTACAATTCTATTAAAAAAAATGAATTTTGAAATCTTTAAACAAAGCCTGTTTGAAACCGCAAAATCAACTGCAATGATCTTTTTTATTATTTTGGGGGCGGCGTTTTTTAATGGCTTTCTTGCGCTTAGCCAATTTCCCCAGACCCTGTCCATAATGATCATTGAAACAGGGCTTAGCCCGTGGTTGATCCTAGTGTTAATCCTGTGCTTTTATCTGGTTTTTGGCTGTATCATGGATAGTTTAAGCATGATCCTGTTGACTGTTCCCATTTTCTTTCCCATCATTATGGGGCTTGATTTTGGGCTATCCCCAGAACAGCTTGCAATATGGTTTGGGATATTAATCTTAATTGCGGTGGAAGTGGGGCTGATCACGCCGCCCGTTGGCATGAATCTGTTTATTATCAATAATTTATCACCCAAAACGCCTTTGATGGATACTTATAAAGCCGTATTATTTTTTGTGGGATCGGATATAATTCGCATTGCCTTGCTGTTATTATTCCCCAGCATCACCTTAATGTTTATTGCTTAACAGGAATATAAGGCTTAGATTGCCAGCATTTAATTTTAATGTTAAACGAGTAAGATATGAAACAACAAGCCCCCCCGATCACAGAATCTTCTGACCCTGACATTGCGGCAGCAGCAACAGATAAAGAGCGTATTGCAAAATATATGGCGCGCAGCGGCATTGGCTCACGCAGAGAGGTGGAGGCTTGGATTGGCGAGGGGCGCGTTTCATTAAATGGCACGGTTTTAACCAGCCCTGCAATTAAGGTAAATGACACGGACTTAATCAGCTTTGACGGAAAGCCCATCGCCAAGAAATCGCGCACCCGTTTATGGCTTTACCATAAGCCGCGCGGATTGGTCGTCACCCGCAAGGATGAACACGGGCGCGCCACCATTTTTGATCATTTGCCGCAAGATTTGCCGCGCGTGATTGCTGTTGGCAGATTAGACCTTGATTCAGAAGGGTTGATTTTGCTTACCAATGATGGCGAACTTGCCCGCAAGCTTGAACTGCCAATAACGGGGCAGGAACGGCTTTATCGGGTAAGGGCCTTTGGCAGAATGCACGCTTCCTTCATTCACAGCCTTGCACAAGGGGTTAAAATTGACGGCATTCAATATCGCCCCGCAATCGTCGAGCTTGACCCGTTAATTATGAATCCTGATCATAAGCAAAATGCACCGCCCAAACCCCGCTCTAAGCCTCATGGGAATCTCCATGGCAATCACTGGATGACCATCAAATTGACCGAGGGTAAAAACCGCGAAATTCGCAAATTGCTTGAACATTTCAACCTAAGCGTTAATCGCCTGATCCGAATTGGCTATGGCACATATCACCTTGGCAAATTACAAGCTGGCGCCGTTAAAGAGGTGCAATTAAAGACCAAAGGGAATTTTATAAAATAAGCCGCTTAAAATCACATTAAGAACCGCTTGCAATTTCTTAAGAAATTGGGCAAATAAGGGTATAAGCTAAATATTCCTCTAAATTTTATTTCAAAAAGAATGTAGTCTATTTTAATGATTGAAATTTCACTTCCAGATGGAAGCATCCAAACCCATGACAGCCCAATAACCCCGCTTGAAATTGCCAAACAGATTAGCAACAGCCTTGCAAAATCAGCCGTTTTTGCGCGGGTGGATGGTGAAGATTGGGATCTTGTGCGCCCGATTGAACGCAATGCAAAGCTGCAACTAATTACCCGCAAAGACAAGGATGCGCTGGAATTATTGCGCCATGATTGCGCCCATGTGCTGGCAATGGCGGTGCAGGAACTTTACAAAGATACGCAAATCACCTTTGGCCCTGCGACAGAAGATGGGCTATATTATGATTTTCACCGTGAAACGCCGTTTTCAAGCGATGATTTTGACGCGATTGAACAGCGGATGCAGGAAATTGTGGTGCGCGATGTTCCCATCACCCGCGAGGTTTGGCAGCGCGATGCCGTGCATGAATTTTTCAAATCAATCGGCGAAACTTTTAAAGCGGAATGGGTGCTTGAACTTCCCGATGATGAAGAGATTACCATGTATCGCCAAGGGGAATGGGTTGATCTTTGCAAGGGGCCGCATTTGCCCTCAACGGGCAAGCTTGGCAAAGCCTTTAAATTAATGAAATTGGCGGGGGCTTATTGGCGCGGCGATTCGAATAACCCGCAATTACAGCGCATTTATGCGACTTGCTGGCGCGATGAAAAGGAATTAAATGCCTATTTACGGCAATTAGAAGAAGCTGAAAAACGCGATCATCGTAAATTGGGCAAGCAATTATCGCTGTTTCATCTACAAGAAGAAGCACGCGGCAGCGTGTTTTGGCATCCAAATGGCTGGATGCTCTATCGCATTTGTCAAGATTATATGCGCAAACAGCTGGATCAAGCTGGCTATGTCGAGGTGAATACGCCCCAGCTTGTGGATCGCCATTTATGGGAAAAATCAGGGCATTGGGATAAGTTTCGCGAACATATGTTCATTGCCGAAGTGGATGAATCAGATGGAAATGAATCAGATGGAAATGAATCAGATGGAAATGATGCGGATGGTGGGGAATTAAGCCATGATGGTTCAGATCATCATGCAAATATGCACCGCACCTTTGCGTTAAAACCCATGAATTGCCCATGCCATGTTCAAATCTTTAAGCATGGCTTGAAAAGCTATCGTGATTTACCCATTCGCATGGCTGAATTTGGGTCTTGTCATCGTTATGAACCCTCTGGCGCGCTGCATGGCATTATGCGGGTTCGCGCCTTTACCCAAGATGACGCGCATATTTTTTGTGATGCCAATAAAATTGAAGCCGAAACCAAAATCTTCATTGATTTATTAAGCAAGATTTACCGTGATTTTGGGTTTGAAACCTATCATGTTAAATTCTCTGATCGTCCCAGCAATCGGGCGGGCAGTGATGAAGTGTGGGATCGCGCCGAATCAGCCTTATTAAATGCAACCAAGGCTGCGGGAGTTGAAGTTACCTTGAATCCTGGGGAGGGGGCGTTTTATGGTCCCAAACTGGAATTTGTGCTAACCGATGCCATTGGGCGTGATTGGCAATGCGGCACTTTGCAAGTGGATTTTGTGCTGCCAGAACGGCTTGATGCAAGCTTCATTGGCGAAGATGGCGAACGGCATCGCCCTGTTATGCTGCACCGCGCAATTTTGGGATCATTTGAACGCTTTATCGGGATTTTAATTGAACAATATGCGGGGCGTTTCCCCTTGTGGCTTGCCCCCATTCAGCTTGTGGTTGCAACCATCACCAATGATGCCGATGATTATGCGCGTAATGTGATGGAAAAATTAACCGCAGCGGGGCTGCGCGTGAAATTGGATAATCGCAATGAAAAGATAAATTACAAAATCAGGGAACATTCATTGCAATATATTCCCGCGATTTTGGTGGTCGGCAATAAGGAAGCTGAAGCTGGAAATGTTGCCATCAGGCGGCTGGGCGCACAAAATCATCAAAGCATAGTTTCCCTTGACGAAGCAATTTCTATGTTTCAAAATGAATCCGAATATCCATCATAATAATTTTATAAAAAATATAAACTAAAAGCAGGCAAAGCCTGTAAGGAGGACACCATAAAAAAGCCAAACCAACCCCAAGCCCCGCGTAAAGACGGGCCGCGCGTCAATGATGAAATTTCAGCACACCGCATCAGGTTAATTGACCATGAAGGCAATAATCACGATCAAATTGACATTGCCCAAGCCTTGCAAATGGCAGCAGATGCTGGGCTTGATCTGGTTGAAATATCGCCAAATGTGGTGCCGCCAGTATGTAAAATATTGGATTATGGCAAATATAAATATGAGCTTCAAAAACGCAAAAATGAAGCAAAAAAGAAACAAAAAACGATTGAAACCAAAGAGGTTAAATTCAGACCCAATATTGAACAGCATGATTATGATGTGAAAATGCGCCAAGTCGTTAAATTCCTTGGCGAGGGGGATAAGGTGAAGATCACGCTGCGCTTTAGGGGGCGCGAGATGGCGCATCAAAAATTGGGCATGGAAGTCCTTAACCGCATTAAAACACAGCTTCAAGACGAGATTAGGGTGGATCAAGAACCCAGTTTAGAAGGGCGCCAGATGATGATGGTATTAAGCCCCGCAAAATAACCCTTTAAACATTAACGCTTTAAAAGATAACAATAAAATGACACAAGCAAAAGCGAATAAAGCACCATCTCCGCCATCTGTATATGAGCTAAACCCAGATTTAGGGGCAATTTACCGCCATGTTTTTGCGGTCATTGTTGATAATGAACCTGGGGTGCTTGCAAGGGTGATTGGGCTTTTTTCAGGGCGTGGCTATAATATTGAAAGCCTAACGGTTTCAACCGTCAGCGAGGATCAAACAACAAGCCGCATTACGATTGTAACAACTGGCACAGAAATGATCATCCAGCAAATTAAAGCACAATTAGGGCGCATTGTCCCCGTGCATGATGTCCATGATTTAACCATGGAAGGAAAGATGGTTGAACGCGAATTTGCGATGGTTAAGGTGCTGGCATCCGATCATAATCGCCGCGAATCGCTTAGAATCGCGGATGTGTTTGGCGCAAAGGTTGCGGATACAACCTTAACAAGCTTTTTGTTTATTCTTGAAGGCGCACCAGATCGCTTGGATAATTTTATTGAGTTAATGCGGGCATTGGGCAATGTAGAAATTGCGCGCAGCGGAACGGTTGCAATGACGCGCGGCGCAGAAATTTTACACCCCTAAGCCTTAATCTTATTAAAAAGATAAGCCCCCGATTAGGGCAAGCAAATAAACATATATTAAACATATATCAAAAAGGATCAGCAGCATGATATCGGTCAATTTTAAAGGCTTTACAGATTTTGAAAATGTGGATTTCAAAGAAGGCGCGCTTGCGCTTGCTGCAACCAAATCATCCGCTAAGGATCATTCCTTTGCGCTTTATGATGGCATTGATCAACGCTTTGGCGGTGCATTAAAGCGCGTGATTGCGGTGTCCCCCTTTGATGGAAAAGAAGGCGAAATTGTCAACTGCCCTGCTCCTGGTGCGGTAAATGGCGCACAAATTTCACAAGTTTTATGTGTTGGGGTGACTGGCACAGAAGCCTATCAAGGGCAAGAATTCATCAATGCTTGGCAAAATATCGGCGGCAAGCTTGGAAAAGCTGCCAGCAAATTGCGGATTAAAGAAGTGCATATGGTCATGGATGCTTCGGCAATTCTTATGAAAGATCAAACGATTAACAATGTTGATTTTCAAGCCAAAATTGCTGCTGAATTTGCCTTTGGGCTGACCCTTGGTCAATATTATTTTGATAAATATATGACCCAGAAAAAAGAAAGCGAAAAACCCAGCCTGAAAAAATTGGTGATCCATGTGCCTGAAGCGCAATTATCCACAGCAAATGCCCATTGGGATCAGCTGCAAGGGCTGGCAGAAGCGGTGATCTTTACCCGCAATATCGTCTCCGAGCCTGCAAATATCATTCACCCAGAATCGCTGGCGCAGCATTGCAAAGCCTTATCCGAGCTTGGGCTTAAGGTTACAATCTTTGGCGAGGCAAAGCTTAGCGAGCTTGGTTTTAATGCAATGCTGGGGGTTGGCCAGGGATCGGTGCGCGAAAGCCAGCTGGTCATCATGGAATGGAAAGGCGGCGCACAGGATGAAGCCCCTGTTGCTTTGATTGGCAAGGGGGTTACCTTTGATAGTGGCGGCATTTCCATCAAGCCATCGGGCGGCATGGAAGATATGAAATGGGATATGGGCGGGTCTGCGGCGGTGATTGGCACGATGATCGCAACCGCGAAGCGCAAGGCAAAAGCCAATATTATCGGCATTGTTGCGCTGGTTGAAAATATGCCTGATGGCAACGCGCAGCGTCCAGGCGATGTTGTAAAATCGCTTTCAGGGCAAACGATTGAAGTCATCAATACGGATGCAGAAGGGCGCTTAATCCTAGCCGATGCGCTTTATTATGCAGAACGCGAATATAAGCCTAAAATTATGATTGATCTTGCAACCTTAACGGGGGCAATTTTGGTTGCACTTGGCCATGAATATGGCGGCATGTTTTCAAGCGATGACCAGCTGGCAGGGGATTTATATAAGGCTGGGGTTGATACGGGCGAATTATTATGGCGCATGCCAATGGGCAAGGAATATGACCGCGCCATGAATTCAGAAATTGCGGATATGCGTAACACCAGCACGGGCGGACGCGGTGCAGGGTCAATCACGGCAGCGCAATTTCTAAAGCGATTCGTTAAAACAAAAAATTGGGCACATTTGGATATTGCGGGCATGGCGTGGAATGGCCGCGAACGCCCGATTGTGCCAAAAGGCGGTGCGGGATTTGGCGTGCGTTTGCTTGATCATTATTTACGCACCCATCACGGTTAATCCCCCAGATCAAAATGGTTGAGACACAATCTGCTTTGGGTGAAATGCGTTATTATCACCTTGTTCATAAAAAACCAGACATGGTTCTGCCAAGCTTGATTAAAAAATCAATCGAGCGCGGAATGAATGCCGTGGTAAAATCAGAAAATCCCAACCGTTTAAGCATGATTGATAAGGATTTATGGAAAAATCCGCCTGAATCCTTCTTGCCGCATTTAATGGTTAATGCCCTGCCCCAAGCCGAATTAAGCGCACAGCAACGCCAAGAATATCAGCATTGCCCGCTATTGCTCACCATGCTTGATTCGGTTGGCGCATTTAATGATGCAAAAATATTATTTTTGCTGGATCATGCAGCCATCGATCAAAATCATAATTATCAACGCATTTGCAGGCTGTTTGATGGCAATGATCAAGCTGAATTATCTTTTGCGCGCCAGCAATGGGTGCTTGACCGCGATGCCGGATTTCAATTAAGCTATTGGCAACAAACGGATGAGGGCTGGCAGCAAAAGCTTTAATCTTCATTTATATTTATTCATATTTAAAGAGGGGGATATGATGGCAAATAACACCAAAATACCGCAACACGCACAGGCCGTTATTATTGGCGGCGGCGTTGTGGGCTGTTCCATTTTGTTTCATCTTGCAAAAATGGGCATGAAAGATTGCGTGCTGCTGGAACGATCAGAGCTTACCTCTGGCTCTTCATGGCATGCTGCGGGACAGATTCACACGATCAGCTCCGATCCAAATATTTCGCGCTTGCAAGGCTATACGATTAAGCTTTACAAAGAAATTGAGGAATTATCGGGGCATTCCGTTGGCATGCATAATACGGGCGGATTTTACCTTGCATCCAACCAAACTTGGGTGGATTATTTAAAGCGCGAACGCTCCAAAGCCCGTTATATGGGGCTTGATCAAGAATTTATCTCTTTGGATGAGGTTAAAAGGCTTCACCCCCTAATTGATACAAGCCGCTATATTGCTGCGCTATGGGATCCGCTGGATGGCGATGTTGACCCTTCGGGCGTGACTTATGCTTATGCCAAGGCTGCAAAACATTATGGCGCAAATTATATCACGCACTGCCCCGTCATTGAAACCAATCAGCGCGCCGATGGTTCGTGGGATGTCGTCACCGAAAACGGAACGATTCACGCAGAACAGCTTGTCAATGCTGGCGGGTTATGGGCGCGCGAAGTTGGGCATTTGGCAGGGATTAACCTGCCTGTGCAGCCGATGGAACATCATTATTTAATCACCGAGAAAATTCCAGAAATTGCCGATTTGCCGGCGGGCAAGCGCCTGCCCAGCGGCATTGATTATGAAGGCAATATGTATTTTCGCCAAGAACGCGATGGGATGCTGCTTGGGACTTATGAACCTGTTTCAACTCCGTGGAAAGTCAATGGCACACCCATGGATTTTGGGCATGAATTGCTAAATCCTGATCTTGAACGGATTGCAGAACGCTTGGAATTGGGGTTTGAACGCATCCCCGCCCTTGGCAAAGCAGGGATTAAAAACATCATCAACGGGCCTTTTACCTTTGGTCCTGATGGCAATCCGCTAATTGGTCCCGTGCCTGGCATGTCTAATTATTGGGTTGCGGTTGGGGTGATGGCTGGCTTTTGCCAAGCGGGCGGGGTTGGGCTGTGCCTTGCCGAATGGATGATTGAGGGCGAGCCTTCGATTGATGTATGGGCAATGGATGTTGCCCGTTTTGGCGAATTTGCAACAGCTGAATATGGCACGATTAAATCAGCAGAAAATTACGAACGCCGTTTTGTAATGACTTTCCCCAATGAAACTCTGCCCAAAGCCAGACGCCAAAAAACCACGGCGCTTTATGATCGCTTAACCGAAAAAGGCGCAGTCATGGGAACAAGCTTTGGGCTGGAACATGCGCTATGGTTTGCAGGGTCAAAAGAAAATGCGCATGAAGTCCCCACCTTTTTACGCAATCGCAGCCATGATTATGTTGCCGCAGAAATGGAAGCCGTGCGCACCAAGGTTGGCATGATTGAAATTGGTAATTTTGCAAAACATCGGATTACAGGCAGCGGCGCACGCGCTTTTTTAAATTATATCGCGGCGGGGCGCGTGCCAAAGGCGGGGCGCACCAGCCTAACCCCGCTATTAACGCCAAAGGGTAAGCTTTATGGGGATTTAACCATTGCATGCTTGTCGGATACGGAATTTATGATTTTTGGTTCTGGCGCTGCCCAAGAAATGCACCGCCGATGGTTCCAGCAGCATCTGCCCCAAGATGGCAGTGTGCATTATGAAAATCTGTCAGATTCCCTGCATGGAATCGCGATTAGCGGGCCAAATTCGCGTGAATTATTATCCAGAATCACCCGCGAGAATGTCAGCAAGGATGCGTTTAAATTCCTGTCGGTAAAACGCGCCATCGTTGGCGGTGTGCCTGTGATTCTAGCGCGCATTTCCTTTTCAGGCGAGCTTGGTTACGAGCTTTACTGCGCCCCCCATTATTTGATGAAATTATATGAATCCCTAAGCGAAAATGGCGATGATTTGGGCTTGAAACCTTATGGCGCACGCGCATTGATGGCGCTGCGGCTTGAAAAAAATTGGGGCGTATGGACGCTTGATTTCAGACCAGACTTTACTGCAGCCCAATCGGGAATGGATGTTTTTATTGATTGGGATAAGGATTTTATTGGCAAGCAAGCGGCACTTGCTGAAAAGAAAGCGGGCGCAGATAAAAAGCTGGTTACGATGATGATTGACATTGATCATATGGATGTGTCCAATGATGAAGCCATATTGCATGACGGCAAAACCGTGGGCTATGTTACTTCTGGTGGATATGCGCATCATGTAAAGCGCAGCATGGCGCTTGGTTATGTTCCCCCGCCACTTGCGGTTGATGGCATGAAATTATCAATTGAAATTAATGGGGATTTTTATAATGCGACCGTCACCCAAACCCCGCTTTACGACCCCGCAGGGCAGAAAATGCGAATGTAGCTTTTTGCGCTCACACGCCGCTAATAGTTTGGCGTAAATCAAAGTAAATTGAGTTTTTGAAGCATGGTGGTGGCAAGGGCTTTTTGCGCTAGGCGAATGGTTTTGCCCTGTTCAATCAGCGGGGGCTGCCCTGTGATTTCCAGTTGAACCGAAAAAACAGGGGCATGATCTGGCCCTGTTTGCCCAAGCAATTTATATTCAGGCAAGCCCAAATGCTGCGACATGCACCATTCTTGTAAGCCTGATTTGGGGTCTTTGGGGGGAACGGGGGGATTTTCAAGCCCTGCCCGCCAATGATGCTTTATAAAATCAAACGCCGCCTTGCCTTGATGCTCTTGATCATCCAGCCATAAAGCACCAATTAAGGATTCCACCAGATCAGATTGCAAAGAAGGATTATCCTTGCCGCCCAAGCTTGCTTCACCAGCCGAAATGCGCATCAAATCATGCAGCCTTAATTTTTGTGCGATAAATGCCAAATAATCTTGGCTGACCAGCCCTGTTAAACGGCGCGATAAGTCCCCTTCGCTTTCTTCGGGGTAATATTCATATAGCATTTCAGCAATGACAAGCCCAAGCACACGATCGCCTAGAAATTCCAGCCGTTCATAAGATTCAACCCCAATCGCCGCAGAAGGGCTTAAAGAGCGGTGCGTTAGCGCCAGCGCAAATAAGGATTGCTGCTTAATGGCATAATTTAAGATATGGCTTAGAATTTTGCGCTCATCATCCTGTAAGGCTTCAACCATATCCGCTAATGCCCTTATTTGATGGAGGTGAAGAATCGCGCGGCGCGGGCGCCAGAAAACCAGCTAATGGGATTATACCAATTTACGGTATAATCATAGGACATGAAAATCCAGTTTGCGACCCCAATAAAATGATCATAAGGCACAAATCCAACCGCATTTCCAACCCGACTATCCACCGAATTATCACGATTATCGCCCATCATAAAATAATGCGCTTCAGGCACAATATATTCATTGGTATTATCCAGCCTGCCATTATCGCCCGCCATTTCAATGATGCGGTGCGACCTGCCATTGGGTAAGGTTTCAATATAATGGGGAACGGTGATCCTGCGCCCATCTTGAAGTTCATAATCAAAAGCATCAATCGGTGTTCGATCAACAATTTTGCCATTGATAAACAACCGCCCGCCCAGCATTTGTATGCGATCATTGGGAAGCCCAATCACGCGCTTTACATAATCAATGTCACTTTGATGGGGATTGCGAAAAACCGCAACATCGCCGCGCTTGGGCGTTTCACCCAATAAGCGCCCGTCAAACAGATCAGGGCTGCCAATCACCGAATATTTGCTATAGCCATAGGATGATTTTGAAACCAAAATATAATCGCCAACGAATAAATTGGGATACATCGACCCTGATGGAATGTTAAAAGGTTCAAATAAAAACATACGCAGCAATAAAGCAATGGAAATGCCAATTAGAATGACTTTAATTTCACCAAAAATATGGATCAGCGTTTGCTTATTTATCATTGCGTTACTTTGCGATTAAAAGAGGGTGTTAAGATTTGGTGATTTCATCATAGCGTTTTAGGGTTTGAAGCAAGGCTTCCATTTGATCCAAATGAACCATATTCGGGCCATCTGATGGGGCATTATCGGGGTCTTGGTGGGTTTCCATAAATAAAGCAGCAACGCCAACTGCAACCGCAGCTTTTGCCAAAGGCTTTACAAAACGGCGATCGCCGCCGCTGCTTCCCCCCTGCCCGCCTGGCTGCTGCACCGAATGGGTTGCATCAAACACAACAGGCTTATTGCAGGTTTCAGCCAAGATCGGCAGGCTGCGAAAATCACTTACCAAAGTGTTATACCCAAAGCTTACCCCGCGTTCGGTAACCAGCACTTGCTCATTCCCTGCCCCGCTTAATTTCTGCACAACATTTTGCATGTCCCACGGCGCTAGGAACTGCCCCTTTTTAACATTGATAATTTTATTGGTCGCGGCGGCTGCGACTAGCAAATCAGTTTGCCTGCATAAAAAAGCAGGGATTTGTAAAATATCAACCGAATCCTTTACCAGCGCGCAATGGGCAGCTTCGTGAATATCGGTAATCACAGGGCAGCCAAGGCTTTCACGGATTTCTTGAAAAACTGCCAGTGATTGGTCAAGCCCCAAACCGCGCACCCCCTTCAGCGATGTGCGGTTGGCTTTATCAAAAGACGATTTATAAATAAAGGGAATATTAAGCTTGTCGCATATTGTTTTAAGCGCAGACGCCATCATCAGCGCATGATCGCGTGTTTCCAGCACGCAAGGGCCTGCAATCAAGACAAAAGGCAAATCATTGCCAAAGGATAGCGTGCGCCCATCGGGGGTTTTCAAATCAACATGAAATGCTTTTTGCATGATATTTCAGCTTTTAAAAATTATGGGTTAAACCAGCCGTGATTGCTTAATTGCAGCAGCCACAAAGCTTTCAAACAAAGGATGAGGGGCAAAGGGACGGGATTTTAATTCTGGATGGAACTGAACGCCAACAAACCATGGATGATCCTCTATTTCAACAATCTCTGGCAATTCACCATCAGGGGACATGCCGACAAACCGCATTCCTTGCTGCTCCAGCGCATCCTTATATTTCACATTCACCTCATAGCGATGGCGATGGCGTTCGCTGATATAAGAAGCGCCGCCATAAGCATCCGCGACCTTGGATCGTGGCTGTAATTTACATTCATAAGCCCCCAGCCGCATTGACCCGCCGCGATCATCATTAACTGATCGTTTTTGAAGCTTATTGCCGTCCATCCATTCGCTAAGCAGCCCAACAACAGGATTTGCACTATCAGGCGCAACCTCGGTTGAATTTGCATGCTGAAGCCCAATTACATTTCTGGAAAACTCAACCACCGCCATTTGCATGCCAAAGCAAATGCCAAAATAGGGAATATGGCGGGTGCGTGCATAATGAATCGCCTTGATCTTACCCTCAACCCCGCGCTCACCAAAGCCGCCAGGGACCAGGATTGCGTGGCTGCCATCCAGCAAAGACGCCGCATCTTCAGTTTCAAATTGTTCAGCCGATAAATAGCGCAAGCGCACTTGGGTTTTATTGGCAATGCCGCCATGCAGCAATGCTTCATTTAGGGATTTATAGGCATCTTTTAAATCAATATATTTGCCAACAATCACAATTTCAACCGCGCCTTCTGGGGCGTGAATGCGCCTTGATACTTCTTCCCAAACCGAAAGATCAACCGCTTTATTTCCTTTATCCAGATTAAAATAATCCAGCACCTGGCGATCAAGCCCTGCATGATGGTAATTTAGCGGGACATCATAAATGCTGGATGCATCAAGCGCGGGGATAACGCGCTGCGGGCTAACATTGCAAAATAATGCGATTTTGGATAATTCCTTGATCGGAATTTCTTGTTCTGCGCGGCAAAGCAATAAATCGGGCTGAATGCCAACCGATAATAATTCCTTTACTGAATGCTGGGTAGGCTTCGTTTTCATTTCCCCCGCAGCCGCAATATAAGGCAGCAAGGTCACATGAATAAACATGGTGTTTGCCCGCCCAGCCTCGTTGGCATATTGGCGAATGGCTTCCAAGAAAGGCAGGCTTTCAATGTCGCCAACGGTGCCGCCAATTTCACAAATCACAAAATCTTCATCCTCAATCGCACCGCCAATAAAGCGTTTAATCGCGTCCGTGATGTGCGGAATGACTTGAACTGTGCCGCCATCATAATCGCCTTTGCGTTCTTCGCGAATGACATCCAAATATAATCTACCTGTGGTGACATTATCGCTTTTTTTGGCATCCACCCCTGTAAAGCGTTCATAATGCCCAAGATCAAGATCGGTTTCTGCGCCATCTTCGGTGACATAGCATTCGCCGTGCTGATAAGGGCTCATCGTGCCTGGATCAACATTCAAATAAGGGTCAAGCTTTCTAAGGCGCACCTTGAAGCCGCGCGCCTGCAACACTGCGCCAAGCGATGCGGATGCAAGCCCCTTTCCCAAGGAAGAAACCACACCGCCTGTTATAAAAATAAATTTTGGGCTCATTTTCGCCTGATTTTAAAGCGTTAAAGAATTAATTTTCAACTGGAATCGCTGGCGCTGAAGCTGGCGTTTCTGCTGGAACAGCGACATTTTCCTGCGCATTATTTTGAACGGGGGCTGAATTGATTAAATCCTGATTGCGATCCAAAATCGATTGCGGGGCGCGTGAATCGCTGGCAATCATTGCAAGAATTAAGGTAATCACCATAAAGGCAGCTGCAAGTGCGCTGGTTAAGCGGGTCAAAAAGCTTGCTTTTCCGCGTGCAGACATCATCCCCCCGCCGCTGCCACCGCCAATACCCAGCGCGCCCCCTTCAGAACGCTGCATTAATACGACACCAACCAAGGCAAGCGCGACAAGTGCATGAATCGCCATTAAAATATTTTGCATGATGAACCGCCCTTAAACTTTAAGCTTTATTGATATAAAGTAATTTGTGATAAAAATAATTTGAAATTCGCCCAAACCTTGGCTATGCAAGCCATAAGCTCAAATGAGAAAATACATAAATTCACACTTCTAATAAACCCAATTTAACTTCATGTCAAAACATAAGGCATTTGAACTGCTTTAAAAAATCAAACTCTAATTTAAAAAAACATCATATCCATGTCACATCAAAAAATCAATGATCTGCTGATAAAAGCGAAACAATATCACAATGAAAATGCGCTTGAAAAGGCAAAGCCTTTATATGAAGAGACCCTTGGGCTTGATCCCAATCATTTTGATGGATTAAGGCTTTATGCGCTGCTGTTGGCGCAGATGGGTTTTTATACCCAAAGCGAGCCTTTTTTTGAACGCGCCCTTGCGATTGATCCCAATCATACCGCTTTATTGGCAAATTATTCACTTATGCTAAACAGAATTGGCAAATATGATAAGGGCATTATCCTATCCGATCGCCTGATCAGCTTATCGCCTGATCTTGACCAGAGTCAATCATTTAACCGTGTTTTATTGCTTCGAAATGCGGGGCAATATAAAAGAGCGGATTCTGTAATCCAGCAAAACATGAAAAGATTCCCTCAATATATTGATTTAAAAAGAGAATACGCGTTCAATCTGTGTGATCTTGGGCAGCATAAGCAGGCATTGGAACTTTATGCCGATCTTATGAAAGACAACCCAGATCATACAGGGCTGCTGAGTGCTTACGGTGTTCTGCTAGAGCGTTACGGCTTTTACAAACGCGCAGCTAAGGCTTATGAAAAATCACTTGCCCTAGACCCCAATCAGCCGCAAACAAGGTTTAATTATAGCCTATTATTAATGTTGATTGATGATTATGATCAAGGGCTTATTGCTTATGAAGCAAGATGGCAATCGGTCGCATTCAATCAAGACCCTGCAATCATTGAAATCAGGCGGCAGCTGCCTTTTCCTCAATGGGACGGCAAGCAGTCGCTTGATGGTAAATCCATCTTAATTTACACCGAGCAAGGGCTTGGTGATGTTTTGCATTTCTTGCGCTATTTGCCGCTTTTAAAGCAGCTTGGTGCAAGCATTTTTATGATGGTAAGAAAATCGCATAAGCCCATTTTGCCGCTTTTAAAAAATGATCCTGCAATATCAGGGTTTGTTGATGTGAACGAATCTTTTCAAGCGTGCGATTATCATTGCGGATTGCTTAGCCTTGCGCTTTATTTAAGACCTAAATTCGATTTATTCACCCCGCCAGCCCCTGGGTTGATAAGCCCAAATATAGAGCGAAAATGGCAAAAAACGCTGGGGAAAAAGCACGAATCCAAGCGGGCATCAAAGCGAATTGGCTTTGTGTTAAGCGGCAGCGGAAATATTATTGCACGCGATATGGGAATCAAGGATTGGCAATTTTTGCAGCACTCTTTGTCAGCGCCGCTTGATCGGGTTGAATGGGTTTGCCTGCAAAAGGAATTATCTGCGGCGCAATCAAGCTTCCTTGCAAAAAATCCAAATTCCTTTCGGTTTTTTGGCAGCCAAATCCATAATTTTGAAGATACAGCAGCAATCATCAATGAATGCGATATGGTGATCACGATTGATACTTCTGTGGCGCATTTGGCGGGAATCATGGCACAAGCCAAAGATAAAGCCAAAAATAATGCCGCTCCTTTTGTGCATTTGCTGATGCCGCATTTGCCAAGCTTTCGCTGGGGATTAAAAGCAAGCACCACCGCTTGGTATCCCAATATGATGATCTGGCGGCAGCTTAAGCAAGGCGATTGGCAGCACCCCATTTTAAAATTAAAAGATTATGTTTCAACCCATTATCAAGATTGGCATTAACAATGACAGCGCAAACCGCCCCGCCATTATCTGGCATAAAAGTGATTGAAATATCAAGGGTGCTGGCAGGACCTTTTGCAGCCCAAACCTTGGCTGACCTTGGCGCGGAAGTCATTAAAATTGAAAGCCCAAATGGCGATGACACAAGGGGATGGGGCCCGCCCTTTTATGAATATGAGGCAAGCAATATGCGCGATGCCGCTTATTATTATTCATGCAATCATTCCAAACAAGTGCGCTTTTATGATTTTAACGATGAAGCCCAAAAAGCAGAATTGCTTACATTAATCAAAGCAAGCGATGTGCTGATTGAGAATTTCAAAAAAGGGGGCTTGAAAAAATATGGGCTGGATTATGACAGCATTGCCGCCATTAACCCAAGACTAGTCTATTGTTCAATCACAGGCTTTGGGCAAGATGGGCCTTATGCAGCCCAGCCTGGCTATGATTTATTAATCCAAGGGATGAGCGGGATGATGTCCATTACAGGAACAGCGGATGGGCAGCCACAAAAAATTGGGGTTGCGCTTGCCGATGTGATGACGGGGCTTTATGCTGCAATCGCGATTGAAGCCGCGCTGATTGAACGGGAAAAAAGCGGGCTTGGGCAACAGATTGACATGGCATTGCTGGATTGCATGATTGCATCCTTAACCAATCAGGCGCAAAATTACTTGGCAACGGGTATTTCCCCTTTTAGGAAAGGGAACGCACATCCCAATATTGTTCCCTATCAATTATTTAATGCAAAAGATAAGCCGTTTTTATTATCGGTTGGCAATGATTCGCAATTCATCCATCTTTGCGCTGAATTTGGCATTGCGCAGATTGCAAGCCAAACAGAATATTGCCATAATCAAGCAAGGGTTCAAAACCGCGCCCAGCTAACAGAATATTTGCAAGCAATCTTCAATGATTATATGCGCGATAAAATCCTTGAAAAATGCCTAAAAGCGGGCGTTCCCGCAGGACCTGTCAATGATATTGCAGAGGCTTTATCCGATCCGCAAGTCACTGCGCGCGGCATGGTTCAATCCGTGGAAGTGCCGCATTTAAAGGAAAAAATCATCAAAATCATCAAAAGCCCAATTAAATTTAGCAGATCGCGCTTGCGCGCACTCAGTGCGAATCATTTGGGACGCAGTTAATTAAAGCTTAGGGCAATAACAGGCTTGCCCCTGTTGTTGCGCCTGATTCAAGCAGTTTATGGGCTTTGGCAACATCGCTTAATGCATGGGTTTGACCAATATTAACCTTAACCCCTTTTTGAAGTGCATCAAACCAACGCCCTGCTGATAATTCCAAATCATCGCGGCTTTTAATATAATCCATCAGGCTGGGGCGGGTGAAAAATAAGGATCCTCTGGATGCGAAATCTTTGGGCGACATTTGGGTTATCGGCCCTGATGCGTTGCCATAACTTACCAGCATTCCCAGCGGGCAAAGCGAATTTAACGATGCTTCATAGCTGCTTGCACCAACAGAATCATAAGAAACCTTGACTTTTTTGCCCTTGGTAAATTCCATCACTTGCCCTGCAATATCGGCATCGCGCCCAATAATCACATGATCACAGCCCAAATTGGTCACAATGTCCGCCTTTTCTTTGGTGCTAACCACGCCGATTACCTTTGCGCCCAATAATTTCAACCATTGAACCGCAATTTGCCCCACCCCGCCCGCTGCGGCATGAAACAGCACAAAATCCCCCGCTTGCACTTTAAAGCTGCGATGGATTAAATATTCAGCGGTCATTCCGCGCAACATGGATGCGGCGGCGGTTTGATCATCAACGCTCTCTGGCAGCTTCACAAGGCGATCTGCTTGAATGGTGCGATAAGCGGCATAGCCCCCAAGCACCCCCGCATAGGCGGCGCGGTCTCCGACTTTAAGGCTGGTTACCCCGTCCCCTAGCTGTTCAACCACGCCTGCGCCTTCCATCCCAAGCACGCTTGGCAGCGATACAGGATAAAGCCCCGAACGCTGATAAATATCGATGAAATTAAGCCCGATTGCATTTTGTTTAATCACAACTTCACCCGCTGCTGGCACAAGTTCAGGCATTTGAATTGGCTGTAATTGATCAGCATCCCCTGGCTGGTGGATGCCATAGGCGGCGATGTTTGGGGCGGCGATGTTTGATGCGGCGATGTTTGATTCTGCATGGGTCATTTCATATTCCTTATAATGTGTAACAAAGATACACTAAAGATGCCAAATTTACGAGGCGTTTTTTGGATCAAAGCAAGTCTCTTATATATTATTTCGCACAATATATGTAGCGTTTAACTTTATAAACCGCCACAGCAATAGGGCAACCATTAGCTTTAACATAGAGGGGATAAGCGCATAAGCATAGCTTAGCGGCAAATTTGCGGCTTTTGAAACAGCGGCAGGATCATAGCCAAGCAGCCCAAGCACAGGCAATGCAATGCCTGTTGCAAGCGCAAAAGCGGTCTTGGTTAAAAATGCCATTGCCGCAAAATAACGCGCCGCCCCTGCCTGATCTTGGGCATTATCAATATGATCGGCAAGCAAGGCGGGGGGCAATGCCAAATCCGCCCCAAGCGCCAGCCCTGACAAGATGCAAATGATCCCATAAGCCATCACATCGCCCGCCCCAAGCATAAATGCCCACATAAAGATCAGGCTTGCCAGAATCATGCTTAGCATCCATGCAATGTATTTTCCGCGCAATGCTGCAATCTTTTGCCATAGAGGCATTGCTGCGATTCCGCTTGAAAAATATAGCAATAAAAATAGCCCTGTAAATTCAGGTGCCATAATCCGATCATTGATAAAGAAAATCACCAGCACCGCAGGAACAGAGCTTGCAAAGCCATTAAGCAGATAAATGCCAAAGAACCAGCGCGCCCAGCTTGTGCGAAACAGGGCAAGGCTGGGAATATGCCCGCTTGCTGCTTGCAGGGGATTTACAAACAGCCTTTTTTTAAACCATAACACAAAACAGACAAAGGCAATCCCAAGCAATGGCACATATAACAGCGATAAAACATAAAAGCTTTGCTGATCTTGACCGCCAAGCAGGGTGGGCGTGATTGCAGCTACCAGCAAGCCAATCAGCCCGATGGCTTCGCGCCAGCTGGTGATCCGCGTGCGCTCGATGGGTGCGGCATCCCACAGCCCGCCAAGCGCATGATAATTTATCGTAAGCACACTAAACCCCGTGGTGCATATAAATATGCTGCCAGCAAACCAAATAAGCCGATATTCATATAAGGGGTTAAAGAGCATCCAAAACCCGCCACCAAGCATCAGCGCGCCCACCGCCATAATTGCCAATCGATATTTAGAAAAATAATCACTAAACAGCCCAATAAGCGGGTCTTGAATGGCATCAACCGCCCGCAACACCAACAGCAACAAACCGATTATGGTTAAGGATACATTAAGCGCGCTTGCATAAAAGGCGGGCGCATGGACATAAATCGGCAACCCCGCAAAGGCAAGCGGCATGGCAAGCGCGCCATATA
Organism: Alphaproteobacteria bacterium; assembly: GCA_045106055.1. Taxonomy (GTDB): domain Bacteria; phylum Pseudomonadota; class Alphaproteobacteria; order CBDDJK01; family CBDDJK01; genus JBGCED01. Next base: position 27,000 of record JBGCED010000067.1, read on the forward strand.
ATAATAAATAACTTCGTTTAACAGGTAAAATACGCATGCAAAATATATAATGAGTTTGCCGCTTAAAGCACAAGTTAATTTTGTGTTATGTGTTAGCAATTACAGCTGGTAATCTGCGCCGCTGCCTTAAATTTGCTGGTGTTTAATTCAACGGATAGAATATCTTGCAACTGATCACGCGCTTCGCTGCTTAAATCATCAAACAGCCCAATGCGGGTAAGCATTGCGGTCATAATCGCCTGTGCGCCCCTTACCGAACCATCATCACATTTTACCGCAACCCCAAGCCCATATTCAGGAAGGGAAGCACACATTACCCCTTCTGCGCCGTCTTTGATGTAAAGCTTCTTGCCAAAAACTTGCATTAATCGCGTAATATATCCGCCCTGCCCCGATACCATATCAGGATATTGTGCGATGCAATCTTTTATTTTATCAAGGGCAAGCTGCCAATCATCGGGCAGCGATTCAGGCACACCAATTCTGGCAAATCCATAGGCAATATTGCCAAGCGGCACTGCCCATGTTGGCACATTGCACCCATCAATCCCTTGTGGGGCATCGCTTAAATCAATATCCATCAGCCGCTCTATTGTTCCCATAATCCGTTGCTGCACGGGGTGGGTCACCTTATAATAATCCTCAAGGCTGACATTCATATATTTTGCTTGTGCAAGCATGGCGGAATGTTTTCCAGAACACATATGGGTAACGGGGTTGGGCTTGCCGCCCGCTGCTGCAAATTCCAGCTTAACGCGATCAATCATCGGCCATTCATCGCCACAAGCCAGCAATTCGGGGCTAATATCGCAAGATTTTAACATTGCCAAGGCTTGGTCATAATGGCGATCCGTCCCGTGATGCGATGCGCAAGCAAGCGCAATTTGCGGGTCTGTAAATTCAAAGGATTTAGCCGCGCCAGACAGCATTGCAGGCAGAAACTGAATGATTTTCGCACAAGAACGCGGATAGACTTGCAGCATGATATTGCCAGCAGAAAATTGAACGCTGCCGCTAATATCGACGATTGCAGCGCGTCCATGATGCACCGATTCCGCGTGGTCGGCGCGTTTAAGCTCTGCCAATACAGGGTTATCTTGAAACGGATGCGCCCCAGATTCTATTTTTTTTAGCATCTATATTTTTCCCTTTATTTTGCGTATAGCTTTATGTTTTGCGTTCAAACGCCGCGCTTGCTTTACCGCCCATCACCTTGCTGCCAGCCATTAAACCTTATTTTTGTTTGGATTCATCAATTTGCGCCTTTAACATATTAAGCCCTTTTTCAAAATCGGCAAGATCGCTATCTTTTAATTGGCGGTTGGTAGGCATTTTAACCTTCATCGGATTTACATGCTTGCCATTATACAGCACTTCATAATGTAAATGCGGGCCCGTCGATCGCCCTGTTGTGCCAACATAGCCAATCACTTGATATTGGCTAACGCGCGCGCCCTTGGTCGCTTTTTTATGAATGCGGTGCAGATGGGCATAGGCGGTTTTATAGCCATTGCTGTGGCGAATGCGAATGAAGTTACCATAGCTGCCATTGCGCCCCGAATATTCAACCACCCCATCGCCCGCAGCATAAATTGGTGTGCCGCGCGGTGCTGCAAAATCTGTTCCCTTATGCAATTTATTATAGCCCAGAATTGGATGTTTGCGATAACCAAAAGAAGACGATAATCTTGCCCCATCAATCGGTGTGCGCAACAATCCCTTCACCGCTGTTTTGCCTGTTTCATCATAAAAGCCCGCAAGGTCAGGATCGCCCAAATCGCTTGGATCATAGCGATAATAACGATAGGTTTTGCCGCTAAGCGTCAAGCTTGCCATTAAAATAGGATGATTGCCAATCGCTTCCCCGCGCATATTGGTTTTGCCTTCATAAAAAATTTCAAACGCGTCATCTTTTCTAATTTCTCTTTGAAAATCAACATCAAAGGAAAATAACTTAATCATTGAGATTAAGGCATCTTCTGGAACATCCTTGGCGACCGCATCCACATAAAGCGATTGCTTGATAATCCCTTTGCGGTAAGCTTGGAATTTTTGAACGGGAATCGGGATTAATTCGGACTGATATTGGGTTTCTGTTTCATTCGCCGCTTGCCTTACCCATAAAATCGATTGATTATCAATTTCATGGCGTAAATCCACAAGCCCATTATCTTTATTAAGCCGCAAGGTAAATTGATCGCCCGCACGGATATTACGGGGATTTAAATGATCGCGCATTGCTTGGATGATTTTATAGCGATCGGCGGCATTAAGCCCCGCGCCATTCAGCGCTTGATCAAGCGTTGCCCCAGATTTTATGGTCAACTGCCTTTGGGTTAATGCACCGCCTGGCGGCGACAAGGCTTCGATAATATCATATTGCGCAAGCGGCGCTGGCTTAAATTCACCTTGTGATATATGGCTTGTTTCTGGTTGATCTTGCGCTATATTATTAAACCAAGACTTGATTTCAGGATAAAGCGCAAGCGCAACCAGCACCAACGCACTGCTAAAGGAAAGCTGCCACCATCTTGCCTTTAAATGGGTTAACACACAAAGCCAATGCTGGGCGGCCACAATCAGCATTTTACCAATTTGTGCGTTAAATTTAGAATTATGAATCATTGAGCAAGCTTAGTAATAAATTGGTGGAAAATTTTAAAAATAATATGCGATTCCCCATGATCAGCACAAGTCAAAAAAAATAGAGAATAATTGCGAATCAGGATAAATAAAAATTCTTGTTTTTATATTCATTTTTATTTTAAGGGAACCATCACCGTGAAAGAGACCAAACCCACCGAAAAACAAAAGGCATTGGATGCCGCGCTGGCGCAAATTGAGCGGTCATTTGGCAAAGGATCCATTATGCGTTTGGGCAAAAACCAAACCATGGATGTTGAATCCATTCCAACGGGTTCCCTTGGTCTTGATATTGCCCTTGGCATTGGCGGATTGCCCAAAGGGCGGATCATTGAAATTTACGGCCCTGAAAGTTCAGGAAAAACAACACTTGCGCTGCATGTTTTGGCAGAATCACAAAAAATTGGCGGTTCTTGTGCCTTTATTGATGCAGAACATGCGCTTGATCCCGTTTATGCGCGCAAATTGGGGCTGAATTTGGATGAATTATTGATTTCCCAGCCCGATACGGGCGAACAGGCACTTGAAATTGCCGATACGCTGGTGCGCTCTGGCGGGGTGGATGTATTGGTCATCGATTCGGTTGCGGCACTTGTGCCAAAGGCAGAGCTTGAGGGGGATATGGGCGATTCCCATGTGGGCTTGCAAGCCCGCTTGATGAGCCAAGCCTTACGCAAATTAACGGGATCAATCAAACGATCAAACACGATGGTGATTTTCATCAATCAAATCAGAATGAAAATCGGGGTGATGTTTGGTTCGCCTGAAACGACAACGGGCGGCAATGCCTTGAAATTCTATGCTTCTGTGCGGCTTGATATTCGCCGTACCGGCCAGATTAAAGATAAGGATTTGGTGATTGGCAATGAAACCAAGGTAAAAGTTGTTAAAAATAAAGTCGCCCCCCCCTTTCGCGTGGTTGAATTTCAAATCATGTATGGCGAGGGGATTTCCAAGGTTGGCGAATTGATTACGCTGGGCGTTAATGCGGGGCTGGTTGATAAATCAGGCTCTTGGTATTCCCTAGAGGGTGAGCGCATTGGGCAAGGGCTTGAAAATGCCAAAGGCTTTTTACGCAAAAATCCTGAAAAAGCGCTTGCTTTGGAAAAACGCATTTTAGAAAATGCGGGCGTGATTACCGAAGCCATGCTTGCTGGTCCTGAAAGCGATACAGAAACCGTTGAAGCTGCCTTAACGCCAAATGATGATCCAACCGAATAGCATGCAGAAAATCTATGTTGCGAATAGCATGCAGAAAATCTATGTTGCAAATGATCATGCTGGCTTTAAGCTAAAGCAGCATATTCACGATTATTTATCGCCGCGTGGGTATGATCTGGTGGATTTGGGCTGTTTTGATGGTGAAAAATCAGTTGATTACCCAGATTACGCAGATAAGCTTGCAGATGCACTGTTTAAGGATAAGCAAGCATTCGGCATTTTAATTTGCGGCAGCGGGATTGGCATATCAATTGCCGCCAACCGTCACCGCCATATTCGCGCCGCCCTTTGCCATACGCCGCTTGACGCTGCGCTTGCACGCAAGCATAATAATGCAAATGTGATCGCGCTTGGCGAGCGGGTGATGGGGGGGGATCTTGCGATTGCTTGCGTGGATGGTTTTTTAACCCATGAATTTGAAGGCGGGCGGCATCAAGCAAGAATTGATAAATTTTCATAAGGCAAAATAAATTTTTACCTTGCCACGATAATTTGTTCATTATATCACTAATTTTTTAGCATTATATAGGAGCGCAGCCAATGGTTGACCAAAAAGGATTTGAAGGTTTCTTTTCTAAACCGATGGAAACATGGGATAAGGATGTTGCGGCTGCGCTTAATGACGAGCTTGGCCGCCAGAATGATGGGATTGAATTAATCGCATCTGAAAATATCGTTTCCCATGCGGTGATGCAAGCTGCTGGCTCTGTTGCAATTAACAAATATGCAGAAGGCTATCCTGGAAAACGCTATTATGCGGGCTGCGCCCATGTTGATGTGGTGGAAAGCCTTGCGATTGAGCGCGCAAAACAGCTATTTGGCGTGAATTATGTGAATGTTCAGCCCCATTCAGGGGCGCAGGCTAATGGCGCTGTATTTCTTGCGCTGATGAAGCCTGGCGATTGCGTTTTGGGGATGAAGCTTGCCCATGGCGGACATTTAAGCCATGGGGCTGCACCCAATATTTCGGGCAAATGGTTTGATGCGCATGGTTACGGCATTCGCCTTGAAGATGGCAGAATTGATTATGACGAGGTTGAAGCGCTTGCGCTTGAACACCGCCCTAAAATGATTATTGCGGGCGGTTCAGCCTATCCACGGCAGATTGATTTTCATAAATTTCGCAAAATAGCGGATAAGGTCGGGGCGTTATTGCTGGTTGATATGGCGCATTTTGCAGGGCTAGTCGCAGCGGGCGAACATCCAAGCCCCGCAGGGATTGCCGATGTTATCACCACCACCACCCATAAAACCTTGCGCAGTGCGCGCGGCGGCATGATCCTAACCAATGATGAGGCAATCGCGAAAAAGATTAATTCTGCGGTGTTCCCAGGCTTTCAAGGCGGGCCGTTAATGCAATCAATTGCGGGTAAAGCCGTGGGGCTTGGCGAAGCATTGCGCCCTGAATTTAAAACCTATATCAAGCAGGTTTGCACCAATGCAAAAGCGCTATCTGCAAGATTAAAAGCGGGCGGGCTTGATATTGTATCGGGGGGAACCGATACCCATTTAATGCTGGTGGATTTGCGCCCCATGGGATTAACGGGGCTTGCTGCCGATAAATCGCTTGAAAATGCGGGGATCACTTGCAATAAAAACGCCGTTCCAAATGATCCTGAAAAGCCAATGGTGACCAGCGGCATCAGGCTTGGCACGCCAGCTGCAACCACACGCGGCTTTAAAGAAGCTGAATTTGAGCAAACTGCAGATTTAATCTTGGAAGTGCTTGCGGGCTTAAAACAAAATCCAGATGATAACAGCAGCATTGAACATTCTGTGCATCAAAAAGTGACCGAATTATGCCATAAATTTCCACTTTATGCGCGCCCATTTTAACATTTTGGTGTAATGACGATGAAATGCCCCTTTTGCACCCATGAAGATACGCAGGTCAAGGATTCGCGCCCCACAGAAGATGGCGTGGCAATTCGCCGCCGCCGTCAATGCAGCCAATGTGCGGCGCGCTTTACGACTTTTGAACGGTTTCAACTGCGCGAATTGATGATTGTTAAAAAAGATGGCACACAAGAACCTTTTGACCGCGATAAAATCCAGCGCTCTATGCAAATTGCGCTTAGAAAACGCAAAGTAGAAAGCGGGCAAGTGGAACGGATCATCAATTCAATGGTCCGTCAGCTTGAATCGTCGGGCGAGACAGAAATTAAAGTAAGCGTGGTTGGGGAAATGGTCATGGAGGCCTTAAAACAGCTTGATAAGGTTGCTTATGTGCGTTTTGCCTCTGTTTATCGCGATTTTAATGAAGTTGAAGATTTTGCAGAATTTCTGGAACAGGACAAAAAGCCTGCATGACCAACTTGTTGTATGATAAACCATGAATGATTTTAGCAAAAATGATTATTATTTCATGCAGCTTGCCTTAAAGCGAGCAGATCGCATGCTGGGTCTGGTTGCGCCAAATCCTGCTGTGGGCTGCGTGCTGGTCAAGGATAAGCGCGTCATTGGCAGCGGCGCAACCATGAAAACAGGCCGCCCGCACGCTGAAACCACCGCGATTGATCACGCCATTGGCTTATATGGTAGGGATCATTTAAAGGGCGCAACCGCCTATATCACGCTTGAACCTTGCAATCATCAAGGGCAAACCCCGCCTTGCACGCGCGCACTTATTGATGCGGGCATAAAAACCGTGATCATTGCCGCGCTTGATCCTGATCCGCGTGTTAATGGCAGCGGCATGGAAGCCTTAAAAGCAGCAGGGATTGAAACCCATTTTGGGCTTATGGAATCAGAAGCAAGCGATATTAATCAAGGTTTTTTAAAAGCGAAGCTTCAATCAAAACCCATGGTATCCTTAAAAATTGCGACCTCTTTGGATGGCAAACTTGCGCTTAATAATGGCAAAAGCCAATGGATTACCAATTTGCAAGCGCGTCAGCATGGGCATTTCTTGCGCGCCCGCCATGATGCTTTATTGATTGGTGCAGGGACGCTGCGCGCCGATGATCCCCAGCTTAATTGCCGCTTGCCAGGGCTTGAATCATCAAGCCCCATTCCCGTCATCTTGCAAGGAAAAATGCCGCTTCCTCCAGCAGCTACCCTGCTTGAAAGCAACCCCAACACCATCATTTTATATCCAAGCAAGCATGATTATTGCGATCTATATCCAGATCATGTTGAAAAAATCGCGATTGATGATTATGAAGATCATGCCCTGTCGCTGGATGCGGTTTTGGCTGCGCTTGCGGGCAAAGGCATTACCCGCTTGCTGGTGGAAAGTGGGCAGAAATTAACCACAAGCTTTATTCAATCCAAATTGACGGATTATTTATATCATTATGTTAGCCCGCGCGCGATTGGCAATGATGGCTTGCCTGCAATTGGCGAATTAGGGCTTGAAGGATTGAACCAATGCCCCCATTTCCACAAGAGTGATCAGCTTTCATTTGATCAGGATTGGGTTAATATTTACAAAAGAATTGATGATGATTTCTATGGCTAGAGGGCTTTATCTTTATTATTGGATCACCTTGCTGCTGGTTGGAAGCTTTGGCTTGACGCAGCCTGTATTGTCAGTTCAACCTGGCGAACAATTAACAGACCCAAAGCTTGAGCAGCGCGCCCGCGAATTATCAAAAAACATTCGCTGTTTGGTGTGTCAAAACCAATCAATTGATGATTCGGATGCGCCTTTGGCAAAAGATTTAAGGGTGCTATTGCGCGAACGCTTGGTTGCTGGCGATAATGATGATGAAATTTTTGACTTTTTGGTTAGCCGCTATGGCAGCTATGTCTTATTAAAACCGCCTGTTAATTCCAGCACCTATATTTTATGGTTTGCCCCGATTTTGTTTTTTATTGCTGCTTTTGCAATTTATTTTCTATGGCGGCGCGCCGAGGGAAATCGCCTAAAACCCCATAATCAAGCCGAAATTAGCGATGATGAAGTGCTTGCCTATCTTAAAAAAGAAAGCGATCATTAAATGCTTTTCTGGATTTTAATCTTAATCATTGCCATTTTAAGCATTTTGGGGCTGCTTTATTATATATGGATCATGCCCAAAACGGGCGCGCGCGACACGCAGCAAGCCATTATTTCAACCTATAAGCAGCAATTAAGCGAAATTGATCAATCGCTGCGCTTGGGGCTATTGCTTGAAGCCGATGCCATGGATCAAAAAAAAGAAATTGCACGGCGCTTATTATTGATTGAGCGCAGCAAAGATGATCAAGCCCTTACCGCGCAGCATATAGTAAGCGGCGCGGCAATCAAAAAGCAAAATATCCTGTTAAGCCTGTTGATTGTCATTCTTTTGCCTGCGGTCAGCTTTGGAACCTATTACAAGATGGGCAATCCCAATTCAGGGGATTGGCCGCTAATGGGCGAGCGCGCGCAGCGATTGGCAGCGATTGCCGCTGATCCGCAAGCTGCCTTAAATGAAATGAAAATTGAATTACAGGAAAATTTGGATCAAAATCCGCAAATTCCTGAAAATTGGGCGGCGATGGCAACCCATCATTTGCGGTTAAATCAGCCTGATGAAGCGGTGAAAACCATTGAACAGGCAGCAGCATTATTCCCCGAAAATGCAAATATCATCACCCAGCAAGCCGAGATTTACACCCTTAGCGCAAATGGATTTGTGACGCCGCAAGCCCAAGATTTATTTTACAAAGCCATTGAGCTGGAACCCGATCAGGCAAAGCCTTATTTTTACATTGCAGAGGGGGAATGGCAGCGCGACAACCATGAAACCGCCCTTTCAATCTGGAAAGATTTAATTGATAATGCGCCAAATGGCGCGCCATGGCTTCAATTTGTAACAAATCGTTTTGCCCAAGCAAATCAAGAGCTGATGCAAGCTGAAAATGCACCTGCCCCCAATCAACAAACCGAATCTTTTGCTGCAATGAACGCGCAGCAGCAAGAAATGGTGCTGGGCATGGTCTCTGGCTTGGAAGAAAGGCTGGCTGAAGATCCAGATGACCAGCAGGGCTGGCAGCGGCTGATCAGATCCTATCAAGTATTAGGGGATGCGGCTGCGGAGCGAACAGCCATTACAGGACTGCTGGCATTTTTAGACCGCCAGCTGACCCTAACCCCTGAACAGCAACAGCTTAGCACCGAAATTCAGGCAAGACTTCAAATCTTATCGCTAACAAATTCTTAATTTTTAAGCGATTTGGATTCTTCTGCGGCTTCTTCTGCTTCTTCTCGTGCCAAATGTTCATCGGCAAGCCGCTGCATCAGTGCGGATACTTCTTTTAGGGTATTTTGTAATTGCGTCATGCGCACCCTTGGTTCAGGCATTTCCTCAACTGGCAGCTTTAAAACCGCAGCGCATAAATCATTCAAACGCGGGGAAAGATCATGTAAAGGCGGGTCGCCCTCAACATTTTCTTCGCCATTTAAAAACTGCACAACCTCTTTATCAAGCTGATCAAAGCCTTCAATAATTTCATTATAGGTCATCATTCATTTCCTTTTTGTTGGGGGTGAAGCGTGCCTTCAAGCTTTAAAGGTGCCAATTGAATATGGGGGAATAGGAACCCTTTTTTATCATAAGCATTTGCAATTAAATCGCCAACGCTGCCATCATCGCATTTATCAAGCACAAACAGGGTAACGCGTAACATTTCATGTAATTCAAAGATTAATAATTGCTTTAGCCAAGGGAAAAAATCATCAAAATCTTGCTTTTCAACGCGGCGATAAAAATAAGTAAAGCCCAGCAATTCAATAAAAACCGTTCCCCTTAACATGCGGCGCAGCGCATCAAGCTCGTTATCGCCGCTCTCTTCCATCAATTCTTGATAGCAATAGCCATGAAGCGCAAAATAATCGTCAAATTGATCAATGGTTTCAATCATTTTTTCAACATAGCGTTTCATCCGCCGACGCATATTGCCAAAGCGCAGCCCATAAGCCTCCATCGGATTTTCAATATAATCAAAAGATTGAAAACATTCTGCAACCGCTGGCTTATCGCTTGAATCTTGCCTATATTTAATTGGCTTCATGCTGCGCAGCGCAATTTCAGGCAAAATGGGAATTGTGCCATCAATGCGCACCCCATCGCTGCAATTATAAAAATTAATCTGTTCATAGGCTTGCAGCAACCCCAGCTTAAATAAAACGGTAATGTCATAAGCCCCATCGCTGATCACAAAACCGCCAAAATTGGCAGGGCGATAATTAGAGACTTTGCCCTGTGTCCCTTCGGCAATTTCATTGAAGCTTTTTGCCTTATCCATGCCTGGAATATTATAATAGGATGAATCTTTGGAATGATGCTGTTCTTTATCGCGCGTGCCAAGATCAATTCCCAGCATATAAATATTGGCAAAGCCCATGCCAACCGCAAAACGCAAGCCTGCATTGCTAACAAGCGGCCCTGCATTATTCACGGCGGCGCAATGTTCTGCAAATAATTTTTCGGTGCAAATATGATCCCGAAAAAATATAATTTTCCTGCCAAAATATTCAAGCGCTTTAAAATAAACCGACGCAGAAGCCACCACCGTAATGTCTGATAGGTCAAATTCTTCTGATACTTTACGGGTGACCATTTCCTGATCAATCGTATTTTCAACCAATATATGAAAATCAGGCTTAATGCCGTTTTTAAGCAATACACGAATTGCTGTACCGCAAGAAATAATCACCGCCTTTTGATTAATCTCTTTCAAAAGATGAATGGATTGATCAATCGATGGCCCTGAACCAATCACAAAAACAGGGGTTTCTTTTTCATAACGCTGTTTTTGATACCAGAAATAAGCGGGCTTGGTATTTTGAAAATTTTGCAAACTATGCACAAGCATAACCGTTTCATCTTCAAAAAACCCTAAATTAGAAGCGATATATTGTATGTTGCTTAAAACGGCATTTTTAAGCATTGCAAGATTTGCAGAAGGATAATGCGTAAATGTGATCATCCCATCCACTTGCCCAATCCCGTGATCGCGCAGCCTTGCAATTAAAAAATGCTCAACCCGTTCATAATGATTGCAAATTAAATGCAGCCTGCCGCCTTTGGCGCTTAACATATCATCTATTTCCTGCCAATCAATGGAATGGCAGGCATAATATAAAAATTCTATGTAGGTTTCGGAAATGAATAGGGTGCGAACATCAAATTTCTCAATTAACGGCTTTAGATGATGCCCAAGTCCAAGCCCATAAACCACCATTAATTCATTTTCAAAGTTGCTTTTAATCCGCTTTCCTTTAAAGCGATGCTCGCCCTCATTCTTAATATAAGCCAGCGCATTATTTGATCTTAGCGTATGCAGGCTAAGCGCGCCCATCCCCACATAGACCCGATCTGGCTTGCGTTCAAACGCAGCAATTTGATCTTGGGCATAGGTAAATGCATCCTTATCTTCATAAAGATTGCGATTGCCAATATCAAGATTGATGATTGTGCCGCCCTCGCCTTGGGTTTCCCCCTCGCCTTGGGTCTCCCCTTGGGCATAGATCGGGGTTGATGCCGTATTATGTAAATTTTTAAGCCAGCTTACATAAAAAGGGTATTTTTCTTGAAAATAATCCAAGTTTTTTTGAAAAAGTTCACTATTCATGGCTTGCCTCATCCGTCCCAAAATGATCAATATGGGTTTGCATCAAGGTTAAAAATGCAATCGCTGCACAGCTTCGCCATTCCTTGCTGGTAACCTTATAAAATCGTTGTTCAACGCTTTTTATCAATGCTTCATCAATCGGCGGCAATGCCCATAAATCATCAAGGGAATAGACAATGCGCGATTCTAGCCCCAGCAGATAATAAAGTGCCTGCATTAAATAAGCTGGCGATTTTGCGGGGTCTAAACCTAGGGGAACAACAAGATCAGGAATGATCCCTTGATTAAAACAATCAATGAAATATTGCGCTTGCCCCCAAACATCAAAACAAACATAGCGATTATGGGGCTGTTTTTCCAAATCAAACTTGACCCATTCCAGCTGATCTTGATCAATCAATCCAAGATTTTGTAAAATTTCATCGCCTGCAAGCCGATCTTGATCCAATGCATTTTTCAAAAAACCAACTTGCTTATCGTGATCGCCTTCAAAAAGTTCAAAAAAACCAACCGAACAATGATGAATTAACGGGGGCAGAATTAACACATCTGGATTGCTGCCCTGGGTTCGTGCTTGATGGGCATTAATATGATTTTCAACCAGATTATTGGTTGCTGGCGTTTGAATAAGGCGCGGGATTACTGTGCATTGCAGCGCGGTTTCAAGCGAATCAAATAGGGGGCGATGATCTTGCTGATGGGGCGCGGGGCAGAATATCGGAACAGCTTTAAATTTTTCTTTAAACGCATCATTGAATAAATATGGGCGTTTACCGTGACCGATGCGGCTTTGAATGTTGATGATCAGCGTCGGGTTGATTTTCTCAACCATATAAATCAAAGTTTCATCATCAATTTTTTCAACATTTACCCAATCGGCAAAGATATTTGCATAAATTTCAGTAACAGAATCGCCTTTATCTGTTTCATTAAAGACCATGATTGTGCTTTTAATCCCGCTATATTCTGCCAGTAAATCCAGAATAAAATTGGCGGTATTATGATTTTGATTAAAATCAGCATAGACAAGAATATTATGATGGCTTGATTGATGATCTTTAATCTTAGCGCGCCATTGCGATAGAATATCGGCTTCGGGCTTGGTTTCAATATCCAATAATAGCGCATCTGGGCGTTTGTTCAAATGCGCTTCCAGCAATTTTGGATCATGCGCCCGCGGGATGGCGGCAAGCATATCGTCAATTTCCAAATTGGCTTCAATGCTGCTGGTTAAAAGGTCTAATTTATCCAGGCTTAGATTTTCCAGTGGCAATTCTTCAAGTCGATCAAAGCCTTTTGCATTTAAAATCGCATCAATCACCAAATCATGATAACGCCCATTATGATCGGCGCGAAATAAAGGCAAGGCGGCTTGAAGCGCGCTATAGCTGTGACCCAGCTTTGCCGCGCAGGAAACAACCCCTTGCCACGCAACAGGATTATCCGATTCCAGCAGTGCAAGATTTTCAAAAAACTGATATGCAGATTGATATTTGCCATCTTTAAGCGCGGTTTTTGCGCTTCTAAGCAAGACATTATCTTGGATATTGCTAAAATTTATGTCAAAATTGCCAATAATTTTGGGCATGGATTTGATCTGCCCAATTTGCAAAATCGATGATATTTTTGCAAAATAAATTCCTTCTGCCATCATGCCAAGCTTGGTTGCGGCGGCGGATGCAGCTTCGGCGATCATTTTTTCTTCTGTGCCTTCATTCACCGCAGCGCGCAATAATTCAATGCCAATAGACACCCTGCCCGCAATCAAATTCACCAAACCAAATAAATATTTTATGGTAAGCGGCGGCAGCGTCTTAACGGCAGGCTGATTAAGAATTTCCAGCACTTCTTCGACCGCGTTTTGATCGATCAAGGCATTATATTTTTCAAAATCAAACATGTTGAATTGCCCTTGATATGCATGATTAAAACAAGTGATATGCATGTGATTTGCATGATTAAAACAAGAAGCGTGAATGCGTTAAAAAGATGATCAAAATTACTGAATCAACCTTAGAATGGCACGCTGCTGATCGCCCGAAACTTTAAGTGCTTCAAGCCCAATTTCTTGCCTTGTCTGCAATGCGACCAGATTTGCACCCTCTTCATTCAAATCGGCAAGGGTTAATTTATCCGAACCCACCGACAGATCTTCAACATAATCTTCGGTAAAATCAAGCCTTGTTTGCAAAATTGCAACCGCTGCCCCAAGTTCGGTTGCTGCCGCACGCAGATTATTAATCGCCTTATCCAACACGATAACCGCGCGGTTTGCAATGGCAACCGCCGTATTCAGTACCCCAATATTGGAAAAACTTAATACTGTTCCAGCGCTCATTTCCATATAGCTTGCCCCAGATGACCAGCCAATTACAATGGATAAGGAACGAAAATTAAGCGCAGGATCATAAGCAGCCGTTGTAAAGATTGAACGCTCTGCGCCTGCAACGGTGGAATTAAAATCAAATGCGTTAAAGATTAAGCGCGATGTTGTGCGCTCGGAAAAGGAAATATCCAGCTTATTCGCGGTTCGGTTCATCAGGTTCAAGCCCTGATAGGACGCATCCTCAATAAGCTCTGATATTTGATGCCCAATTTCAATAAATTGTTCGGTTGCGGTTGCCCGCGCCTCGGTAGATTGGGATTTTGTGGCTTCCGCCATCCCTTTCATCTGTTTTAAAAGCTGATCAATTGCGTCAATACCATCAAGCGCGGTACGCATTGCCGAAATGCCTTGGTCAATGTTGCTTTTCTTAACATCAAAATCATCGGCACGATCTGAAAGCCCTTTTGCTTGGAAATAAGCAACGGCATCATCAATCACCGAATTCACGCGCCGTCCTGTGGTCAAGCGCTCTTGCGTGCGCTCGCTTAGATCAGCAACATCTTTTAAGGTGATAATAGAGTTTCTTTGGGCTTTGGTAAGGGCAATTTCTGTCGCCATGATATCCGCCTCCTTCTAGAGCAAATGCGGGTTAATCCACTATGGTTTTCTAAAGTGTTTTCACTTAAATCTGATTTAAGCGAAATGATCTAACAAGACCCATTGATCAAAAATGTTTTTCTTAAACTTCCTGAACATAGGGTTGGTTTTACTTGAACTTTACTTTTACTTCAGCGTTACAAAGCAAGAATTGTGCCAACATTCTTTGAAGACCACAACATCATGCGTTTCCATGGATTAAGCAATATTCATGCCAACTTCTTAATTTTGTGCTTTTATAAGAAAAAATGTGGCTTGCGCAAAAAAAACGAATATATAAGGTGCAAATAACCGCTAAAGACATGACACCCAGAATATTTTAATTTTAATATGACGCGCGCTGCGCTAAAACTTTAATAAATTTAATGTTTTTTAATATGTAACAAATTCAAAGTGATAATGATCACTTCATAAATCACGCGCATAAGATATAAATAATAAGTATAGAACTATAAAAACACAGGAATTATAAAAATACAGGAACTATAAAAACACAGAGCGTACATGTAAAAACAGAGCGTGCAAATGAAACACAGGGTGTGTAAATAAGGCATAAAAATAAATCATTATAAATATGATGTTAAATATGATATATAGTGAATGTGGATTTAGCTTAAAGCGCATAAATTTATTAACAGAAATTTGATAAATCAAGAATTTGGGGGCATAAAATGTCAAACTCAACCAACATACAATCAACTAGCGCAACCAGTGCGCAAGCAACCAATGCGCAAGCCGTCGGCACGCAACCTTCCGAATTAATTTTAGAAAATGGGGATGTTGTTCTGCCCAGCGCGGAATGGATTGGCAATTCTGATTTTACACGCGATGGCAATGATTTGGTGCTTACCCTTCCTGATGGGCGCGAATTTAATGTTGATAATTATTTTGCCATGGATCCCAGCCCCGATCTAATCTTGGAAGATGGTGCGGGTAAATTATCAGCTGGCATTGTGCAATCATTTTTACGCCAACCTGCTGAATATTCACAGCTTAGCGTCGCATCGCTTGATAAGCCCGTTGGGCATGTTGATGCGCTGGAAGGCACAGCAACCGTTATTCGCATTACGGGCGAGGAAGTTCCGCTAAATGCAGGTGACACTTTGCTAGAAGGTGATGTGATTGAAACGGGTGCAGATTCCCAAATTAAAATTATTTTTGCGGATGATACTTTATTCTCTTTAAGCGAAAATGCGCGCATGGCGCTTGATTCGTTGGTTTATGATGCCGAAACAGAAACAGGGCAAACCGCGCTTTCTGTTTTAAAGGGCGGATTTTTGTTTGTCTCTGGAAAAATTGCCAAAACCGATCCCGATGATATGCAGGTGACAACTCCTGTTGCAACCATTGGAATTCGCGGCACGATTGTAACAGGGAATGTATCGCCTGAAGGCGGATTTGATTTTGCCGTTGTTGATGGTGCAATCGCGGTTATCTTGGTTGATGGCTCAGGCGAACCGATTGTGCTATCCGATGCTTTTGCAAGCCTTACCGCATCATTTGATGAATCTGGCGCGCTTACCACCGATACAACCGTTTTAAGCCCGCGCGAAGTTGTTGGTCGCAATGCCCAGCAATTCTCCATGCTGAACACCCAAGAACTACAAGCCGTTGAACAAGCGGTTAAAACCAGCGC
The DNA here is from genome assembly GCA_045106055.1 of Alphaproteobacteria bacterium. Classification (GTDB taxonomy): domain Bacteria; phylum Pseudomonadota; class Alphaproteobacteria; order CBDDJK01; family CBDDJK01; genus JBGCED01. The sequence continues at coordinate 43,025 of JBGCED010000067.1, forward strand.
TGCTGAAAATGGGGTGGAACTTAACCTTGATTTAGGGGGCTTGGTTGAAGAGGTTGCGGCGCAGACAAGCAATGATGAACAGAGCGAGGCGGGCGAAGCGGAAACAACCATTCAATCCCAGCCAGCATCTCAAAATAACACACAAGATACGCAAGACCTAGACTCCGCATCCGATTCAGAAGCCGTCTCTGATCCAGAAGCCGCCTCCGATCCAGAACCTGAAGCTGAACCCGTGAAAGATGTTCGCGTAGAATCAGAACCCGAACCAGAATCAGAACCAGAACCAGAATCAGAACCCGATCCAGAACCAGAACCAGAACCCAATCCAGAATCAGAACCAGAACCCGATCCAGTTCCTCCCGCGCAAACCATCTTTAACCTTAGCGAGGAAACACCAACCGCAACCAATGGCACGATCACCAGCCTTGTAAATGAAAATGATGAGACGAAGACCGCAACAGGGCTTGGCATATATAATTATGAGAGCAGGACAGAAAATCTAACCATCAATGATACGGCTGCATCTGAAATCATCACCACGGGCAGTGGCAATGATATTGTTAATAGCAGCGCAGGCACTGCGGATAAAATTGACACAGGTGCAGGCAATGACACTGTTACTGTCAGTTCCGGCAAAAAAGCAGGCGATGATACTGTAATTGGCAGCATCATCGGCACAGGCGCGGGCAATGATATTGTCAATTTAACCTCCACTGCGGTTGTTGAACAAATTTTAACGGGCGAAGGCAATGATGCCGTCACGGTTGATGCTGGTGCCGTGATTTCTGGCCCTCTGGCTGATGGCGGATCAAGCATTAATATGGGTGCTGGCGATGATCATCTTACCTTTAAGCTTAACGGAGCAATTCCATTTGAAAGCAATCAAGATGGTGTCATTAACGGCGGTACAGGCGATGATCGCGTAAGTTTTGAATTTGAATCTAGCACAGATGTAAAATTTGACCCGCAAGGCAGTGCTGAGGATGCAATAAGGCTTTCCATGTTTACGGATTTTGAACAATATGAATTTACATCAGATAGTAATTTTATCGCAATCAAAACGGGCAGCAACAGCACTTTTGATGCCCTTACCTTAACTGGGAATGACAGCAGATTGGTGGCGGATGTATCCACAAGCACAAGCATGGATTCTTTGCAAATTGGCGATGGCGCTAAAAATGCTGACCTTACCCTTAACTATGTGGACAATAAGCAACTGACAATCACAAACAGCTTTACCATGACGGATAATTCCAGCCTAACCTTGGATTTTACGGGCGCAACGGGTACAGCTGATATTACAAATGCCTTAACCGTACCAAGCACTTCAGGTGACGGGAATAAGGTTGCCGCATTTGATGGCAGCTTAACCCTTAAATTTAAAAGTGACTTTGAATTAGGCGATGATACCCAACCCATTATTAAATCAGGAAGCACAGATGAAACGGGGCAAACAACCAATTTTGATGAAATTATCTTTGATTTTGATGGTAGCAACCAAAAAAGCACAGAAGCTTTGGTGCCTTTATATGATTCGGCTACAGGGCTTAGCGTCATGAATGTTGAGATTAGTAATGGTAGCGGCACATTTGTCAATAACGATGTAACATATGATGCGCATTTTGGAACAACTAATAACAATGATACCTATATCTCCGAAGACAATCAAATTGGTTATTTTGATGGCGGTGCAGGGGGAAATGACACATTCACCCTAAAGGCAGGGCAGACTTTCTCTGAAGATATTAATAATACAGCAGGCGTTATTAATGATTATCAAATTAACCGGATTGAAACCTTGGATGCTTCAAATATGGGCGATCTTAGCGCTATGTTTAGCAGCCTGACCGCCAATATGGTGGATGCAATGGTTGAGGATACAAATTCTGTTGTAAAAAATGATAACACATTGATTGTTAGTCTGACAGTTGGTCAGCTCGAAAGCTTAACAGACGATATCACAAGCGGTTCAACCACATGGAAAAAAGGTAGTTCAGACGGTGATTATACGGTATATACAGCAGATCAAGCCGATGGCGATACCGTCAGTTTGTATCTGAAAACAATACAGCCCTAGAAACAAAATTCATATCACAATAATTTTAAAAATAAGGCGGTTTTATCAAACCGC
>JBGCED010000068.1:0-37590 GCA_045106055.1 Alphaproteobacteria bacterium
AGCCGTTAGAAAATGCCCGCAAGATCGCATCAAGGGTAACTTCGCCCTATGTCAATCCGCTTGCTGATTATCTGTCTGCGGTAATGGGAGAGATTGAGGCAACCGCCCCCGCGCCCAGAGCGGGCATATGGGATGAAACCCGCATCGCATGGTTAAAAGCAGATAAATTGCATAAAAATAACCCAATCATTTTGGATGGGCTTGCCCATGCAACTTTTGAAACCAATAAGCTTGACCCAAACGCGCCCAAAGATATGGAATTCCTGTTAAGCGATGCCGATTATAGCGCAGAAATGGTTGCGGCGATGCAGGATAAAGAAATGAAACCAATCAGCCGCGATCAGCGGATCATTCATGTGATTGCGGGGCTTGGGCTTGCCCCTGAACGCAAGGTGATGATGGCGCGCATTCCCATTAATGAAAGCTTTATTGCGCTTAAAATCCCCTATATGTCCGAAAGGAAAACCGATCTTACAGGGTTTCGTGTAAAAGCGGGGGATCAAATTCACAATTTGGCGATGATATCCGATATTGAGGCGATGATTTCGCGCTATCACGAAGATGGGATGGGGTTAAAAATAGCGGGGGCATTGGTTTCTGGCTTTACGGGCTATTATCTATCGGAACAGATGGGGGGCGGGCTAATTGGATCTATTTTTAACGAGGTTACCCAGCAAATTACCATGCCCAGCACGCTTGGATGGATCAGTTTGCCAAAAGCATATCATGCTGCAAGAATCATCTTGCCGCGCGGCATTGATACGGTTACCCTTGAAGTGCTTGGCAAAAATGGCAAAGTAATTGATCAGATTGAACAAAAAATCCTGCCCCATGATAGCGGGCTGATCTATGCGCGCTCTATTGATGGCAGATTAACCGCAACCAGCCAATCAACACGCTTTACGATGAATTTATTGGCTGCACAAAATTAAAGCGATTTTTCACTTTATAATGCGCGACCAGCTTCTTTCTTAGCGACCTGCTCCATGGTCTCAAGCGTTGGGATGCCAAGCGGAATGGCGTTTGGATGGCGTATCATGCGCCCATAAAAAAACAAATGAACGCAAAGGCGCAAACTTAATACAGCAAAGGCAATCGGCGCAAGCAATTTTGCAGGCCATAGCGGCAGCTGAATATCAACCGAACTATCACGGCTCCATAAGGGCATGGCAGCATCAAACGACCTTAGAAAATGTTCAAAACTGCCCCATGCCAGCAGCAAAATAACAATTAGGGTGAAGAAAATAGCCGTAAATTCAAACAGCCATAACATGCGCCCGCGCAGCATTCTAAGCACAATATCCATGCGAATATGTGCGCCAAGGCGTTGGCAATAGCTAAGCCCCATAAAGGCGATTAACGGCATTGCCTGTTCAATCCAATCGACATAGCCAGGCAAGGGCTGCCCAAAACCATTGCGCCCAACCACCGATAATACGGCAAGCAGCATCAGTAAAAATACGGTAAGCCCGCTTAATAGGGCAAGCGCGCGCTCTAGCCGAAACAGGCAGGCTTCAATTTTTTGAAGCCTGCCTGATGGTAATGCCGCAGGTTCAGCCTGATTCATAAAATACTGCCTATAACCCTATTTAAGCGTATCAATGACAAGATCATAAAGCGCCTGTGCGGGAAGCCCTTTATTGTTATTTTCAGCGATCCACGCACTGGCAGCAGGCCCTGCAACCTGTGCTTTTAACGCGTCAATCGCGGCGGCGGGATATTCAATGATTTGAATATTTTTATCCGCCAGCGTTTGATCCCAGCGCGCCATGGTTTTTTGATTGTAAAAATCAACATAATGGGTCAAGGCTTCATCCACGGAACCCAGCAATATTGCTTGCTCGTCCGTTGATAGCGCATCAAACGCATCTTGATTGACGACAACGGGGCAGTTTACCGTGCCTGGATTAAGGTTTTTTGTCCACCAGCGTGCATCTTCAATCGTGCCAAAGGATAAATGGGCGTGGGGGGCAAAGGATACGCCCTTTACAACGCCGCTATCCATTGCTTGTTTAACCTCGGTTGCTGCCATGGATGTTGGCACGGCACCAAGGCTTTTTAACGCCGATCCAATGCCGCCTGTTGCGCGCACACTCATCCCATCAAAACCGCTTAAATCGGTTGGCGCATCACCCACACCCACAACATTATATTGCGGCATTGGCGATGGCATTAACAGCATCGCACTCCATCTTGCCAAATCGGCTTTGGTTGCGGGATGATCATAAACGGCCTTAGAAACCGCTATTTCCTGTTCAAACCCATTTACGCCCAAGAACGGCAATTCCAACACGCTAAGGCTGGGATTTTTATCCACATGATAGCCCGCACAAAATTGTGCCATTTCAAATGCACCGATTGAAATGCCGTCCAAATTCTCGCGCGGTTTGGAAAGCCCGCCATAGGATATGTTTAATGTAAATTCGCCATTGCTTTTCGCGCTTACCAGTTCCGCTAATTTTTCAACATGTTCGGTAAAAGCGCGGCGTTTGCCCCATAAGGATACATTCCATTCCGTCGCATAGCTTAAGGATATGCCATAAAAGCAGCTTGCAACCGCAATTCCGCTAAGCACCGATTTTCTAAAAATATGTTTCATTATGCCCCCCTTTAGGTGTTTTTGAATCGTGATGGCTTAACCATAGATAGAACCAAGCATAAAGGTCAAGCCAAATTTCAAGAAAATAGAGGAAGGGGGCTTAAAAACCCAATAAATTAAAAACCCAATAGGTTAAAAGCCCAATAAATTAAAAGCCAGGTGCGATGGTGACGCAAAGCCCATCAAGCGTTTCATCAAGGTCAATTTGGCAGGATAGGCGCGAAGTTGGCTTTACCTGATCGGCAAAATCCAGCATATCGGCTTCATCTTCGGATTTTTCTGATAATTTATCAAACCATTCAGGATCAATATACATATGGCAAGTTGCACAAGCAAGCGAGCCGCCGCATTCGGCGCGCACATCAAGCCCAGCATCAACCGCAGCCTGCATCAAGCTATCCCCCGCTTTTGCATCAATCGCATGGACGCTGCCATCTGTATCTGTAATGTTTAATTTTACCATGATTTGCTCTTTATTTACGCTCATACGCCATTTACGCTCATACGCCGCTGGGCTACGCCGAACTGTCGGCGGCGCGCAGTCGCGCTTGTTAAATTTTACGCTCATACACCGCTTTGTTTACGCCGAACTGTCGGCGGCGCGCAGTCGCGCTTGTTAAGTTTTACGCTCACACGCCGCTTTGTTTACGCCAAATTATCGGCGGCGCGCAGTCGCGCTTGTTAAGTTTTACGCTCATACACCGCTTTGTTTACGCCAAATTATCGGCGGCGCGCAGTTTTTACACTAAATTTATGGGGTGGCTGACCGGGATTGAACCGGCGACCTCCAGAGCCACAATCTGGCGCTCTAACCGACTGAGCTACAGCCACCATAAATTTAGCATCTTTAAGATACTCTTATTAAGATATAATGCTTTCTATGATTTTTATGTGGGTGCGTCAATCGCATTTTTTGATTTAATTCATGTCGCTATAATGGATGGTGGCGGCAACCGCTTGCCGCCAGCCCTTATAACGCGTATCGCGCCACGCTTTTGTTTGTTTGGGTTCAAAACGGGTTTCCGCTTTCCATCTTGCTTGAAATTCGGCTTGATCAGGATATAGCCCCGCTTGCATTCCCGCAAGCCATGCAGCCCCAAGCGCGGTGGTTTCCAAAATTTGCGGACGATCCACCTGCGCGCCAATTAAATTTGAAATGGCTTGCATGGTATGATCACTGGCGCTCATCCCGCCATCCACCCTTAATACATGTTGTATTTGCTGGTGTGACTCTTCTGCTGCTGAATTAACCGCGTTTGATCGCTTAATATCATCATGCATCGCTTCCAGCAAATCGCGGGTTTGAAATGCAATGGAATCAAGGGCGGCAGCGGCGATCTCTGCCTGACCTGAATTGCGCGCAAGCCCATAAATCGCGCCCCTGCAATGCGGGTTCCAATAAGGCGCACCAAGCCCTGTAAAGGCTGGCACAAGATAAATCATTTGATCGATATCCGCAGTCGCTGCCAAATCATTAACCTCATGCGCGGATTGGATGAAATTCATTGAATCGCGCAGCCATTGCACCACCGCCCCCGCCATAAAAATAGACCCTTCTAGGGCATAAGTCGGCTTGCCGTTCAGCTGATAGGCAATGGTGGTCAACATTTTATTATGGCTGGTAACGGGCGTATCCCCCGTATTCATTAGCGCAAAACAGCCTGTGCCATAAGTTGATTTCATCATGCCAGCATCAAAGCATCCTTGACCAAGCGTGGCAGCTTGCTGATCGCCAGCAACCCCCAAAATCGGGATGGGCGCACCCAATATATGATCGGCGCACACACCAAAATGACTGGCGCAATCTTGCACCTTTGGCAGCATAGAGATTGGAATATCCAGCAAATCACAAATTTCAGCTGACCATGCCCCTTGATGAATATCATACAGCATGGTTCGTGCCGCATTCGTTGCATCAGTCACATGATTTTGCCCGCCTGTAAGCTGCCAAATTAAATAGCTATCCACCGTTCCAAATAATAGATCACCCTGCTTTGCTTTGCCGCGTGCGCCGTCAACATGATCCAGCAGCCAGCATAATTTGGTTGCAGAAAAATAAGGATCAAGCACCAGCCCCGTCTTTGCGCTGATCATCTGTTCATGCCCAGCTTGCTTTAATTTTGCGCATAAATCGGCGGTGCGGCGATCCTGCCACACTAAGGCGCGGTGGATGGGTTTTCCTGTATGCCTGTCCCAGATCAAAGTCGTTTCGCGTTGATTGGTGATGCCAATCGCCTTAATATGGTGCGGCTTAATATCATATTTTTGAATGGCTTGCTTGCAGGTTTGGATGGTGCTGGAAAGCAAATCATCAGGATCATGCTCCACCCATCCTGATTGCGGAAAATATTGCTTAAATTCTTGCTGGGCGCTGCCCACCAGCTGCATCTGATCATCAAATAATAATGCTCTGCTGGAAGTTGTGCCTTGATCAATCGCCAGAATATAATCGGTCATGCTTGCGCCCTTATTGTGTTTTTATCCACTTATCCAAATCATCCGCTTGCGCCTTGGTTAAATATAGCCCCAATTTGCTGCGCCGCCATAAAATATCTTGGGCATTAAGCGCAAATTCATTATTGAGCAGCCATTTAACCTCAATTTCATAAAGATCATGCCCAAAATGCGCGCCCATATCCTGAATGGATTTAATGTTGCCAAGCATCAACGCGCTGTCGCTGCCATAGCTTTTAATAAAGCGATCCGCGTGCGCATCCGTCATAAAGGGATAGGCTTTTTTTAGCCCCGCCAGCAAATCATCAACGCCATCAACGGGGAACGCCCCACCAGGCAATGGCACACCCGCCGTCCAATCCGCGCCCATGGCAGGAAAATAAGGCGCGATCTTTGCCATTGCGGCTTCAGCAAGCTTGCGATAAGTCGTGATTTTCCCGCCAAAAATCGTCAATAAGGGCGGGTTTGATTGCTCATCTAGGGATAATTTATAATCACGGCTGACCGCAGAAGCAGAATTTACGCCATCATCATCATAAAGCGCACGCACCCCAGAATAACGCCAGATAATGTCTTGCATGGAAACGGGCTTGTCTAAATATTCATTCACAAAATTACACAAATATTCTGCTTCTTGATCGCTGCATTGCGGGTTTTCAGGCGCATCATCATGTTCTGCGTCAGTTGTGCCAATCAGTGTAAAGTCGCGTTCATAGGGAATTAAAAAGACAATGCGCCCATCCGCCCCTTGAAGAATAAAGCATTTATCATGGTCATAAAGCTTGTTCACCACAATATGGCTGCCGCGCACCAGCCGAATTGCTGATTTATTTTGGCGATCGGATGCGTTTTCTTGTTCAACAATTAACTTATTTACCCCCAACCTATTTACCCCCAGCTTATTTACCCAGGGCCCAGCAGCGTTGATCAATAATTTGCTGTGCAGGGTAAATTCATTGCCTGCCGCATCCTTGCAGGTTAGCACCCAATGATCTTGTGCCTTTGTTGCAGAAATTAAGGTGGTGCGGGTTAAAATATCCGCGCCGCGCGCTTTTGCATCGCACGCATTCAGCACAACCAGCCGTGAATCATCCACCCAGCAATCCGAATATTCAAACCCAAAGCGATAGGATGATTTTAAGCTGTTCCCCGCTTGATCTTGCTTGAAGTTGATGCGTTTGGTCGGGGGCAGTAATTTACGCCCGCCCAAATGATCATAAATGAAAAGCCCAAGCCGCAGCAACCAAGCAGGGCGCAGCCCTTGATGATGGGGCAGGATAAAGCGCAGCGGCCAGCTGATATGAGGCATGGCACGCAACAAGGTTTCGCGTTCCAGCAAGGATTCACGCACCAGCCTGAATTTATAATGTTCAAGATAACGCAGCCCGCCATGAAATAATTTTGTGGATGCAGAAGAGGTCGCACCCGCCAAATCATTCATTTCAACAAGGCAAGTGTTAAGCCCGCGCCCCGCAGCATCACGCGCAATACCACAGCCATTAACCCCGCCGCCCACGATAAAGACATCGTAAAGCTTGGCTGGTTTGGAGTCAAAAGATGCGGTATTGGTGTGATTATCCATCTATTGCTTAAAACAGCCCTTCAATCTGTCCTTCATCATTTAAGTGAATGGCTTCAGCCGAGGGAACGCGCGGCAAGCCTGGCATCGTCATAATTTCACCGCACACAACCACAATGAAGCCCGCGCCCGCAGATAATCTAACTTCGCGAACAGGCACCATATGCCCCGTTGGCGCACCGCGCAAATTGGGATCGGTCGAGAATGAATATTGGGTTTTTGCCATGCAAATTGGCAAATGACCATAGCCTGCGGCTTCCCATTCTTTTAACTGATCGCGGATTTTCTTATCGGCAGCAACATCTTCTGCGTGATAGATGCGTTTTGCAATGGTGCGCACTTTTTCAAATAAAGGCATATCATCAGGATAAAGCGGCGAGAATTGTGCCATATCACTATTGGCAATTTCCACAACGCGCTTTGCAAGCTCAAGCGTGCCTTTTGATCCATCCGCCCAATGTTTGCAGGTAATGGCTTCTGCGCCTTGGGTTGCAACATAGGTTTGAACCGCTTTAACCTCAGCGTCTGTGTCTTTGATGAAATGGTTAATTGCGACCACAACAGGCACACCAAATTGTTTTAAATTGGCAATATGCCGCCCCAAATTCGCAGCACCTTTTTCAACCGCAGCAACATTTTCATTGCCAAGATCATCTTTTGAGACCCCGCCATTCATTTTCAATGCGCGGATGGTCGCAACCACCACGACAGCAGCGGGGGATAATCCAGCCTTGCGGCATTTAATGTCAAAGAATTTTTCTGCGCCAAGATCCGCGCCAAAGCCAGCTTCGGTTACCACGAAATCGCATAATTTAAGCGCGGTTTTGGTTGCAATCACCGAATTACAGCCATGGGCAATATTGGCAAAAGGCCCGCCATGGATAAAGGCAGGATTATGTTCCAAAGTTTGCACCAAATTGGGCTGGATCGCTTGTTGCAGCAACACGCACATTGCACCATCTGCTTTAATATCACGGGCAAAGACAGGGCTTTTATCCCTGCGATAGGCAACAATAATATTGCCGATGCGGGTTCTTAAATCATCCGCATCGCTTGCAAGGCATAAAATCGCCATAATTTCGGATGCAACGGTAATGTCAAAGCCAGCTTCACGCGGGAAGCCATTTGAAACCCCGCCAAGCGATGCTGTAATTTGGCGTAATGCACGATCATTCATATCAAGCACACGCCGCCATACCACGCGCCTTGTGTCAATTTCCAGCGCATTTCCCCAATAAATATGATTATCAATCATCGCAGACAGCAAATTATGCGCAGAAGTGATTGCGTGAAAATCGCCTGTAAAATGCAGATTAATATCTTCCATTGGAATGACTTGGGCATAGCCCCCGCCCGCAGCCCCGCCTTTCATGCCAAAGCAAGGACCAAGCGATGGTTCGCGCAAACATACCATGGAATTCACGCCGATCGCGTTTAAGCCATCATTTAGCCCAACCGAAGTTGTGGTCTTCCCCTCCCCTGCTGGGGTTGGGTTGATCGCGGTTACCAAAATCAGCTTGCCATCAGGGCGATCTTGCAAGCCCTTGATAAAATCAGCCGATAATTTTGCTTTATCATGGCCAAAGGGCAGCAAGGCTTCATCTGGAATTCCCAGCTTTTCACCAATTTCAGTGATGCGTTTGGGGGTTGCTGCGCGTGCAATTTCAATATCGCTTTTGACCATGATGATGATTATCCTTCTTTTTTTTAATTTATTGATGTTCGTTATTTAATGTAAGATTCCAATGATGGCTGGCTTAATTTTGACAAAATCTAATCCATTTGCGCCGTGCGTGCGTTTGCAATTAACGCCTCCAGCTCGGCTAAATCCTTGTACCCTCCAAAAATTTCATCCCCAAGAATAAAGGCGGGCGTTCCGTTAATTTGTAATTGGGAAGCAAGTTTTAAATTTTCATCAATGAAACGGGCAATGCCTGCGGATTCGCGCGCTTGATTAAAGGCATCAATATCCATGCCCAACTCCTGCGCAGTTTTGATCAGCAAATCATCGCTAATGCGCGCCCTTGTTGCCATTAACGCTGCATGATAGGCTGGATATTGACCTTGGCGCGCCGCAGCAAGCGCCGCTTTTGCTGCAATCGTTGATTCTGGCCCCAAGATCGGCATTTCCATCAAAACAATTCGCACATCCTTTTGCGCTTCAATCAGGCTTTCAAGATGGGGGTGAAACCGTTTGCAAAAGCCGCATTGATAATCAAAAAATTCAACCAAAGTCACCTTGGCATCTTGGACGGATGCGCCCATTGCTGGCAGGTCTGGACTAACCTTAATCACCTGTTCCACAACCGCCATTGCTTGCGTTTTAAGATCGCCCATCATCTGTGCTTGATCCTGTTGATAGGCTTGAATGGCATCAACAATAATTTGCGGATTATCCCCAAGCACTTTAATCAGCATCGCCTCAAATTGTGCCTGTGTTTCAAGGTTGCTGGCGGAATCACCATCGGCATAAAGGGGGGATAGATGTAAAACCGCCATCAATATAATGATCCAGCGATAGATGATTTTGCTAACCATAAACTTTCCTTTTGATGCGGCTTATTGACCGAAGCGATCGGCGGTTTTTAAATATTCAACTTCCATATCGGTGGATTTGCGCCCCAAAATCGGATTGCGATGCGGAAAGCGCCCAAATTTTTCAACAATATCATGGTGTTTAATGGCGTAATCAAGCTCGTCCTTATTGCCAAGCTCGCGGTATAATTCAAGTGCTTTGCGTTGATCTTCAAGCGATTCGCTGTGCATGAAAGGCATATATAAAAAGGCGCGCTCTATATTGGATAAAGCGTGCTGAAGCTTCTTATCAACGGCATTCTTAGCAACATATAAGGCAAGCGCATCAAAGGCAAACGCGTTTGCTTGCCCGCGAAAAATATTTCTTGGAAACTGATCGCACACCACAATAAATGCCAAAGCTGCGTGCGAATCCACATAGACGGATTGCGGGGTTTTTGTTGCAAAGCGCATTAATAATTTCATAAAATTGAGACGGATTGTTTCATCAAACTTAGGATCAGGCGCAAACCAATCCGTTGGCAATGACTTCACAAACCAAAACTTCAAAACATGCGCGGCCCATTTGGGCAGCCCCTTATTTTTATACTCTTGGATGAATCGTTGATTTTTCTTAATCATTTTATCCCAACCCGCATCATGGCTTGGCACATTGATGCGCATAATAAGCATTATTGGCAGCAAGCCAGCCATCAACCGAACCACAATCAAAGCGCGTGCCTGCAAATCTATATCCATGAACAGGGCTTTTGCCAATTAAGGCGGTAATGGCATCGGTTAATTGAATTTCATTATGCGCCCCAGCGGGCAAATGATCAAGCACCTTAAAAATTTCAGGCTGCAAGATATAACGCCCAATGATGGAAAGGGTTGACGGTGCATCTTTGGGATCGGGTTTTTCAACCAGCCCTGTGACAAGCGGGGTTTTTGAGTCTGAATTTGGGGTTGAAAGCACACCATAGCGGTTGGTATGTTCAAGCGGCACATCCATCACCGCCATCAAATTGCCGCCAAGCCGTTTAAATTCATCCTGCATTTGGCGAAGGCAGCCTTGATCATGCAGCACCAAATCATCAGGGGAAATGACAGCAAAGGGTTTTGTTTGATCAATAAAATCGCGCGCACACCAAATTGCATGCCCCAGCCCCTTGGCTTCGCGCTGGCGCACAAAGCTGATCGAAGCTGCGTGATCAAGCGGGCGGTTAATTTTTTCAATCATGTCAAGCTTGCCCGATTGCAATAATTTTGTTTCAAGCTCTGGCTGATAATCAAAATAATCTTCAAGCGCGCTTTTATTGCGCCCCGTCACCATAACAATATGCTTGATGCCTGCCTGATGTGCTTCTGCGACCGCATAATCAATCAACGGGCGATCTAGAACGGGCAGCAATTCTTTTGGAACGGTCTTGGTCGCAGGTAAAAAACGGGTGCCAAAGCCCGCAACGGGAAAAATCGCTTGTTCAACGGCTGGAATTTCTAAGCTCATTACGCAATTTATTCGGTTTTTTAAAGGGCGTTACATATTTGGTTAAGCATTTAACAAAAAACACCCGCAAAACTTGATTATGGGCTTGTAAATTCACTGCGTCATACCTCGAATTTGTTTTCATTCTTATGGTATGACGGCCTGTTGTCAGGTCTTAAATGTGGATGAAGTCAGAGCCACTCACGACATAAGATATAGCACATTCTTTAATAAATTACAAACTTTTTATTATTCTCGATAAACCCATGCCATGCAGAACGCATGTGTATATTTTCCTCATTGTTTCTTCATTAAAACAATTTGTATAATAGATTCGCTTTCCGTTGATGTCTTTTTTTACTCTTATTAAATCAAGCCTGTGAAAGCCAACGGTATTAACCATATCGCCTTTCACCCAAACGCCTATGCTCTTATATCGATCGGGTAAAGGCGGTGTAATATCAATTTGACAATGATATGGCATAATTTTTTCTGGTTTAGTTGTGCTTAAAGCTACAACAGTACACAAATTGTGCCTTGATTTGATCTTCGGGGTTAAAACAATAACAGCCCTTTTTTTATTCATCTCTGGATTTACAAAGCCGTGTGTAAAATCACACTCTACAATCGAACCGCGCTCAGGATGATATGGTATCGACATAAATAATTACTTTATAACTTGATGCATATTATCAAATATCTGCAGGGCGGAGGCTTTGACGATTCGATTTTATAATTCAAGAGAATGGCTGTTTTTAAGAGAAGGTTCGCGCTGTTTCCTCAATTACAAAACATTCAATTTTATCACCTTGTTTTATATCTTCGTAATTTTCAAGTGAAATTCCGCATTCAAATCCCATTTTAACTTCTTTGGCATCATTCTTATGGCGTTTAAGCTGCTTTAGCGCGCCTTCATAAATCACCGTTTCATCGCGCAACAGGCGAACTTTTGCCCCGCGCTGCACTTCGCCTTCAGTGACCATGCAGCCCGCAATTTTACCGACTTTGGTAATGTTAAACACTTCGCGAATTTCAGCATAGCCCAGAATTTTTTCGGTAATATCTGGTGCAAGCAACCCGCCAAGCAAGGCCTCAACATCTTGAATAATATTATAAATCACAGAATAATAGCGAATGTCAATGCCGTCCCGCTTTGCCTGATCGCGCGCTTGCGGGTTTGCCCGCACATTAAAGCCAAATACAATCCCGCCCGTTGCTGTTGCAAGCGATATATCCGATTCTGATATTGCACCAACGCCCGACAGTAATATCCTGACCTTTACCTCGTCATTGGCAAGCTTTTCAAGCGCATGACTGATCGCTTCAATTGATCCTTGCACATCGCCTTTAATGACAATCGGCAATTCTTTTGCTTCCCCGCCTTTGATTTTGGCAAACATTTGCTCAAGCGACCCTGCGCCAGAGCTGCCAAGCTGGGCATTTCTAAGTTTTTCTTGGCGATAACTGGCGATCTCGCGCGCTTTTGCCTCGGTAGGCAGCACGATCATTTCATCCCCAGCCATTGGTGCATTGGTAAAGCCCAGCACTTCCACAGGATCAGAAGGTCCCGCTGTTTCAATGCGCTGTCCAGATTCATTCAGCATGGCGCGAACCCGTCCCCATTCCGAACCAGCAACAAAAATATCACCAACCCGAAGTGTGCCCGACTTGATCAGCAAGGTTGCAACCGCGCCGCGTCCAACCACTTGTTTTGCTTCCACCACACTGCCGCGTGCTGCGCAATCTTGCGGTGCTGTTAATTCCATGATTTCCGCTTGCAGCTGAACTGCTTCCAGCAATTTATCTAAATTTAGCCGTTTTAATGCAGAAACCTCAACCGTTTGAATGTCCCCGCCCATCGTGTCTGGCACCAATTCATAATTCAATAATTCTTGGCGCACACGATTGGCATCGGCTGCGGGCTTATCAATTTTATTGATTGCCACCACAATCGGCACATTTGCTGCTTTTGCGTGCTGAATCGCTTCTTCGGTTTGGGGCATGATGCTATCATCGGCAGCCACCACCAAAATCACAATATCGGTTGCAGTCGCCCCGCGTTGGCGCATTGCTGTAAAGGCTTGGTGACCTGGTGTATCTAGGAAAGTAATATAAGACCCATCAGGCACTTTTACGCGGTAAGCACCAATATGCTGGGTGATGCCGCCCGCTTCCCCTGCAACCACATTTTCATTGCGGTATGCATCCAAAAGAGAGGTTTTGCCGTGATCCACATGCCCCATAATCGTTACAACGGGCGGGCGCGGTTTTGCGGGTGCATTTTCGTCATCATGAACAAATTGCAGCACATCTTCAACCGCAGCTTCATTCACGCGTTTTGCGCGATGCCCAAAATCCGAGACCAATAATTCTGCGGTGTCGCCGTCAATGGCTTCATTAATGGTCGCCATCACGCCCATTTTCATCAATGCTTTAATAACATCGCCGCCGCGCTCTGCCATGCGGTTGGCAAGATCGGAAACAGCAATCGTCTCTGGAATCGTTACATCCCGCACGACTTTTTCACTATGCCCTGTATCGCGGCTGCGTGCGCGTTCGCGTTCGCGCGCCCGTTTTAATGCTGCCAGCGAACGCCCGCGTTCCACCGCATCATCATCTTCATCCAAAGCACGGCTGATGGTTAATTTACCTTCGCGGCGTTTGGGTTCGCCCTTGACCCGCGCGGTAATTTTATTGCGTTTTCCGCCAAGCTCATCCTCGATATTTTTATTGCGGACGGTCGATTTTGTGGGGGCAGCACTTGATTTAGACGCCCCATCATCCTCATGTTTTTGCTTGCTGCCCGCTTCCGTTCTGTCTGATTGCTTGCTTGCAGCATCACGGGCAGAAAATTTAGATGGCCCTGCGCTGGTAATCCCATGGCTGGGTATTTTATAAGGTTTGGGCGCGGGTTCTGGATCATCCCCCGCTTCTGGTTCTGCGGCATCATCGGTCGTAATATCCGCATTTGAAGATTCCGCCGTTTCTGTTGCAGCATCGGCTGTTGATGAATCATCAGCTTCCGCTTGCGCGGTTGCGATTATATCTGATTCTGCTTGCTGGTTCGCAGCTTCCGCTTCGGCAACTTCCCTTGAAGCATCGGCTTCTTGCTGTTCCTGCAAGGCTTGTTCTTCTGCCCTTTCTTGGGCTAGCCTTTCGGCTTCGGCTTGGCGTTCGCGCGCAGCTTCAAGCGCTTTCAATCGGGCTTGGCGTTCATTTTCTGTTAAGCCAGAAAGCGGATTATCCGCAACCATATTATTGGCGCGCACGGGGCTTTGGGCTGCGGATTTGGCAGCACCAGACTTAGCAGCAAGCGCCCCACCGCCCAATTTCAAGCTGCGGTTGCGTTTAACCTCAACCGTGACAGGCTTATTGCGCGATAAAGATAAAGAAGCACGGCGTTTTGGAGCAGCAACGGCTTCAAGCTCGCCCTGCCCAGCCGTTTGATGATCAGGCGCACTTGTTCCAGACTTGCTGCCCCCAGCTTTACCGCCAAGGGTCAGTTTTTTACTGCCAAGGGGTGGGGTCTTTGTCTCTTTATTATCGCTCATAATTTCCGTTTATCCCATATTGTTCATAATGCATTAGATTATGATCTTTAGTGCTTCTGCCCGTTAAGGCTTTCGCCCGTTAAGGCTTATGCTTGCAATATTATTTTAACTGTTTTTTAACGCATCTTTATCGCTTAAAACCAGCAAGCCGTATCAAATCCCGCCTTATTTTATTCAGCAGCCCGCCTTTTTTCACCAAGACATGGATCGCATGGGCTTTTGAAAACACCCCTGCCATTTCATTGCTTGTTAAAAAATCAGCTGCATAAAGCGGCAAATCATCCCCTGCGCCCGCCAATTTTTGTGCGCTCACCAGTTTTTGAATTGCATTATAATGTTTTTTTGCATCTTTTCCAGCATCTGATGCTAATAAATATAGAAAATCATCAAAATAAGGGTCAATGCTATCGTTTAATGCACCATCTTGCGGTAATTTGCAATCATATTGATTGATTTCTTTTGTAAGATTCGCAATATGCTTATTCAGCAAGGGGCTGACCTTATCCATCCCACAAATTGCGTGTCCTGCGCGCCTTGCAAGCGACAGATTTTGGCAAATCTGCCTCACAAGACTTTGCGTAATATGATCAACATAGCCATCGGCATCCATCTGATCCAAGGGGCGGATTTGGGCGCGGGCTGCCTTATGAAACGCCTTCTTTTGAAAGGCTGCCCGCACAGCTTCAGCATTTGCGCTTACCCATAATCCCCGTCCAGGCAGTTTTTCAACCAAATCCACATATAGGACATGATCAGGGGCAAGCGCAAAGCGAATGAATCCTGTTTTTTCTGCGGTTTTCCCCGTTGCGATGCAGGTGCGCATTTGGTCTGTTTTCTGAAATACCACCTTAAGCTTATGCTTGACCTTGTGAATCTGCTTCGCTTGGTGAATCTGCCTCACTTTCATCTTCGCTTGCTTCAGCTTCAATCCAACCAAGCTGCACCCTGCATGCCATGATTAATTCATCCAGCTCGCCATGATCCAGATCAAATTCCCGCCAGATACCATCTTCTTCGCTCATAAGCTCATCGGTGGTAAGCCCAGCAAAATCTTCCAAAGATTTCACATCATTATCGCCAAGCGCAACCAGCATTTGTGGGGTTAAGCCTTCAATATCGCTTAATCCATCATCCAAATTCAGCTCATTTAGGCGCGCTTCAAGCTGTTGGGCTTCTGCTTCTAAATGGGATTTGGCGCGCAGCTGCAATTCTTGGGCGACCTCTTCGTCAAAGCCTTCAATTTCAGCAAGTTCACCCAAAGCGGTATAGGCGATTTCTTCTAAATTGCTAAAGCCTTCCATGACCAACAATCTGGCGATCACATCATCAACATCCAAGATTGCCATGAACAAATCAGAAATTTCCTTGGATTCTTGCTGGCGTTTGGTGCTTTCTTGCTCTTCATTTAAAATATCAATGTTCCACCCCGTTAGCATTGATGCAAGGCGCACATTCTGCCCATGCCTGCCGATTGCTTTTGATAGATCATCATCAGGCACAACCACATCAATCCGTTTCTTTTCTTCATCAAGCACCACTTTTGCAACTTCGGCGGGGGCTAATGCGCTCACCACAAACCGCCCCATATCCTCGGTCCATTCAATAATATCAACCTTTTCACCTTGCAATTCATTGACAACGGCCTGAACCCTGCTGCCGCGCATACCAACGCAAGCCCCAACGGGATCCATTGTCACATCATCGGTGGATACGGCAATTTTGGCGCGGCTGCCAGGATCGCGCGCAACCCGCCTGATTTCAATTGTGCCATCATAAATTTCAGGCACTTCTTGGGCAAACAGCATTGCCATAAATTCGGGGCGCGTGCGCGACAAAAAGATTTGCGGCCCTTTATTTTCCCGCTTAACCTCGGTGATATAGGCGCGCACCCGATCCCCGCGATTAAATTTCTCACGCGGGATCATTTCATCGCGGCGCATATAGCCTTCTGCTTTGCCAAGATCAATGGTGATATTGCCAAATTCAATCCGTTTGACAACGCCGTGAATAATTTGCCCCACCCGATCTTTATATTCTTCAAATTGGCGATCCCGCTCGGCTTCTTGAACCTTTTGAACAATGACCTGCTTTGCCGTTTGCGCGGCAATGCGTCCAAAATCAATCGGCGGCAAGCGATCTACCAGAAAATCCCCAACCTCTACATCCGCTTGTTTTTTGCGGGCATCATCAAGCAAAATCTGGGTGATTTCATTTTCCAAATCAACAGGCGCAACAACCTCAATATAGCGCGCCAGCACAATCTCGCCCGATTTGCGATCAATATGGGCGCGAATATCATGTTCCATACCATATTTGGAACGCCCCGCCTTTTGAATGGCTTGTTCCATGGCTTCCAGCACCAATTCACGGTCAATTAATTTTTCGCGGGCAACAGCGTCCGCAACTGCCAGCATATCAGCTCTTGCGATTGTAACATTATCCATTTTAAAGCTCCTTATGATTCATCATCTTTATGATTATGTTTAAAATTTATTAATTTTCCTGCTGGGAATCCTCATCATCCCCATTTACACCCATATTCGCGTCCAAAAACGCACCTTCCACCCCATCCAGCACGCCAAGCGATTCTGCTTGTTTACGGCTAAATGCCAATAAATGATCGTCTAAGATTAATTTTGCTTCCTCAATTTGATCAAAGGGCAGTGAAAATTCCGCGCCCGCCTCGTCCTTGATGGTAATGGTTTGATCTGCATCAACCCCTTGCAAAATCCCCCGAAACCGTTTGCGCCCATTTTGCAGCCATTTAAGCTGGATGCGCACCAAGAATCCCTGCCATTTTTTAAAATCCTTTACCCTGGTAAGCGGACGATCAATCCCAGGAGAGCTTACCTCAAGACTATAAGCAGCTTCAATTGGATCGTCCACATCCATCAATGCAGAGATAACATGGCTGATTTGCGCGCAATCATCCACCGATATTGGCAGATCATCCATACGATCCGCCATAATTTGCAAGGTCATGCGTTTTTGTCCAAGCAAGCGGATGCGCACAATTTCAAACCCCATATCCTGCAAGGCTGGGCTTAGCATGTCGTGTAATTTTTGCACAATATCCATTTTTCCTCACTTGCCGTTTATTATGGCGCATTTTTATTGCGTAAAACCGGCGCCCAGTTTTACGCAAAATGCTCTAGGCTACGCTGCACTAGCAGCGGCGCACGCTTGTGCGCTTTATCACTCACTCGCGCTCATCTTAACGATGATGCGCTTTATCACTCACTTGCGGTTAGGCTTACACCATAATCTATTTTTGCATTAAAAAAGGCGGGCCTTTTAAAAAGACCCACCTTCAAAGAATTGATTATCATGGTTGATTTTAAATCCGCTTAAAATCAACAGCTTCATCAAAACATATCAAAGCGTTAAGCTATAACTAGCCCAGTTTTCAGTTTCATTCAAGCCCTTTAAGCGTTAAAAAGGTTTTAAAATTACCAAAATCAATATAAAAATTAAAATAATGGTCGGCACTTCGTTCAAAATTCGAAAATATTTATCGCTTTTTTGATTCGAATTGGCGGCAAATTGCTTGCGGTGGCGCGCCATTACCATATGCGAAATTGTTAAAATCACGATCAAAGACAATTTTGCGTGCATCCAGCCCGATTTATAAAATCCTCCTTCAACCATCAGCCACAAACCAAAAACCCATGTGCCAATCATTGCGGGATTCATAATGGCGCGCAGCAAGCGCCGCTCCATGATTTGCAATGTCATATCCGTGCCTGGATTTGGGTCACTGCCCGTTGGCGCAGCCGCAACATGATAGACAAACAGGCGCGGCAGATAAAACAACCCCGCCATCCACGCAAACACAGAAAATAAATGCAATATTTTCAACCATTCATAAAGCATGATTATATCACCTTTTAAAAATTATGGATTAAGCGGCCCCCAAGCAGGATCAGAACCATCAATCGGCGTAATGATTCGCCGTTCATTCATGCCTGTTAAGTCAACCGACATAATATGGCTGGTTTTGCTGCCATCTGGCTGCGGTGTTTCGCGAAAGAACAAAATGACCCGCCCATTTGGCGACCAAGTCGGCCCCTCATTATGATAGCCTTCAACCAATAAACGCTCCCCCGTGCCATCGGGGCGCATCACCCCAATATAGAATTTACCCGCCAGCATTTTGGTAAACGCAATTAAATCCCCGCGCGGCGACCAAACAGGCGTGCCATAGCGCCCATCGCCAAAGCTGATGCGGCGTTGATTGCTGCCATCCCTGTTCATTACATAAAGCTGTTGTGTGCCGCCGCGATCCGATTCAAAGGTAATTTGATTGCCATCAGGCGCATAGGAAGGGGCGGTATCAATCGCGCCATTATTGGTTAATTGTACGGTTTGGCGGGTTGCCAAATTTAGCGCATAAATATTGGTGCTATTGCCTTTTGCATAGCTCATCACCACATCCTTGCCATCAGGGGAGAATCTGGGCGCAAAGCTCATCCCTTTAAATGCGCCCAAAACCTCTTGCTTGCCCGTTTGAATGTTAAATAAATAAACGCGCGGTGCATTGTTAAAATAGCTTAAATAGGTGATTTCCTGCGATATGGGTGAAAAACGCGGGGTAAGCACCAAAGTGCTGCCATCGGTTAGGAATTTATGATTCGCCCCATCTTGATCCATCAAGGCAAGTTGCTTTTTACGGTTTTTGGGCGGACCGCTTTCTGCGATATAGATGATGCGGCTGTCAAAATAACCAGATTCACCTGTGATGCGTTTATAAATTGCATCCGAAATAATATGGGCAATGCGCCGCCAATTATTAATCTCGGTCGAATAGGCAAAGCCCAGCATCTGCGCTTCTGCAAACACATCCCACAGCCGAAATTCAACCCGCAGCGTGCCATCTTGCCCTGCCTGCACCCTGCCATTGATTAAGGCTTGGGCGTTAATCAAACGCCAATCGGCAAAATTCGGGCGCACTTCAATGTCAATATTGCTGCTGATAAAGGCTTGCTGGTTAATCGGCGCAAACAGCCCAGAGCGCTGTAAATTGCTTTCAATGACGCTGCGGATTTGCGCCCCAACCTCTTGTAATTGCGCATCATTTGTATTGAAATTAACCAATGCAATCGGCAGGGGCTGCACATTCCCGCGCGTAATGTCAATGGTGACCTCAGCCTTTGCTGCAAGCGTTGGAAGCAGCAGCGCAGAAATGGCAATCGCGCATAAGCGCGTATAAAACCATGCTTTAATTGCGTTCATATATATGTTACCTTAAAGTTTATGGTTTTTTTAAAAAATTCCTCAAATTTAAAGCAAGGTTTAAATTCGCTTTTTAAGATAGGGCAATTTTAAGCGTAGTTCAATCCTTAACCCCAAAATAATTCAGGCGCAAATACATAGATCATGGCTTTGTTTCGGCGAAAATCAGCAGTTGAAAGCGCAATGCGGCAAACCGCAGAACGCATTTTAATTCATCCTTGGCGCAAAGAAGATGGCGCGGAATGGGTAAAGCTGCGCAGCCATAGCCGCCAATTTATTGAACCTTTTGAACCTTCATGGCCGCCGCGTTTAACGCTTGATGATTTTGAACGCCGCCGCACACGAATCACCCATGAACTGGCAATGGAGATGAATTACAGCTTTTTGCTGCGCAGGCTTAGCGATAAAGTGCTGCTTGGGGGGTTATCCTTGTATCATGTCAGGCGGGCTGCGCTTCAATGTGCCACGCTTAGCTATTGGATTGGCGCGCCTTATGCCCGTCAAGGCTATATGAAAGAGGGGTTATCCTTGCTTGAAACATTCGCCTTTGAGGTTTTGAACCTGCATCGGATGGAGGCCTATTGCTTGCCCAATAATTATTCCAGCCTTGCCCTATTGCGCAGTGCAGGCTTCCATGATGAGGGGATAGCGCTTAAATATTTACGCATTCAAGGCGAATGGCAAGATCATCTGCGCTTTGCCAAAATCAATCCCCTAACCTAGATCCCCCCACATTAAAAACCCGCATTAGAAACCCACATTAAAAACGCTGAATTTGATCAACATTTTCAAGCAGGATCAAGGCGGATTGAACGCGGTGATAATGGCGGGCATTTGAAACCTCAAGCTCCAAATCCATCACATATAAATCTTTAAAGCGTTCGCGGAATTTCAAATTGGCAATATTGCAGCCTTCTTTGGTTGTAAGCCCCGTTATTTCATGCAGCACCCCTGGTTGGTTCAGCAAGGTCATGCGCAATTTAACTTTATAACGCGCATTTTGATCTGCATCTTTTTCCCATTGCGCATCAATCCACCGTTGCTTTAACCCCTCCAACCGTTCAAGCGATAGGCAATCGGTGCGATGGATCGTGACTTGCGAATCAGTTGGCATAAAGCCAATAATGCGCTCGCCAGGTAACGGGCAGCAGCAACCCGCAAAATGATAAATCGCGGCATTTTTATCTTGCACTGTCTTTCCAACATCAAGCGCAATCCGTTTTTTAATTTGTGTGCTTAAATGGATGGATGCGCTGTTAAGGGCTGGGGGATGCTGCATATTCGCACCAGGATAGGCGGCAGTCAAAACATCCTTCATGCTAAGTGTATCTTTGGTATCAGCAAGGCTTTCTGGCAATATGCCGTCATTCATTGCTTCAATCCAATGCGCCACCCGATAGAATAATTCATCCGTTTTTTGTTCAATATGATCACCATTAGGGTGGTCTTTGGGCAGGGTGATCAGCTGTTCCGCAACCTTATCAAGCACATTTACATTCATCGGATAGCCTTGCTGGTCAAAATATCGTTGCAGCGCAAAGCGGCCTTGTTCAACCATATGCTTACGCCGAAGGGCGGCAAGCCCTTCTTTTACGCGCTTGCGCCCACGGCTGCTATAGACCCAGCTTGTCCATGTTTCATTAAGCTGTTGGGTTTCTGCGCGGATGATTTCAACCTGCCGGCCGCTTTCAAAAATCCGTGTCTTTAGCGGCACTCTGCGCCCGTTAATTTTTGCACCCACCGCATAAAAGCCAAAATTAGAATGCACATGAAAGGCATAATCAAGCGGGGTTGAGCCTTTTTTTACGAAAAAGACCTTTCCCTTTGGCGAAATAATATAAATTTGATTTTGAGATGTTGCTTCTTCTATCGCTTCTGAAATATCGTCATCATCTGTATGCGCAAGGATCAAACTATCCAAAAGTCGCTGCAAAAAGCTGGAACGCCCGTGATTTTGTTTGGCAATATCGCTGGTTGATTTCCCGCCATTTGCTGCGCGTGATTTATAAAGCCAATGCGCGGCATCGCCTTTTTCTGCATGTTCATGCATTTTCTTTGATCGGATCTGCACCTCTATGCGAATGCCCAATTCCTGTACGATGGTTTTTAAATTGGCTTTTGCTTCTTGCGTGACCGCTTCTGACTCGCCCGAAGCAGGGTTAAAATGGGACAAATTAGAAAACAACCCCGCTTTATCCCACTGCTTTGAAGCCTTAAAATATATCACCGTATGGAGTGAGGAATAGCCATTTTTCTTAGGGGTAGAGATATAATCATTAAATTCATCATCAACCGAAGAATGCTGCCTATGTAAAATGCCAAGCGCATGATAGCAGGCATCCTCATCATCTGTAATCACGCGAAAGGCAATCACATCGGATAATTTTGATAGGGTGATTTTTTGCGCATTAAGCTTTAAATAGGTTGAATAAGGTGCTTTTACCCTGCCCGTGACCTGTGACTTGATGCCTTCTTGTGCAAGCTGATCATGTATTTTATCGCTGATAAGCCCCAGCAATTCACCCGATTGTGCATGGGCATTTGAAAGCGCTTTATGAATGGTTTCATAGGCTTCTGGGTTAAGCTGTTTAAAGCCTAAATCCTGTAATTCTTCTTTCCATTTGGTAAGCCCAGCAAAATCTGCTAAATTGGCAAAAACAAAGGTTTCTTGTGCTTTTTTCTTGCGCTTTTCTTCGCCCTTTTTATGTCCAAGCGTGCGCATATTATGCAGCCGATCGGCGGCTTTAATGATCAACACCCTTAAATCTTTGATGATAAAGCTTGCCAATTTATGAAGATTGGCTTCATCCTTGGTAAATTGTGATTCTTCTGCTTCCAGCTTGGTAAGCTTGGTCACACCGTCCACCAGCAGCGCAACATCCTCACCAAAATCCCGTTTAATATCGTCATCGCTATGATCGGTATCTTCAACCACATCATGCAATAGCCCCGCGATTAAGGTTGCCTGATCCACCTGTTCATCAATCATAATTTCGGCAACGGCAATCGGGTGGGATACATAAGGATCGCCTGAATCGCGCATTACGCCCGCATGCGCAACCTCAATAAAGCGATAGGCTTTTGAAATAAGCGCAACATCCGCATCAGGCATATAGGCGGTGATTTTTGCAAGGAAAGCATCAAGGCTGATATAGGATTCTATATCAGATATATTGGGCGTGGGGTCAGGGGCGGGTGTTATGGTACTCATCAAGCTGTCTCACTTCTTCTCGCGTAAATTCTGCCAATATTCCAAGCGTTTTTTGACCTCCTTTTCAAATCCCCATCCTATAGGATCATATAATTTCATGCGTGGCAACCCATCTGGGAAATAATTCTGCCCTGAAAAGCTATTTGTGTGATCATGGTCATATTGATAGTCTTTGCCATAGCCAATTTGCTTCATTAATTTTGTCGGCGCATTTAGAATATGGGGGGGCGGGGAAAGCGATCCATGCGCCTTGGCGGCTTTTAATGCGGCCTTTTGCGCGCGATAAACCCCGTTGGATTTTGGTGCGGTCGCAAGATAAATTACCAGATGGGCAAGCGCAATCTCTCCTTCTGGCGAACCCAAACGCTCGTAACATCTGGTTGCAGCTTCTGCTTGCAAGGCGGCATTCGGGTCTGCCATGCCAATATCTTCATAAGCAAAACGCATCAATCTGCGTGCGATATATAAAGGTTCATCGCCGCCATCAATCATGCGTGAATAATAATAAAGCGCAGCATCAACATCCGATCCGCGCAGGCTTTTATGCAATGCGCTGATCATATTATAATGATGATCATCCGACTTATCATAAAGCGGTTTGCGCTTTTGCAAGAAATCCAGCAGCTGATCGCTGGACATAAAATCGGATTTTTCAGCTTCGCCGACAAGATTAAAAATTAAATCTGCCATGCTTAATATGGCGCGCCCATCGCCATCCGCCATGGTTAGCAGCATTGAACGCGCATCTGGATCAAGCGGCAATGCCCGTTCCATCAAACTTTCTGCGCGGCATAATAAATGATCAAGCGCGGTTTCATCCAGCCGTTTCAACACCAACACTTGGCAGCGCGATATTAACGCATTATTTAGCTCAAAGCTTGGGTTTTCAGTGGTCGCGCCCACCAAGATGACCGTGCCATCCTCAACCACAGGCAAGAACGCATCTTGTTGTGCTTTGTTAAAGCGATGAATTTCATCAATGAATAATAGGGTGCTGCGCCCTTGTGCATGGCGTATTCTTGCATTTTCAAAGCATTTTTTTAAATCGGCGACGCCTGAAAAAATCGCCGATAAAGCCACATATTCAAGATCAAAATGGGCAGAGAGCAAGCGCGCAATCGTGGTTTTGCCGCAACCAGGTGCGCCCCATAAGATAAGCGGGCTTAAACGGTTGCTGGCAATCATAGCACCCAATACCCCTTGCGCGCCCAAAAGATGGTCTTGCCCGATCACATCATCCAGCGTTTGGGGGCGTAAGCGTTCTGCAAGTGGGGTTTGGGGCGTGCCGCAGAACATATCCGCCGCGCCATCTTTATGTTTCTTATCTGGCATTGTAAAGCGTTTGCCCGTCAACCATGCTCCACACAATCTCGCCTTGCATTAGCTGCCCCTCAAAAGCCGTATTCTTTGATTTTGAGCGCAGCTGATGCTCTTTGACTTTCCAGCCCTTATCAGGATTAATTAAAATCAGGTCTGCGGGCGCGCCCTTTGTTAATTGCCCGCCATTTAAACCATAACGCATGGCGGGGGTTAGGGTTACCAGCTTTAATGCCTGCACAAGGCTGAAATTATAATCATGGACAAGATGCAAAATGGATGGCAGCAAGGTTTGAAGCCCAATTACCCCAAATTCAGCCTGTTCAATTGGCAAGCGTTTTGATTCTTGATCTTGCGGGTTATGGTCGCTTACCACCATGTCAATTGTGCCATCTGCAAGCCCTTCAATCACCGCATTGCGGTCATCTTCGCAGCGCAGCGGCGGAAAGGTTTTTGCAAAGCTGCGATAATCACCAATATCCCCTTCATTCATCCGAAAATAATGCGGGGCGGTGTCGCAGCTAACATCCAAGCCTTGCGCTTTTGCGGTGCGAATCGCATCAATCGCCTTGCGGGTGGTAATCAATGATAAATGTAATTTGGCATTGGGCACGGATTCAAGCAAATTAAGATCGCGGGTTACCTGCAAATGTTCTGCAAAGGCGGGGATGCCGCTTAACCCCAATCTTGTGGCAAGTGCGCCCGCATTCATCGTGCCGCCATCGGTAAATTCTTGATCTTGCGGCAAATCAATCACCAGCGCATCAAAGGCGGCAGCATAAGATAAGGCGCGTCTTAATAATTTGGTGGATTTAATTGGGCGATCCGCATCGCTAAACCCCACCGCCCCTGCATTTTGCAACAATCCAAATTGGGTCAGCTTTTCGCCCTTTAGCCCTTGGCTAAGCGCGGCAATCGGAAATATTCTAACGCTGTTCTTGATTTTACCAAGATTGGCAACCCGCTCGACCATCGATACCCCGTCAATTTCAGGGGTCGTATCAGGGCGCTGTAAAAAGCTGGTGATGCCGCCTGATAATGCCGCGCTTGATGCGCTTGCAAAGCTTTCCTTATGTTCTTCGCCAGGTTCGCGGCAATGCACCCGCCCATCAATCAGACCAGGGCTTAGAATATGCCCCATGCAATCAATGGTTTGCGCCGCAGAACGCACCGCATTCTTATGGGTGAACTTAGCATCAATGGCATAGATTCTGCCATTTTCAATCAGCATCCCCCCCATCATATCCAAATTTTGGGCAGGATCAATTACACGCGCATTATAAAGAAATTGTCTCATCAGGCATCAAATTAAGGGGTTGATTTTATGGTGTCTTCAAATGGTAAAACTGAATTTCATATAAAACCAACTTAAAATCAAGCCGTTTATCATATCCATATCTTTATGATGGGTTTACGCGTTATGCCATCCCAGGCTCTGCATCACCCAGCGGCAAATCGCGCTTTGTTTTTTTGCCTGTTGTTGGAATATGCGATTTTGGCTTGGCGCTGCCTTGGGGGGGATCATTTTTATCCTTGAAATCATCATCCCCTGCAAGCAGCCGCTTAACTTCGTCCCCGCTTAGCGTTTCATGCTCCAGCAGCGCATTGCCAATTTTATGAAGATCATCAATATTATCTTCCAGCACTTTTCGGGCTTGAATGCGTGCTTGTTCGCAAATGGTGAACACTTCTTCGTCAATTAGCTGCGATGTTTTTTCAGAAATATTTTGCTGGCGTGCAACCGAATGCCCCAAAAATACCTCATCTTGATTTTCATTATAGCGCAATGCACCAAGCTTATCCGACATGCCATATTCGGTGACCATCGCCCGCGCCATGCGGGTTGCTTGCATAATATCATTCGATGCGCCCGTTGTAATTTGATCATGGCCAAAAATAATATCTTCGGCTTCGCGCCCACCATACATCATGGCAAGCCGTGCCAGCATCTCAGATTTTTTATAGCCCAAGCGATCCCGTTCGGGCAAATTCATGGTGACCCCAAGCGCACGCCCGCGCGGAATGATCGTTACCTTATGCAGCGGATCATTGCCTTTCACGCATATTCCAACCAGCGCATGACCAGCTTCATGGTAAGCGGTTAGCTTTTTCTCTTCATCGGTCATGGCAAGCGATCTGCGTTCTGATCCCATCATCACCTTATCTTTTGCATCTTCAAATTCAGCCATTGATACCAAGCGGCGATTACGGCGCGCCGCCAGCAGCGCAGCCTCATTCACCAAATTGGCAAGGTCTGCGCCTGAAAAACCTGGTGTGCCGCGCGCGATGACCTTTGGTTCAACATTGGGTGCAAGTGGCACTTTTTGCATGTGAACAGTCAAAATCTTCTCGCGCCCGCCAACATCTGGATTTGGCACAACCACTTGGCGGTCAAACCTGCCAGGGCGCAGCAAAGCAGGATCAAGCACATCGGGGCGGTTGGTCGCTGCAATTAAAATCACGCCTTCATTTGATTCAAACCCATCCATTTCAACCAATAATTGATTAAGCGTTTGCTCGCGCTCATCATTGCCGCCGCCAAGCCCCGCGCCGCGATGGCGCCCGACCGCATCAATTTCATCAATAAAGATAATGCACGGGGCATTTTTCTTGCCCTGCTCAAACATATCGCGCACACGGCTTGCGCCAACCCCAACAAACATTTCCACAAAATCAGAACCTGATATGGTGAAAAACGATACGCCAGCTTCCCCAGCAACCGCACGCGCCGTTAGGGTTTTACCCGTTCCTGGAGGACCAACCAGCAAAACGCCCTTTGGAATTTTACCCCCAAGCTTTTGAAATTTATCGGGATCACGCAGAAAATCTACAACTTCTTGCAATTCTTGCTTTGCTTCATCAATGCCTGCAACATCGTTAAAGGTCACCTTACCCTCTTTTTGGGCAAGCAATTTCGCGCGCGATTTGCCAAACCCCATCGCACCGCCTTTACCGCCGCCTTGCATTTGGCGAAATAAGAAAATCCACACCCCAATTAATAGCAGCATTGGAAACCAATTAATCAAAATGGCAAGCAGGGTTGGCATCCCATCTTCTGGTGGCTGCACCTCTATCGCAACATTTTTTTCCCGTAACATTGAAATCATATCAGGATCGCGGGGCGTATAGACGGTAAAATTCTCGCCATTTGCAAAGCTGCCCGTTAAATTATCATTTTGAACCATGACATTTTGAACATTTTCAGTTTCAACCTGATTCAGAAATTCGCTATAGCTGACAATGTTTTTAGGCGGCGTTGTGCCTTGAAAAACATTATAAAGAAAGAAAATGCCAACCAGCAAGATTGCCCAAAAGAAAAGACTGCGTCGATTAAAATTCACGGTAAGATATTCCTATAAAGATAAAAGGATAAGTATGTTTTGATTATGCTTAACATAGGGAAGCTTAGCAAGAATAAAAAGGGGTAATTTACCGCATTTTAGATAAAATTTATGTTTTTTCATTACGGACACTGATTATACCCCCAGCCAGCCGTTGCCAGCGCAGCCCATGAAGGCATCCGCCGCGATCTGTTTGCATGATTTGATTATAAATGCGGGCAGTTTGATGGCGTTTGGGCGGGTAAGCACGCATGCTATGATGATGCCAATAATGGCGCAGCCAGTTTTGGGCAATCAAGTCGCCATAGGCTGCTAATTGTGCTGGGTTAAAGGCAAATAGCGCGTGCGGCCGCGCAATCAATGCCTGCGCCGTGATCTGATCAAATAAGCGATCTTCAAAGGCTGTAAATTTCAAGGAAACCGCGCCAAGGCGTAATAATTGCGGTTGAAGCGATGCATTTACGGGCTGATTCAGCAAAGCGCGCCACACCACGCGTTCATAGGTTAAATTATGATTGCTTGGATCTTCTACATATTCCAGATTAAGGGCTTTTACCATGTGATATAGTTGGGCTTTGCTTTTATCAAGCAAGGGGCGCAGCAATAAAACAGAATTTGCATTTTCATGGCAGGGCTGCATTGCCCTTAATCCACGAAACCCAGAATCACGGATAAGCCGCATGGCAATGGTTTCAATTTGATCATCTTGATGATGCCCAAGCGCAAGCGCGTCAAGCCTGTAATTTGCCGCCCATTCATCTAATAAATCATAGCGCAGCATGCGCGCCATTGCTTGTGACGCTTTGATATGCGGTGAAAAAGGCTGTTTGGCGGTCACAATATCGGCATCCAGCCCCATTTTATGCAAGCTGGCTTGCACTTTGCGTGCTTCATGCGTTGATTCCGCGCGCAAATGATGATCAATGATACAGCAGCGCAGCGTGATTTCAGGGCGGTGGGTGCGCTGCCATTTTTGCAGCAAAGCAGCAAGCACCATTGAATCAGGACCGCCAGATACCGCGATCCCAATTTTTAAGCATGATTCAGGAATGTAACGATCAATATCCAGCACAATATATCACATCATGCAATTAGCATTGATGCCTGTATTATTGCTTGTTCCAAAGTGGCGCGTTCTTGTTCAAAAACAGGATCATCGCCCCATAAATCCTGCTGCACTTTGAATTCAAGCAGCGCACAATCAAGCGCGCGCTCTATGTTCAGCTGCTGCTTGATAAGCCCGTAAGCAAGTGCAAAAGAATGGGTGTTTTGCGCAAATTCATGGATGCAAAACAGCGCACCATCGGAAAGCGCGGATACATAATCATGGATGATTGCTTTTGACGAATCATCCAGCACCCCCAAAGAAAGATCAAGGCAAATCGGCAGTTCAATCTTTAGCTGCCATTCTGTTTCATGCAATATGGGCTGCCATTCGGTTTGTTGTTTTTTATATAATGCCTGATTTGCGGGGTTGTGATAGCGCAGCATATCGCCATCTGCAAGCGCCAGCACATCTTCAATCATTTGCGCGCGCTTTGCTGGCACATGATCAATCAGCGTTGCGGCAAGCCGTGTATAGGGCATTTTTAAGGGATCAAGCTGCTTTTCAACGCCGTCCCATTCTGCGCATAAAGCCGCAGCAAGCCTTGATTCTTGAAGCTGCATCGGATTGCCAGCAGGTGTTAAAACGGCATGATCATCGCAATGAAGGGTGAAAAACAAAGTGTGATTTTGATGGGTATCTACCAAATGTGCGCATTTATAATTTCGGCGTTTATTTGCAAAATGATGATCTGCCAGCTGCATTTATATTAACGCCCCTAGTTAAATAAGCCTTTAAGCAGCTTACGCACAGGTTCAGCCTGTTCGCCAAGCGCATCATCCAGCTGTTCATCAACCGCTTCTTTAAGGCGATCAACCGCTTTGGCTGCGGGTGCATTGCCAGTGCTGGGTGGGGGCTGATTGATGCGCTGCGCTAAATAGGATTGGCAACCATGCGCGCTTGGCAAGGTTTGGCGCAATTCATTAATTTTATTCGCCCAGTTGCTTTGCCCAGCCTCTCCTTCGCCAAACAAGGTTTTGCCAAGTGATAATGCGCCATTCGTGCCTGCAATCCCGATTTTTGGCGCGCTGGCATTGCCTGTAATCGTCAATGGCAAGGATATATTCGCAGCCTCTGGCTGGATTTTCATATCAATATCGCCGCTTGATAAATCATAGCCCCCAGACATGAGCGCAAGCGCATCATTAACGCCCACAAAGCCATCTTGAATATTAATTTTGCCCTTATCAATGCTAAGCGGCGATCCCATGCAGCCAATATTGGTTAAATCAAATCCAGATAGAAGCCCGCCCCCCGTTCCTGAAATCACTTGATCCAGCCGTTTTCCGCCAATTTGCAGCCCGCCAATATCCATATTGCTTAAGGTAAAGTCAGCATCCCCAGATAGATTTTCCAAGATGGTGGGCATATCATAGCCTTGAAAATCAAAATTAACCACCGAATCAAGTCCGCCCGCTTGTGCATTGCTGTCAATGCCCGCCAGCTGCTCTATGGGAAGTTCCGCAGGATTAAGCCCCTTGGTTTCAAACCCAACATCAAATTTGGTGGGGGTTTGATTGGCATCCGCGCTTAGCTGTAATTCAGCCTCAGACTCGCCAAAATGAAGGGTAAGCGGCAATAATTTTGCAACCCCATCCTGGACGCTTGCGCTAAGCACAAGATCATCAAATGTCATATTAAACATATGCAAATCAAGAAGACGATAAAGCAGATCAAGCTCGAATCTTTTCAAAAGTGCCAAAGGATCCTCTTGCGGTTGCGCGCTGTTATTTTGCGGCGATTCTGTCTGATCTTGATTGCCCTTCGCCGTTCCTTTATCGGCATTTGCATTGCTGCCTGCATTATCATCTGCATTGTCACCAGACCAAAGCGGTTTAAAATCATCCATGAAGATTTGGTTTGATACCAAGCGCACGCGCAGATCAGGCTTTGATTTCTTGCCCTCAAGCGTTAAGTCAATATCGCCATTTAGATCGCTTTCACCCAATTGGAGGCGCATATTATGCACACGCAAACGATCCTTGACATCCCCTTCAATCATGCTGGTAAATGTCAATGGTGCAAGCTGTTCAATCCCTGCTGGAAGCGCCAGATCAGGGAATAAAGCGCGCAATGTTGGAATTAATTGCACCATATTTGGTATATCAAGCGCAAGATTAAGATTAATCCCTGTTTGGGTTAATATATTTTGAATGTCGCCGCGAAGATTAAGCATCGGCCTTGCAAGCGCGCCATAAATCGCACGCAATTTGCTAAGCCTTATGCCGCTTTCAAGCCCGCCATTTAGGTTTGCGGATATTTCAATCGGTTGCGGCAAAACGGGGATCGCAGCCAATTCAGGCATATATTTTGCCATTTCATTTTTTAACGCTTCCAGCTTTGCGGGCTGGGTTAGTTTTAACAATATATCCCAATCGGCAATGCCTGCTGGGGTAAGCTTGCTCATCCTGCCAGCGGCAACCAGCCCAATACCATATATATCTTGGCTGCTTGTTGATGAATCGCGAAGATCCCCCAGCGACAGGTTGAATTTTTCCAGCGCCAAATTATCTTTATCCGCACCTGTAATATGCACGCCAATTTGCCAGCTTCCAAGTTGCTGATCAATGGTGATGCCCATCAATCGTGCCATTTGCAATAATTCTTGCCCCCCTGCAAGCATCCGCATATCCACTTGGCGCAGCCTTAAAGGTTCAATGATCGATCCCTTAACCGCAAGCTCGGCAGGGCCTAAATCGCCGTTTAACTCAACAAACCATGGGCTGTCTTTATCAAAGAAAGAGTCAACTGACCCCAACACACCGCCAAGCCCGATCTTGTGGCCATCCGCCTTGCCATTGATGGTCAAGAACTGGTCCGACTGTTCATTATCAGAAGAAAGAACGGCATCGGTGACGATTATTTGAATGGGCGCATCCTTATTTGCATCAAATAATTCCACCACCAAATTGCTTAAAGAAAGCGCACGAATAATCGGCAAATAATCAAAGGATGGCTCGCCAGAATTCTTTTTGTCGCCCTTAGGATCAAGCGAAGCTTGCGCTTCATTCCCCGCTGCGGTGCTTTGCGCAGGCGTATCGGGTAAATTTAATTGAAGCCTAGCCCCATTTAAGGTGAAATTGGTAATATCAATCCGATTTTGAAACAATAATGGGAACAGGCGCACCCCAACATCATATTGTGCAATCGCCATGGATTTCAAAGAATGTGTGGGATGATCTTCAATCACCAGCCCGCTTAGGCTAAATTGCGTTTCACTGCCAACGGATAGCGCAAAGGATTCAATGTAAACGGGCCGCTCTAGCGATTCGGATAATTCTTGCTCTATCTTATCTTTCCAACCCGAAAAATCGGTGCTTAAAACATAGACCATGACGCCGCTGAATAAAACAAGCAACAAAATCATTATATACATTAAAATTTTTAAAGTTTTTTTCATTGGAATTAAATCGCCCCATTATTCCATTATTTATATTTATTTATATTTTGATTCCGTGATTTATCACTTGCCAAATCTTTAAATAATTTCTTAGTTTACACCAATCATCGCCTTTACTCAAGCCCCACAAGTGCCTGTGCGAATTCTTTTGGGTCAAAGGGCTGCAAATCTTCTATTTGTTCGCCAACCCCGATTGCATGAACAGGCAGCTTAAATTCGCGCGCCAGCGCAACCAGCACCCCGCCCTTGGCTGTGCCGTCCAATTTGGTCATAATTAACCCCGTTAAGTGCGTTAATTTCTTAAAAGCATCAATTTGCGCAAGCGCATTCTGCCCCGTGGTTGCATCCAGAATTAACAAGACATGATGGGGTGCGCCTTGTGATTTTTTGTCCATAATGCGGGTGATTTTCACCAATTCCTGCATCAAATCATCGCGATTATGCAGCCTGCCCGCAGTATCCATGATTAAAAAATCATGATTTTGTGCAATCGCTTGATCCATCGCATCATAAGCAAGCGCAGCGGCATCACTATTTGGTTTTGCGGTTAAAACAGGAATATCATTGCGCGCGCCCCAAATGGATAATTGTTCAACCGCCGCAGCGCGAAAAGTATCCCCCGCTGCCAGCATCACCGATTGCCCTTGTGTTTTAAAATGATTGGCAAGCTTGCCAATGGTGGTTGTTTTGCCTGACCCATTTACCCCAACCACCAGAATCACGGTTGGCTGACCGTCTGGCGTTGTTTTTTCTGGAAAATTTGCGGCAACCCCCTCAAGCTGTTTGGCTATTTCTTGTGAGAATAAATGTTTAATCTCAGCCGCATCCACATCCTTATTGAATTTTTGCGCTGATAATTCCGCAATTAAGTTTTGTGCCATTTTGGGGCCAAGATCGGCTTCAATTAAAACTTCTTCTAGTGAATCAAGCAATGCCTGATCACAGCGTTTTCTGCCCGCAAACAGCCCGCCAAGACCGCCTGAAAGCCGTTCTGCTGAACGACCAAGCCCTTTTTTTAAGCGTTCAAACCATTTCATTTCAATGCCCCCAGTCAATGCCCCTAGTCAATTCCCCTAGACCATTTCTGCGATCAGATATTTGCCTGCAATCGCGTTAAATTGGACAGGATAAACATGATTATGCTGCAAGGGAATATCGCTATGAAGCTTAACCTGTGCAAATCCCAAACTATGCCCGCTATAGTGATTTTCGTGCTGTGATTCGATCAATAAAGATTCGCGCGTGCCAAGCAAGGATTTGCGGTAATGCGCCGCCCTAGTTTCGCCTTTATCGCGCAATAATTTTGCCCGTTGTTTAATCTCCAGCTTTGAAAGCTGATTTGGGATTTTGGCAGCTGGCGTGCCGATCTTTGGTGAAAAGGGAAACACATGCAGCCATGTTAGCCCCACATCATCAATATGGGCAAGTGTGCGCTGAAACATGGCATCATCTTCTGTTGGAAAGCCCGCGATCAAATCCGCACCAAACACCAAATCAGGGCGGTGTTGACGAAGTTCATCCGCCAGCATGACCGCTTGTTCGGGGCTGTGGCGGCGTTTCATCCGCTTTAACATCATCATATCCCCTGCTTGCAGCGATAAATGTAAATGGGGCAAAATGCGTTCTTCATTAATGATCAAGGATTTTAATTGATCATCAACCTCGCTGCAATCCATTGAGGATAGGCGTAAACGCTGCAAATCTGGCACCAGCTTTAAAATTTGTGCAACAAGCGCACCAAGCCCGCCCGCAACAGGCAAATCGCGCCCATAAGCGGTCATATCCACCCCGCATAAGACAATTTCCTTAACGCCATTTTTAACCAAATGCTGAATTTGCGTGACCACTTGCCCTGCTGGGGTTGATTTTGAATTGCCCCGCCCATAGGGGATAATGCAAAAGGTGCAGCGATGATCGCACCCTGTTTGCACCTGAACAAAGGCGCGCGCCCGCGCCCCAAAATCATTTAATAAAGGCGCTTCAGGCATTTCTTGTTCGGGTAGTATTAGACCATCATCAAAAATATTACCATGAAGCAAGCTGGCATCATGGTTTTTAAAGCTTGATTCTTGCAGCTTTTCGCGATTGCCAACCACCTGATCCACCTCGTTCATGGCAAGAAATTGATCAGGGTCAATTTGCGCCGCACAGCCCGTCACCACAATACGCGCATCAGGGTTGGATTTTCTTAATTTGCGAATGGTTTGGCGGGTTTGGCGCACCGCTTCATTTGTAACCGCGCAAGAATTGACGATCATGGTTTTATCATCGCCGATGCGCGCCAACATCCCCCGCATCGCTTCTGATTCAAACGCATTTAACCTGCATCCCAGCGTTACAACATTTTGATGTGTAACAACATTTTGATGCGTTACAACATTTTGATGTGCTGGCTTATCCTGTTTTAAATCCGTTTCACTCATATTTTTGCACTTCAAGAAATGTTAATTAAAATTAAGATCAAGATGACCTGAAAAACTATGGGCGGTCGCCCCGCTTAATTCAATGTGTTGATCATCCGCCCGCCAGCAGGTTTTTAAATAGGATGGGCTGCCATCATGCTGGGGATAGCGCAGCGATCCATCCACGATGAAGCTAATCATTACATTTGAGCGATCCGCAGCCTTTACCAATCCCCGCCGAGTGACCGCAACAGATGCCGCAGATGCGCCCGACCCGCAGGCAAGCGTTCGCCCTGCGCCCCTTTCCCACACAATCAGCCGAAAAATATTGTTGCCCCTTGCGCTTACAAAGCCAATATTTGCGCGCTGGGGAAATAGTGGATGTGTTTCAAGCGCGGGCGCGATCTTCTCTATATCAATTTTTTCCGCATCTTCAACCATAAATACCGCATGGGGATTGCCAAAGCCGACTCCAACCGCGCCCAATCCTTGATCTTCGCCATCAGGCAGGTGAATCGGCAGATGAATAAGCGAATCAGGATTATAGGCAAGCGGGATTTGCTGCCAATTAAAAATGGGCGCACCCATATCAACCGCAATATCACCATTTGCTTGGCGGTGATCCATTGCATGCAGCTGCCCGCGCAAGGTGGTCAGTGTGATCTTATTTGTTTTTTGATCCATGCGGTCAAATAATAAAGCCGCCACGCATCTTGTGCCATTGCCGCAGGCGGCAGCTTGTGATCCATCTGGATTGAAAAATTGCAAATGGGCGGCGGCAGCGGAATCTTTACTTGGCGTTAGCACAATAAATTGATCGCAGCCAATTCCTGCTTTGCGGTCGCATATATGTTTGGCTGCGCGTGCAAGCCCCCCATCATTTGGCGCGTTTATCGCCGAATCACGAAAATCAACGATCACAAAATCATTGCCCAGCCCGTGCATTTTTATAAATTCAAGTTGTTTTAACACGGTTCTGGTGTCCTTTTAATCTTGCATCATCGTGCAGTTATATCTAGGTCACCCCCCCTTAAATAGCAAGAAAATAGCAAAAACCCGCAGGGTAAAAATAAAAATAACTTTTCAAATGCCCTTTTCAGGCTTAAAAACTTGATCCTATGCTTACATCTTAATTTATAAAGAGTTTGAAACAGTGAAAGAACAAAGCTTTGAACAGTTCAAGCAAGGCTGGCAGCAGGGAAAAGCGCAGCTTGTTTGGCAGGAATTTAATGCAGACCTTGAAACGCCCGTTTCATGCTATATGAAATTGGCGGCCACAGAGCCTTATGCGTTCTTGCTTGAATCGGTTGAAGGCGGGGAAATTCGCGGCCGCTATTCCTTTATTGGCATTAAGCCTGATCTGTTATGGCGCTCCAATCAAAATGAAGCCATGCTTGCCAAGCTTGGGCAAGCTTGTGATGCTGATAATGCGCCCGAATGGCAGCTTGAAACCCGCCCAACCCTGGAAAGCCTGCGCGCGCTTTGCGAAGAATCGCGGCTTGATTTGCCTGATCATTTGCCGCCAATGTCGGCGGGGCTAATCGGCTATTTGGGCTATGACACCATTCGCTTGATAGAGAACATCCCTGCAAATAATCCAGACCCGCTTGCCTTGCCAGAAGGGCTTTTTATGCGGCCAAGTATTATGGTGATTTTTGATACCATCACCAATATCCTATCGCTTGCAACGCCTGTTTGGCAAAATGATCATAATCAACATGAAACGCCCCAAGCCCTGTGGCAAGCCGCGCTTGAACGCTTGGCAATCGCCAAAGACAGGCTTGCGCAGCCGCTGCCGCTTGAAAATATTGCCCGCAGCACACAAAAAGCAGTGATTGAATCCTTGATGGATGGGGAAACCTATCAGACCATGGTTCAAGACGCAAAAGAGCTTATAAAGGCAGGTGATATATTTCAAGTGGTGCTGTCCCAGCGTTACCGCGCTTTATATCAAGGAAGCCCATTTAATTTTTACCGCGCCTTGCGCCGCACCAACCCTGCGCCATTCCTGTTCTTTTTGAAATTTGATGATTTTGCGGTTACAGGATCAAGTCCTGAAATATTGGTGCGCAACCGCGATCATAAGGTTACCATTCGCCCGCTTGCAGGCACACGCCCAAGGGGCAAAGACCAAGCACAAGATATTGCCAATGAACAAGCTTTATTAAAAGACCCCAAAGAGCTTGCGGAACATTTGATGCTGCTGGACCTTGGGCGCAATGATGTTGGCAGAGTATCAAAGCTTGGCAGCGTCAAAGTTACCGATCAATTTATGGTGGAACGCTATAGCCATGTTATGCATATTGTATCCAATGTCGAGGGGGAGCTGGCAGCAGAAGAAGATTCGCTAACCGCTTTATTTGCGGGCTTTCCCGCTGGCACCGTGTCTGGTGCGCCAAAGGTGCGGGCGATGGAAATTATCGACCAGCTTGAACCCTTAAAACGCGGAATATATGCGGGATGTGTGGGATATTTTGCCGCTGATGGGTCAATGGATAGCTGCATCGCCCTTCGAACTGCCATCATCAAGGATGATTATATTTACATGCAAGCAGGGGCGGGGATTGTTGCCGATTCTGATCCTGCAAGCGAGCAGCAAGAATGCCAGGCTAAGGTGGGCGCGCTGATCACCGCGCTTCATCTTGCTCAAGAAATTAACAGCAATAATTAATCAAAAATCAAAAATAAGGATATGGCTTGATGGTATATTTGCGCTATCTTCGTTACGGATTGTGGCTGTTTGCTGCGGGCGCAATCGCGCTTTATGGGCTGTTATGGCTGGATCAAAAATTTGACCTCTCCTTGTTTAATGGCGGGGCTTCAAATCAAAATGCCGCATTGCCCGCCCCAAGCTTTACAGAATTCGCCCAGATGAAAGGCGATTTTAGCGTGATGCGGGTTGATAATGATCCTAGTCTAGGCAACTCAAGCCTTGCAGATCCAGACGGGCTTGCCTTTACCCAGCAAGATTTGCTTGGCAAATATAGCGTGGTTTATTTTGGATTCACCCATTGCCCCGATATTTGCCCCGCCACCCTATATCAGATGAATTTATGGAAACAGGATTTAGGCGCGCTTGCCGATGCGTTTCAGTTTTTATTTGTAACGGTTGACCCCAAGCGCGATGATGCGGCGTTAATGCGCGATTATACCGCTGCCTTTTCCAGCAACATTATCCCCTTAACTGGCACGCAAGCACAAATTGACAAATTGCTGGATATTTATAAAGTAACCGCTAAATTTGTGCCTTTGGAAGATGGCGATTATACGGTTGACCATACGGCATCGATTTATTTATTGGATAAGGGCGGTAATTTCCATTCCCTGATCGCCCATAATGAACCTTATGACATGGCAATCGCAAAATTAAAACGCATTGCCGCTGATTAGGGCGAAAAA
>JBGCED010000069.1:0-14909 GCA_045106055.1 Alphaproteobacteria bacterium
CCATGGGCAAAATTCACAACGCCCAGCGTCCCAAAAATAAGGGTCAGCCCAAGGGCAATCAGCGCATAAGCGCCCCCCTTATCCAATCCGTTTAATATTTGGATAAAAATCGCATCCATGATTTTTCAAAGCTCCCCTACTTTAGAGTAACATTATGGATTAATGTTTTTTCAATCTTTTTACCTTATTTAACATGATATTTTTATCCAGAACAATGTTAAGAATATGATGTTAAATATGATTGCTTGCTTATGAATATATCATTGCAGGCTGCGCTTATTCACTAATTAAAGGGTAAATAGCCTTTAAAGGATTAAGCACAGCCTGCAATGATGATATTAACAGATTAATAAGTAAATTTTACTTATACGCCCGTATTGCATGCACCAAGTTCGCCCGCAAATTCAGCGCCACTGGGATCATAGATAACTTGTTCAACAGGCACTTCTTGGACGACTTCAAGCAAGTCAAAATCGCCGCTTGGGTTTTCTTTACCCTTAACCACAAGCACATTTTTGAAGCATTGATGATCTTCGGCGCGATAAAGGGTTGGACCATTGCCCATCCCATCAAAGCGGAAATCTTCTAGTGCTTCAGCGATGGCGCAAGGGTTAAATGACCCCGCACGCTGGGCAGCATCTGCATAAAGCAGCGTTTGAACATAGCAAGTATGCGCTGCTTGTGATGGCGGGAAGCCATAAGCTTGACCAAAGCTTTTAACAAAGGCTTTTGAACCTTCATCTTGCAATGACCAATGCCAGTTGGTTGATCCAAAAATGCCCTTGATCGCATCGCCAGCACCGCTTGCCATCAAGCGCGAGAATAATGGCACAATGATTTCAAACTGCTTACCATTTACCTGCTTATCACGCAGCCCAAATTGAACCGCTTGTGACAGGCTGTTGACCATGTCGCCCCCATAATGGTTCAGCACAAGCACATCCGCACCTGAATTCAGGACGGGGGTGATATATTGGCTGAAATCGCCTGCACCAACAGGGGTTTTAACCGCTGCCGTTGTTTCCCAGCCCATGGCTTCGGTATATTTCTTGATCGATCCTTCTTGTGACCAACCCCAAGTATAATCCGCCGTCAAATGATAGGCTTTGCGGTCTGTGCCGTAATTTGCTTTAAGCACAGGCGCAAGTGACGCACCAGACATTTCCGTATGGAAGAAATGGCGGAAGCCATTTGCCTTACGGTCTTTGCCAGTTGTATCATTGGAGTGGGTTAGCCCCGCCATAAAGATAATTCCCGCTTCTTGGCAAAGCCCTTGAACCGCGATTGCAACCCCAGAAGAAGAGCCGCCAGTGATCATCACCGCGCCATCTTTTTCAATCATGCGCCGTGCGGATGCCCGCGCTGCATCGGATTTTGTTTGGGTATCCCCTGTGACATAGTTAATTTTTTTGCCAAGCACACCATTTCCTTTAAGGGTTAATGGCTTCATGGTGTTTAGCAGTCCGCCATCACCCCCGCCATTTAAATGCTGAACCGCAAGTTCGTAAGCGCGAAGTTCATCCGCACCTTCATTTGCATAAGGACCTGTTTGCGGCACATTAAACCCCAATGTAACCGTTGATGAATTGCCTGGATCATTGCGATAAGATGCAGCCATCGCAGATGTGAAGATGGTTGGCATCGCAAGCGCTGCGCCCATTGCGGCGCTGCCCTTGATCAACGACCTTCGGCTGAAAGTTGGTTTGATGATAGACATAAATATTTTCCCCTTTTTGTTTAAGATTACACTTAAGAGGAAAAGCAACAAACGAAAGGTAACTTAAAAAAACTAATAAAAATAAATCATTAAAATTACAGATTTTTAAGTTTATTTTTCCCCTGATTATTTCCCCTTAAATTGAACATAGCATCAAAAGAACCATGAATGCAATGCGTCAAAATGTCTTAAATTAAAGTTTGGTTATATTTTGGAAATATTATGCCAATAAAGCGGCGTGTGAGCGCGTATTTCAGCCTTAGCGGCGTGTGAGCGCGTATTTCCAAAGCCCACAAGCGTGGGCCGCCGCCAATGCGGCGTAAGCCTGCGCGGCGTGTGAGCGCGTATTTAAGCGCGTGAGCATTA
The DNA here is from genome assembly GCA_045106055.1 of Alphaproteobacteria bacterium. Classification (GTDB taxonomy): domain Bacteria; phylum Pseudomonadota; class Alphaproteobacteria; order CBDDJK01; family CBDDJK01; genus JBGCED01. The sequence goes on from JBGCED010000069.1 coordinate 2,084, forward strand.
GAAACCAAGCAAAGCTTTGGTGGCAGCTTTAATGTCGCTTTGGCGCATCAAGGATTCGCCGATTAAAAAGGCTTTTGCCCCAGCATCCGCCATTTTCACCAAATCTTGTGACTGGTAAAGCCCGCTTTCGGCAACGCTAAAGCGATGTTTTGGGATAAGCGGCAACAGATCAAGCCCGATCTGCAAATCAATATCCAAAGATTTAAGATTGCGATTATTAACCCCAATCATGCCATAATCAAGCTTTAGCGCGCGTTCCAGTTCGGCATGATCATGCACTTCAAGCAAAATATCCAGCGTAAGATTGCGGGCAATATCCGCCAATTCTTTCACCAGCACATCATCCAAACATGCCAAAATTAACAGAATACAATCCGCACCAAGCGCCCTAGATTCAACAATTTGATAGGGATCAATCATAAAATCCTTACGCAAAATTGGCAAAGATACCGCGCCGCGCGCCATGCCAATATAGGAATCATCGCCTTGAAAATATGGCATATCGGTTAGCACCGATAGGCAGCTTGCACCGCCTGCATGATATGAATCGGCAATTTGTGCGGGATCAAAATCAGCCCGAATAAGCCCTTTTGATGGAGATGCTTTTTTTATTTCCGCAATTAGCGGCTTTTTTCCAGCCTGATGCGCCGCATTTAACGCAGCTTGAAACCCGCGCACGGGCATGGATTGCTGATGATCCGCAACCATGGCTTCCAATTCGGATAAAGGGGTGCGCGCTTTCATAAGGGCAATATGTTGCCGCTTATCATCGATGATTTTATTTAAAACATTCGTCATGCTTAAAGCGGGGTAATGGCGCGGGCGCGGGTTAAAACATCAAGCGCAGCACCTTGATCAATCGCTTGCGCTGCCATCTGGACCCCTTGTTTTAAGCTTGATGCTTGTTCAGCCAATAATAATGCAGCCGCGCTGTTGATTAACACCATTTGCCGATAATCATTTTGATCGCCGCCAAGCACACCAAGCATTGCGCTTGCATTTTCGCTGGCACTGCCCCCTTTAATTTGTGGGGATTTCAATCTTTCCATTCCCGCAAGCTCGGGCGTTATTTCAATCGGGCGCAGCGCGCCGTTAATCATTTCAAAGCCGCTGGTTGATCCTGACAGGCTAACCTCGTCCAAGCTTGTGCAAGCGTTTGAATCTGTGCCAGATTCGACTTGCCCATTGACAACCATCACCCGATCCATGCCAAGCGCGCTTGCGGTGCGCGCCATGCGTTCCATATAAGCAGGATCAAAACAACCAATCATGGCAAGCTTCACCCGCGCAGGATTGCATAAGGGCCCCAGAAAATTAAACAAGGTTGGCATGGCAAGCTCAACGCGCGCAGGCATGACATTGCGAATCGCCGCATGATGACGCTGGGCAAGCATAAAGCCAAAGCCTGTTTGTTCTATGGATTTGCTGATCTGTTCAAAGGGCGCATCAAGATCAAAGCCAAGCGCGGTCAAAACATCCGCCGAACCTGATTTTGATGATGCAGCGCGGTTGCCATGTTTGGCAACAGGCACACCGCATGCAGCAACCACAAAGGCCGTGGTGGTGGATATGTTATAACTGCCAGAGCGATCCCCGCCCGTCCCCACAATATCCATTATATGTAGATTGGGCGGGATTGGAAGCGAAACCATGTGCTTTTGCATGGCTTTTGCTGCGCCTGTTAATTCATCGCTGGTTTCCCCGCGCAAGCGCAGCATAGACAGGAACGCCCCCATTTGCGCTAGGGTGGCATCCCCTGCCATCATGCAATCAACCGCTTGCATCGCCTGATCCTCGCTTAGGGTTTCCCCAGCAACGATCAAGTGAATATAAGGCTTTAACCCTTCTGACATAAGCGTTTGGCTTTCAGCGATAAGGCTTAATTTTTGGCTTTATCAACCAATCTTTTCTCGGCAATCCACGGCATCATGGCGCGCAATTTTTCGCCAACTTCCTCGATTGGATGTGCGTCATTTAAGCGGCGCGTTGCCTTGAAATGGGTTTGGCGTGCGCGGTTTTCCAACATCCAATCGCGGGTAAAGCTGCCATCTTGGATGTCGCGCAGCACGCGGCGCATTTCAGCGCGGGTTTCATCGGTGATGATCCGTGGCCCTGTTTTATATTCACCATATTCTGCGGTATTTGAAATGGAGTAATTCATATTTGCAATCCCGCCTTCATAGATCAAATCCACGATCAATTTAACTTCATGCAAACATTCAAAATATGCCATTTCAGGGGCATATCCAGCCTCAACCAAGGTTTCAAAGCCGCCGCGAATAAGTTCAACCAGCCCGCCGCATAACACGACTTGCTCGCCAAATAAATCGGTAATGCATTCTTCGCGGAAAGTGGTTTCAATGATCCCCGCACGCCCGCCGCCAATCGCACACGCATAAGAAAGCGCAAGATCAAGCGCTTTGCCTGATGCGTCTTTATCAACAGCAACCAAAGTTGGCACGCCGCCGCCTTTTAAATATTCGCCGCGCACCGTATGGCCTGGCCCTTTTGGGGCAACCATGATCACATCAAGATCACTGCGCGCTTCAATTAAATTAAAATGAATGTTAAGCCCATGAGAGAACATCAAGGCAGCCCCTTGCTGCATATTTTCCGCCAAATGATCGGTATAAATATCGGCTTGCAATTCATCTGGGGTTAGCATCATCACCACATCCGCCCATGCTGCCCCTGCTGCGGGGGTCATGCAGGTAAAGCCCGCTTGCTCTGCCTTTTTAATGGTGGGTGAGCTTTCTTTAAGCCCAATGCGCACATCCTTTACACCGCTATCTTTAAGGTTGATTGCTTGCGCATGCCCTTGGCTGCCATAGCCGATGATCAACAGCTTTTTTCCCTTAATTAAATTAACATCCGCATCGCGGTCATAATATACGCGCATTTTAAAGCTCCCAAATGATAGAATAAAGATGATTTGAATTGTCGCTATACATAACCCCTAATCACACTATCCGCAAGATTTTTTTAAAACGCCCTGATCATCCAAAATCATATGCCCGTTCAATTTTGCTTACCGTTAGGCAAAAGGCGCTATACCATTGATCACGCCCCTTTTGCTGGGCAAGCTGATGGCGTTTATCGCCGCGCCATGCGTGAATGGATTCCATGTCAGCCCAATAAGAAAGGGTGATCCCAACCCCATCCGCGCCGCGCGCCGTGTGAACCCCCAAACATTCATATTCTTCAAGCGCAAGCTTAACCATAAAGGCGGCTGTTTTATCATAAGCATCATCGGTTGATGCGCCGGCTGCGGGTGCGGGCAAATGGCTTGCAAAGCTAACCACATAGGCTGCTTTTTCTAGGTCAATCTTATTCAGCATAGAATCATTTCCTTAGTCTGTTTTAACTGTTTTTTAGCTATAGACAAGCACGGGTGAATCTTATAGCCTAATTATCCTTAAATAAAGCCTTTAACTTGATCCTTTAAAAAATAGGTATTAATTTGTCAAACGATCTTATCCCCCCTGATATTCGCGAAAATATGGGCGCGCCTGATTCATCGCCGCAGCCCTCAATCAGCATCGAAAATGAAATGGAGCGATCCTATCTTGATTACGCGATGAGCGTGATTGTTTCAAGGGCGCTGCCTGATGTGCGCGACGGGCTAAAGCCTGTGCATCGCCGCATTTTATATTCGATGAAAGAAAGCGGCTATGAGGCGGGAAAGCCATATCGTAAATCAGCCCGCATTGTGGGGACGGTCATGGGGAAATATCACCCCCATGGCGATAGCGCAATTTACGATTCCATGGTGCGCATGGCGCAAGATTTCTCGCTTCGCTTGCCGCTGGTGGATGGGCAAGGGAACTTTGGTTCTATGGACGGGGATGCTGCTGCTGCCATGCGCTATACCGAAGCCCGCCTTGCGCGTTCCGCAGAAGCATTGCTGGAGGATATTGACAAGGATACGGTTGATTTTATTCCAAATTATGATGATTCGGAGCATGAGCCTGCGGTGCTGCCCGCGCGCTTTCCAAATTTGCTGGTAAATGGCGCTGGTGGCATTGCGGTCGGCATGGCAACCAATATTCCGCCCCATAATTTAGGGGAAGTGATTGACGCAACCATTGCAATCATTGAACAGCCCGATATTTCAAATCAAGAATTATTGACCTTGATGCCAGGCCCTGATTTTCCAACAGGGGGCGTGATTTTGGGGCGCGGCGGGGTAATTTCTGCATTTGAAACAGGGCGCGGTTCGGTGGTGATGCGCGCCAAAGTCTTAATTGAGGATGCGGGCAAAGATCGCCATGCGCTGATCGTCAATGAAATTCCCTATCAGGTGAATAAATCAAAATTGATTGAACGGATTGCAGATTTGGTGCGCGAGAAAACCGTTGAAGGCATTTCTGATTTGCGCGATGAATCCGATCGTGATGGCGTTCGCATCGTCATTGAGCTTAAAAAAGGCATTGAACCCGAAGTGATGAAAGCGCAATTATTTCGCTATAGTGCGCTTCAAACCAGTTTTGGTGTGAATATGCTTGCCTTGGATGGCGGGCGGCCGCGCCAGATGGGGGTTAAGGATGCGCTGATTGCGTTTAATGCGTTTCGCGAGCAGGTGATTAAACGGCGCACCGCCTATTTATTGTCAAAAGCGCGGGATCGCGCCCATATTTTGGCAGGATTGCTGGTTGCAATTAATAATATTGACCCTGTAATTGCGCTTATTCGCGGGGCAAAAGACCCTGTTGAGGCGCGCGGATTGCTGATGGAAAAAGCGTGGGATGCAGGGGCGGTTGCCCCCTTCATTGCGCTAATTGATGACCCCGGCCATCAGGTAATGGACGGCAAATATCAATTATCCGAACGCCAAGCCCGCGCCATTTTGGAATTACGCTTGCAGCGTCTAACGGGGCTTGAGCAAGATAAATTGCAGGATGAAACCACGGCACTTGCCGAAGATATTGCCGAATATTTAAAAATTCTATCCTCGCGCCCTTATCGCCTTGAATTGCTGAAATCCGAACTGCGTGAGGTTAAGGAAAAATTTGCCACCCCGCGCCGGACAGTGATTGAAGAATCAGATGCCGACCATGATATAGAGGATTTAATCCAGCGCGAAGCGATGGTCGTCACCGTGACCAGCGGGGGCTATATTAAGCGCGTTCCCTTATCTACTTACCGTGCGCAGCGGCGCGGCGGCAAAGGGCGTTCAGGCATGACAACCAAAGAGGATGATGTTGTTTCAAAAGTCTTTGTTGCCGATACCCATACCCCCTTATTATTCTTTTCAAGCGCGGGCATGGTCTATCAAATGAAGGTTTACCGCTTGCCGATGGGGCAGCCCCAATCCAAGGGTAAGGCGCTGGTTAATCTGTTTCCATTGAATAAGGATGAACAGATCAGCACCATTATGCCGCTGCCCGAAGATGAAACAAGCTGGGCGGATTTATTTGCCGTTTTTGCTACCAGATCAGGCTATATCAGGCGCAATCGCTTAAGCGATTTTACCAATATTCGTGCCAATGGTAAAATTGCGATGAAATTGGATGATGATGATCGTTTAATTGGCGTTCATAGCTGCACAGAACAAGATGATATTATGCTGGCAAGCGTCAAGGGCATGTGCATTCGTTTTTCGGTAGAAAGTCTGCGGATTTTTGCGGGGCGTAATTCAATCGGGGTGCGCGCGATGAAGCTTGATCAAGGCGATTTGGTCAATTCCATCACGATTTTAAGCCATGGCAGTGAAAGCGGTGATGATCGCTCTTTATTCATTGCAGCCACCAATGCCAAACGCCGCATGGAAATGCAGCTAAAGGGCGAAGAGGCGGGCGATGATGATTCCAGCAGCCATGATCCAGATGCGCAGCTGCGCGATGAAGAGCGGATCGCTTTATTGTCGCAAGCCCCTTATGATCAGATGCTGGAAAATGAACAATTTGTGTTTACGATTGCAGATACAGGCATGGGGCAGCTATGTTCCGCTTACGGCTTTAGGGTAACCAATCGCGGCGGCAAGGGCATTCGCAATATGGATTTGCGCGGGGGTAATATTGTTGCGACTTTCCGCGTTGATCCCGCAAATGATGAAATTGTGCTGGTCACCGATGGCGGGCAGATTATTCGCTGTCCGTTAAGCGGCATTACCCCAAGGCGCAGGGGCGGGGTTGGCGTTAAAGTCTTTAATGTCGCTGATGCGCAGCGGGTGGTATCGGTTGAACGGATTTCAATTCAAGATGAACCCGATGCGGATGAAGATCAGGCGGACGGGGATGATGCGCCCCCAACCGAAGCATAATATATAACATAAATGCAAGCTTATGTTTTGATAATGCTTGAAAAATCTAGCCTTTATGCTATATCTTAAACTTCAAGAAGCGGTTGATCTGCGCAATATTCATAAATTTAAAATAAATATGATTAAAGGTAAAGTTTATATAAAATGATTGAAAAAGTACCGATGACTTCAAAAGGTTATGAAACCTTACAAGACGAGCTTAAAACCTTGAAAACGCAAGATCGCCCTGCGGTCATTCAAGCAATTGCCGAAGCGCGCGCGCATGGCGATCTGTCGGAAAATGCGGAATATCATGCTGCCCGCGAAAAACAAAGCTTTATTGAGGGACGCATTGCCGAGCTTGAAGATAAGCTTGGGCGGGTTGATGTGATTGACATTACCGCCTTGTCTGGCGATACGGTGAAATTTGGAGCGGTCGTTACCTTGGCGGATTGTGATAATGATGATGAAAGCACCTATCAAGTGGTGGGCGAGCTTGAAGCCGATATCGCGCAAAAGCGCATTTCCATCAAATCGCCGCTTGCCCGCGCCATGATTGGCAAGGCAGTTGGGGAAAGCTTTGAAGTTCACACGCCTGGCGGGGTTAAAGATTATGAAGTTGTTGCCGTTAAATTTGAATAAAGCCCATTAACAGGAGCAGCCGATGACCAAAGATAAAAATTCGGCTTTTCGGGGCAATTCACCTGAAGCCCGCGATGTTCAATATTTGATTCACCCCTATACCAATTTGGAAAAGCACCAGCATCAAGGTCCGATGATTATGGATCATGCAAAAGGGGTGTGGATCACCGATAATACAGGCAAACGCTATCTTGAAGGGCTGGCGGGGCTGTGGTGTACGGGGCTTGGTTATGGCGAAGAACGGCTGATCAAAGCCGCATCCGATCAAATGCGCAAATTATCCTTTTGCCATTTATTTAATCATAAATCACATGATCCTGCGATTGATTTGGCTGAAAAATTATGCGCCATCGCGCCGCTTGCCAATACAGATCGCGCCCCGAATAGCGAAACAGATCGCGCCATGAATAAGGTTTTCTTTGCCAATTCAGGATCAGAAGCCAATGACAGCGCGGTAAAACTGATTTGGTATTATCATAATGCAATTGGCAAACCTGATAAGAAAAAAATCATTTCACGGGTAAAAGGCTATCATGGGGTGACGGTTGCCGCTGCCAGCCTAACGGGGTTGCCGCCGCTGCATATTGATTTTGACTTGCCGATTGCGGGCATTCATCATACGCTTTGCCCGCATCATTATCGTTTTGGGCTTGATGGCGAAAGCGAGGCTGAATTTGTCGCGCGCCTTGCAGCCGAGCTTGAAGCCTTGATTTTACAAGAAGGCCCCGACACGATTGGCGGGTTTTTCGCAGAACCCATTATGGGCGCAGGCGGCGTGATTGTGCCGCCGCAAGGCTATTTTGAAGCAATTCAACCGATTTTAGCGAAATATGATATTTTATTCGTCGCGGATGAGGTCATTTGCGGCTTTGGGCGTACGGGCAAAATGTTTGGCTGTGAAAGCTTTGGGATTACGCCCGATATGATGGTGGTTGCAAAGCAGCTTTCATCTGCTTATATTCCAATTTCAGCGGTAATGGTCAATAAGAAAATTGGGAATGTGGTTACCCAAAATGCAGGCAAAATTGGCACTTTTGGCATGGGCTATACCTATTCAGGGCATCCCGTGGCAACGGCGGTTGCGTTGGAAGTGCTTAAAATTTACGAAGAACGCAATTTGATTGATCATATTCAGGCGGTCAGCGTTCCGTTTCAGCAAGGATTGCAGCAATTTGCCGATCATCCTTTGGTTGGCGAAGTGCGCGGAATGGGCTTAATCGGCGCGATTGAACTTTCCCCCAATAAGCGTAAAAGGGAAATGTTTGATCCTGCGGCAATGGTCGGACCGATGATGGCAAAAATGTGCGAACAGCATGGCTTGATTGTGCGTGCGCTGGGCAATGATGCAATTGCGCTTTGCCCGCCTGTCATTATCAACCATGAAGAAATTGATTATATGATGAATGCGCTTAAAAACGCCTTGGATGATCAATGGAAATGGATACAACACGAAAATTTAATGACGATATAATTATTACGATGCAAGCCCGCGCGGTGCTTGAACGCAAACCCGTCATTCATTATAAAATAATGAATGAGCAAGCGCGACTGCGCGCCGCTAGTATGATTTTGTTTTAACGCATTTTTGAACCGTAAAACCGGTGTCCACTTTTACTAAAAATGCTAATGCAGCGAAAAGTCCCACGGGAGCAAACGAATGGCGTTTGAACGCAAAGGATTAAACATTCCAAACGGCAATTCGCCGTTTGGTATAAATAAAGAAAGAAAAATATGAGCATTGATTTAAAAACGGTGAATAAAATTGCCAGCCTGTCGCGTTTGGGACTTGGGGAGGGTGAAAAGCAAGCCTTGCAGCAGGATCTATCCAGCATTCTTGGATGGGTGGAACAGCTTAATAGCGTTAATGTGGATGGGGTTGACCCCACGCTTGGCGCGGTTACAAGCGATGAAGCAAAACCCACATTGCGCGAAGATCAAACACAAGAAACCCCAGGGGCAGATGCAATTTTGGCAAATGCGCCTGCGCGGAAGCTTGATTTCTTCACGATCACCAAAGTGATTGAATAGCATATATTTTTTAATTTTTTAGGATTTTTTCAATGTCAGATTTAACCCAGCTTGATCTATGTGATGCAAAAGCCAAGCTTGAAGCCCGCGCCATCAGCGCCACCGAATTAACCAAGGCACATATTGAGGCGATGGAGCGGGTAAAGCCGCTTAATTTATACATTACCGAAACCGCAGATCAGGCATTAAAGGCAGCGCAGCGCGCCGATGAAGCCTATGCTAAAAATGAAGCTGCACCGCTTGCGGGGCTGCCGATTGCCAATAAGGATTTATTTTGCACCAAGGGCGATTTAACAACGGCGGGCAGCAAGATGTTATCCAATTTCATCTCGCCTTATGAATCAACCATCACCCAAAAATTACAAGATGCGGGGGCGATTCAGCTTGGTAAAGTCAATTTGGATGAATTTGCGATGGGGTCTGCCAATGCAAACAGCCATTTTGGCGCAGCCCTTAATCCATGGCGCGCAAAAGATGCGCCTGATACGGCGTTAACCCCTGGGGGATCATCGGGGGGATCGGCTGCGATTGTGGCAGCACGCGCCGCGCTTGGGGCAACGGGAACGGATACAGGCGGGTCAATCCGCCAGCCCGCAGCCTTTTGCGGGATTGTTGGCATGAAGCCAACCTATGGGCGTTGTTCCAGATGGGGGATTGTCGCCTTTGCTTCTTCGCTGGATCAAGCAGGCCCAATGACGCGCAAAGTTCAAGATGCTGCGAAATTATTAACCCATATGGCAGGGCATGATCCCAAGGATTCCACAAGCGCCATGCGCGATGTGCCCGATTTTGAACAAAGCTGCGGTCAATCGGTAAAGGGCATGAGGATTGGCATGCCCAAAGCCTTTTCAAACGCAGGGCTTAGCGATGAAATCCATCAATCATGGCAGCAAAGCGCAAAAATGCTGGAAGATGCAGGGGCTGTTCTGGTTGAGATTGACTTTTCCCATCAGCAATATGCGCTGCCTGCTTATTATATCATTGCGCCCGCCGAAGCATCATCAAATTTGGCGCGCTATGATGGGGTGCGTTATGGGTTTCGCGCGCAAGATGCTGAAGGCTTGGATGATCTTTATAGCAAAACCCGCGCCGAAGGCTTTGGGGACGAGGTTAAGCGCAGGATAATGATGGGGACTTATGTGCTATCTGCGGGCTATTATGATGCTTATTATAAAAAGGCACAAAGGCTTAGAACCCTAATCACGCAGGATTATGCAAATGCGTTTCAAACCTGCGATTTTATTTTAAGCCCCACGACGCCAACCACCGCCTTTGCCCAAACAAGCGCACAGCAGGATGACAGCGCACAGCAAGACCCGATCACCATGTATTTAAACGATATTTTCACCGTTCCTGTGAATTTGGCGGGGCTTCCCGCGATCAGCTTACCCACGGGGCTTGATCAAAAAGGGCTTCCCATTGGCAGCCAGCTTATCGGGCGTCATTTTGATGAAGCTGGGCTGTTTAAAGCAGCCTATGCGCTTGAACAATCTGCGGGCTTTCGCGCCGCACCGCTTTTATCTTAAAATCTATTAGGCAGTATGAATATGAATAATGATAAAAACCTCATTCAAGGGAAAACAGGCTTGTGGGAAATGGTGATTGGGATTGAAGTTCATGCCCAAATCTCTTCCAGTTCCAAATTATTTTCCCCCGCGCCCACCCAATTTGGCGCAGCCCCAAACCATCAAGTGAACTTTGTGGATGCAGCCATGCCAGGGATGCTGCCTGTTTTAAATAAGGAATGCGTGCATCAGGCAATTAAAACGGGGCTTGCATTAAATGCCGCAATCAACACCCGTTCGGTGTTTGCGCGTAAAAATTATTTTTATCCTGATTTACCGCAAGGCTATCAAATCTCGCAATTTGATGAACCGATTGTTGGCAATGGACAGATTGACATTGACCTTGAAGATGGCAGCGTCAAAACCATTCGGATTGAACGGCTGCATTTGGAACAGGATGCGGGAAAATCGCTGCATGACCAATCGCCTGATTTAAGCTTTATTGATTTAAACCGATCAGGGGTTGCCTTGATGGAAATTGTGTCTTTTCCTGATATTCGATCCGCAGAAGAAGCTGCGGCTTATGTTGGTAAATTACGGACGATTTTGCGCTATATTAATGCTTGCGATGGCAATATGGCAGAAGGATCGATGCGCGCAGATGTTAATCTTTCGCTGCATAGACCAGGAACGCCGCTTGGCACGCGCGCTGAAATTAAAAATGTCAATTCGCTGCGCTTTATCCGCCAAGCGATAGAGGTTGAATCAAAACGCCAGCTTGCGTTGCTGGAAGCGGGCGAAGAAATCCCGCAAGAAACCCGCTTATTTGATCCAGCAAAAGGCGTTACCCGCTCCATGCGCTCAAAAGAAGATGCGCATGATTATCGCTATTTTCCAGATCCCGATCTGTTGCCATTGATCTTAACCCAAAGCGATATTGACGCTGCGCGCGATGAATTGCCTGAACTTCCAGATCAAAAGAAACAACGCTTTATGCGTGAAATGGGGCTTAATCTTTATGAAGCGGGCATCGTCACCGCCGAGCGTGAAACCGCAGAATATTATGAAAAAGCACTGGAATCAAAGGCTGATCCCAAGCAGGTTTGCAACTGGTTAATTGGGGAATTATTTGGACGGCTTTCAAAAAATAATGAAAGCTTGGCAACCACGAAAATCACCCCTGATGCGCTTGGTAAGCTGGTTGCCTTAATTGATTCTGGCGACATATCAGGCAAGATGGCAAAAGATGTGTTTGATAAAATGTTTGACACGGGGGATGACCCTCAAACCATTGTGGATGCAAGCGGATTAAAGCAAATATCCGATGCGGGCGCATTAACAACAATGGTGGATCAGCTAATTGCGGATAATCAAGGGCAAGCAAATGCCTATCGCGGCGGCAAAACGGGCTTGATGGGTTGGTTTGTTGGGCAAATTATGAAACAAACCAAAGGGCAAGCCAATCCCGCCATGGTCAGCCAGCTGTTAAAAGAACGGCTGGATTCATAATATTATCATATGAATCGCTTAGCCCATACGCACCAATTCCCCCCTGCTATGATTTTGGCGGGGGGAAAATCGCGCCGTATGGGACGCAATAAAGCCTTGATGCCGCTTGCGGGAAAAGCATTATTAACCCATGTGATTGATCGCTTGATCCCGCAAACCCATTCTATTGCGCTTAATATTGCCCAGCAAGACCATGCGTGGGATCCGTTTAATTTACCGCTTTATCAAGATCATATTCAGGGGCAGCTTGGGCCGCTTGCGGGGATTTTAACGGGCTTGCTTTACGCCAAGGCACAAGGCGGGGATTGGGTATTAATTGCGCCTTGCGACACCCCCTTTTTGCCGCATGATCTGGTGGCAAGGCTTTATCAAGCGCGCCAGCATGAACCATGCGATATTTTATTATGCGCTTCTGGCGGCAGAACCCATCCCGTTGTGGGCTTGTGGAACACCAAGCTTTGCACCCCCTTGGAACAGGCACTTACCAAGGATAATATCCGCAAGATTGAAGCCTTTACCGCCCTTCACCACACGCGCTATGTTGATTTTGAAGATATTGCAATCGGGGATCATGTCATTGACCCTTTCACCAATTTAAACCGCCCCGAAGATGCTGAAGCACATTCCGATCTTTTAAACTTCATATAGGGTTGATCTTATAACGGCTTTAATGTCACCAATATCCCTTGGGACTTCTAGCAATATGGATCGCTTCTTACTTTTTAAAGAAAAAGGCGGTTTGCACTTTAGATTAAAAGACACTAGCCATTTATGTTGGTGGGGGCGGCGGGGGGCGGAGTGACGATAATTTCGCGGATTTGATTGCGGCTGCGTTTTTTAATTTCAAAGCGAAAACCGTAAAACATAAAAATCTGCCCTTCCGCAGGAATGCGGCGGGCTT
>JBGCED010000070.1:0-5439 GCA_045106055.1 Alphaproteobacteria bacterium
TGCCAGATCAGCATGGAAATACAGGCGAAAGCAATAATATTGACGCAACTGCAAATTTTGATGTGCCTTCAAGTGATTTTGATGATCCTGCGGGGTTTGACCAACCCAATCCGCAGCAAGCAGAAGCAAATCAAACTGCCGAGCCTGATTTTGCCAATAGCACTTTATTTTCAGGGCCATCCTTGGAATCAGATGAAGATTTTGACCTTGTGCTTGGGCTTGATGATGGGGATGATAAAGCATCAAATATTCCAAGAATCCCCAAAAAGCCAGTTGCGGCTTGGGGAATGTTGGGGGTCATTATTATGACTTTAATGATGGTGCTGTATTTTGAACGCGAAGATTTTATTCAAACATACCCGCCCTTAAATGGTTTTTACGGCTTGTTTGGGCTTGATAAGCAAGAATTTGGCTATCATGTGGTGATTAATGATCCTGCGACTTCGCTGATTTTAAATCCAGATCAACCAAGGCGAATGGTGGTAAGGGGATCTTTGTTTAACCAATCCGATATGGTGACCGAAGTGCCTGCATTGACGGGAATTTTCTATAATTCACGACAAGAAAATATTCATCAATGGTATTTTAGACCAGATAAGACGGTTTTATTGCCTGGCGAAGAGGTTGAATATTATACCGAAGTTAGCAACCCGCCGCGCGGGCTGGTGGATATTCGCATAACCCTTGCCACGGAAAATGAAATGACGCGTGCTGCGGATTGATCGCCTTGCTGTTCATTTAATCGCTTCATTTATGATTTAGGAATTTTAACCGTCAATGCTGACCCTTTGCCATCATGCCATGTTACCGCAATCCAGACGCATTCGGCTGCTGCTATCAGAATTGCAGCTGGATTTTCAACTTGAATCCTATAATTTCTGGTTGCGGGATGAAGCTTTATTGCGCTTAAACCCAGCAGGAAATCTGCCCATTTTGATTACACAATCGCAAAATACCATTGTGGGCGCGCGTCCGATTGCCGAATTTTTACGAGAATTCTTTATTGATCTTGAGCAAACGGAACTTTCGGTTGGCAAGCGCATTGCCCCTTATTTATTTGGCGAATCCCTTGCAGATCGCGCTGAAATCCGCAGATTGGTGGATTGGTTTGATGATAAATTTGAACGGGAAGTCGCAGATTTTATCGTCGGGGAAAAAATTTATAAACGGCTTGCCAAGATGGGCGAACCTGATCCTGCATTATTGCGTGCGGGCGGGCTTAATTTGGACACACATTTAAAATATCTTGATTATTTGCTTAATCGGCGTGAATGGCTTGCAAGCGATTATATGAGCATTGCTGATTTGGCGGCCGCCGCCAGCCTTTCCTTGCTGGATTATCTTGGTGAAGTGCCGTGGAATAGCCATGAACGGATCAAGGCATGGTATATGAATATTAAACACCGCCCCAGCTTTAGACCGGTGTTAAATGACCGCCAGCCAGGGTTTCCGCCCCACCGCGATTATCATAATTTGGATTTTTAACCCTATAAGGAGCTAGAACGCAATGGATGAGCAGCCACAAGCAAAACCTGCCCAAAAGCCAAAATTACCGATCATTACAGACCCTGTTCATATTGACATTCAACAAATTATGAAGGCGATTCCGCATCGCTATCCTTTTTTATTGATTGATCGACTTATCTCTTTAACGCCAAATCAAGAGGCGATAGGGCTAAAAGCGGTTACCGCTACCGAGCCACATTTTCAAGGGCATTTTCCCCAACTTCCCATTATGCCAGGGGTGATGATTGTTGAAGCAATGGCGCAAACCGCTGCCGTGATGGTGGTGCATAGCATGGGCGATGCTGGCTTGGGCAAAATGGTGTATTTTATGACCATTGATCACACCAAGTTTAGAAAACCCGTTGTGCCTGGCGATATGCTTCATTTGCATATTATCAAACAAAAGCAACATGGTCCTGTTTGGAAATTTAACGGCATCGGCTATGTAGATGGGGTTAAGGTTGCCGAATCGCAATTTTCTGCAATGATCCGCGATGCGGAATAAGAAAAATATAAAGGATCATTATGACACAAAATAACAATATTCATCCCACTGCCATTATTGAACCCACCGCTGTGATTGGCGATGGGGTAACAATTGGTCCTTATTGCGTCATTGGCGGGCAATGTGTGCTGGGGGATCGTGTGCATTTAAAATCGCATATTGTCATTGATGGCGATACCCATATTGGCGATGACACACAGATTTTTCCCTTTGCATCCATTGGCACAATTCCCCAAGATTTGAAATTTGGCGGTGAGCAATCACGGCTGCGCATTGGAAAACGCAATCGCATTCGCGAACAGGTTACCATTAATCCTGGAACTGAAGGCGGCGGGATGGAGACCATCATCGGGGATGATAATTTGCTGATGATTTCGGTGCATATCGCCCATGATTGCCGCGTTGGCAACCATGTAATTATGGCGAATAACGCAACTTTGGCAGGACATGTTACGGTTGATGATCATGCCATTCTTGGGGGATTATCGGCGGTTAGGCAGTTTATCCGCATTGGCAAAGGTGCAATGATTGGCGGCATGTCTGGCGTGGAAGCCGATGTTATTCCTTATGGGATGGTGGTTGGAGAGCGCGCCCATCTGCGCGGGCTTAACCTTATTGGGCTGCAACGCCAAGGCACCGATAAATCGCTTATTCGTGCGCGCCAAGCTTTAACCCAGCATTTATTCCAAGGTGCGGGCGAACTTAATGCAAGGCTAGCCGAAGCCCGCCTTCAGCATCAGGATAATCCAGAATTTCTGGATCTATTGGATTTTATTGATCATGCCGTGTTAAATAATGGCTTGGTAAAGCCAAATTCAAAATAAAGCATAAAAAACGATAAGATATATTTACAAGCCCGCGTGATTATGGCTTAAAGCATCTTGATATGTCATTTATTCTTTATGCGCCCGTAGCTCAGCTGGATAGAGCGTTGCCCTCCGAAGGCAAAGGTCGCAGGTTCGAATCCTGCCGGGCGCACCAATTTGTGAACCCCGCATAGAAAAATCTGCTTAGATTCATATGCTTTCATCTGAAATAACGCATTAATTATGGATATGGGCTTGATCTTGCTGAATTAAAAAGCGATAAAATAATTAAGCATTATAAGATCCCCCATATATGGATATATTTAAAGGTGGTTAATTTCTAATGAATGAGCAGTTGAAACCAAATGAAGATCGTAAAACGGGCAAACATGCCCTGTTTGAAGATGTTGAGCGGCAAATTGAGTTTAAAACGCAGGAGCTTTCGATTGCGCTTGAAGCCGCGCAAGATGCATCTAATTCCAAATCAGTCTATTTAAAAGCATTGGCAGAAGATATTGCTGCCCCGCTGCAAGCCTTAAAAACATCCCTTGCAAGGTTGAATTTGGAACAGCTTGAGGGGGTGCATAGCGCAGAGCTGGAAACCTTAAACAAGAACCTAACGAAAATTGAACAGCTGGTGAAAGATGTTAAGGATATATCAGAAATTGCACTGGATGAATTTTCTTTAAGCCCCACCAAGACCGATATTCGCGGCTTAATGGAAGCAACGCTTGCTAAATTTCAAGATAAAGCATCAAAAAAAGGGCTTGAATTAACGCTGCAAATTGATGACCATATACCGCAATATTTAATGCTGGATGATCGGAAATTGTCTCATATTCTAACAAATATTTTGATGAATTCAATGAAATATACGATGGATGGCGGGGTCACCGTGCAGCTATTGCCGTCAAACAGTGCGAATCTTTGGGAAGCGAAAATCGTTGATACCAGCGTCGGTTTTTCACCAGAACAATTGGCGCAATTTCAAACGATCATTCAATCATCGCAGACGAATGCACCGATTTTGATCGATAACACCATGGTTGATCTGTCAATTAGCAGCCGCATTGTTGCTGCCATGAAAGGGGCGTTTTCAATCAAAAGCCAACTCAATCAAGGTTCTATCGTAAGCTTTAGCTTTGAAGCCCCACCCATTGAGGAAATATTACCAAGCGCGCCCGCAAATCTTGATCAAGCCGCAAATTTGGATGATGGCAGCGATGATTCGCTTGGCAGCGCCGCAGGTGATGCCCATGAAAAATTGAAATCGTTAAAGCTGCTGCTGGTTGAAGATAATCAATTTAATCAAATCTTAACCACGCGTATTTTGCAAAAATATGACATTACGCCAGACATTGCCAATAATGGCAATGAAGCTTTATCTGCTTTGATTGATGAATCCTATGATGTGATTTTGATGGATTTGCATATGCCTGTGATGGATGGCTTAACGGCGACCGCCAAGATTCGCGCGCTAAAAGACACGATAGACCAGCCGATCATTATTGCCTTAACCGCGAACAGCTATAGCGAAGATATGCAAGCGTGCCTTAACATGGGCATGAATGATTATTTATCAAAACCCTTTACGATGCAGGCATTGATCAACATCATTAATGCAAATTTACAGTAATTTTTAAGTTTACAATAATTCAAAAACACGCTGCGCATAAGGTTCAAGCGATTTGATGGATTTTGCATGTGCCTGCAATTTGGGGGCAAGGTCAATATATAGGCAATTTGAAATAAAGCTGTGGGCGGTTAAATCATAGCTGCTAATTTGATCCCCAAATAAAAATGGCTTATCGCCCAGCTGCTGTGCAAGCGCATCAATCGCCGCTTTGCCAAATTGAAAGCGGGTTTCAGGATCATGGCGTCCCATCCCATGCCCAATCGTTGATTTTTTCATGCTGCTTCTGATCATGCCCGTCATAATGGGGCGGATAAGGCTGGGTATTGCCGCAAAATAGCGATCCCGCAATTTGGCAAAATTTTCATCTTCTAGCCAGCGTTCGCATAAAACCGCCCAATATAAATATTCATCCTGCATGCGTGAAAAGGCAAAGCCTTGCGCTTTTTCGGTTTCCGATAAATGATCATCCAGCTTTAAACTGAATTTATCCACCAAATAGGCCTCAATCAGGGCAGAATCGTGAATTTCGCGCGATCCATCGCGCAGCACAGGCAGTTTGCTATTGCTAAATTTTGCAGGATTGCCCGTAAATTCGGTGCATTTAAAGTCAATCTTGGCAAAGCGCAATAAAGCTTCTGATTTTGCACAAAAGGGGCTAAAGCTTAACACACCAGCTTCTTTGGATTTTGGATAGACGATTAATTCAAGCATTTTATGACCCTGTTTGTAAAATTTTAAAGACGGTTCTTGCGCAATAGGAATTCACGCCCTGTTTTGACCAATGGTTTGCCATCATATTCAATAATATCGGCAGTCGCATAGGTTTCCGACCATTTGGACGGCAAAAATGATCCCGTGCCAACCACATTAATCGGGGCATTGGCAAGCGCCATTACCTTGCATTTTTCAGGACCAAAGCCAGAAGAAGCCACAATTTTAACGCGCTGAAAGCCCGCATCATCCAATGCGGTGCGCATTTGCCAAAT
>JBGCED010000071.1:0-7183 GCA_045106055.1 Alphaproteobacteria bacterium
CGGCAGTTTGATTTGCTTCTGCTTGCTGCGGATTGGGTTGGTCAAACCCCGCAGGATCATCAAAATCACTTGAAGGCACATCAAAATTTGCAGTTGCGTCAATATTATTGCTTTCGCCTGTATTTCCATGCTGATCTGGCAAGTCAAAATCCATATTTGCTGGTGGCGGCGCATCATCGGCAACACCAAAAATATCATCCGAATCAACTTGGGAATTGCCCTCTATGGGATTTTGCCCAGACGAGGACGCTTGATTCGAGGACGCTTGATTCGGGGGTACTTGATTCGGGGGTGCTGGCGCTTGATTCGCGAATGTTTGATTTGCTTGCGCTTGATTTGCTGGTGCTTGATTTGCGGGCGCACCATTGGTAGGTGGGGGCGGAATAACCGTCTTTACCGCTGCGCCGTCTGGCAGAGCATTTGCAAGCGATACACCTTCCGCTGCTTGCATATTCATAAGTTGATGTTGCAAGGATTGCAGCGTGCTGGCTTTAGGCTCTCCCAAAGATTGGGGCTGTTCAGCAACCGCTTGCTGGGCTATATTTTCATCTTGCGGATAGATTTTCCATTGATGGGAACACGCACCGCACGCCACCTTACGCCCTTGCGGGCGCATCTTATCTTGTGGAAATTCAAAAGAAGCCTGACAATTTGGGCAGGTAATCAACATGGCTATGCCCCTGATTTACTAAAATTTCTTTATAAAACACAATATTTATATATAGGTAGCGCAATATTGTTTTTTTTACAATTCATAAAATACGCCAAATCTTAAAAAACCATAAAATATGATTATGATCTAGCTGGGCTTAAATGGCGATGCAATCGATGCTCTATTTTGCGCAAACATACGATAATGATGATGGTCAAGCTTGCGTAAAGCATGCCAGACACCAAAAAACCTTCAAAATTAAGATAAAAACGCTGATTTAGCCAACGCCCTGCCCCCAGCAAATCCATAATTTGAACGGTGCTTGCAAGCGCAGAACCATGCAGGGTGAAAATAATTTCATTCACATAGGCAGGATAAGCGCGGCGAATGGAGGATGGCAAAATAATTCGCCGAATTTGTAAAAACCGCTTCATGCCGCAAGCGCGGGCGGCCTCAATCTCGCCAATGGGCGTTGCATCAATCGCGCCTTTTAACAAATGCGCCGTATAAGCCCCTGTATTAAGACCAAATGCAAGCAAGGCGCACCAAAATGGTTCTCTAAAGAACAGCCAAAGCGGGCCATTGCGAATAAAATCAAATTGGGCAACCCCATAATAAATTAAAAATAGTTGAACCAGCAGCGGCGATCCTCTGAAGATATAAAGATACGCCATCACGGCGCGCTGTGCATAAGGGACTTTAAAGCTTAAAATCAGCGCGCAGGGAACGGCAATTACCAGCCCCAGCAGCAAGGAAAACCCCGTCAATGCCAAAGTATAGCCCATGCCGCTTACAAATTTCGGCCAATGCGACATGACCAGCAGAAAAATTTCACCGATGCCCATCTTATGCCTATATATCCTTGATCATGGATTTACATGCCCTGCGCTTTGTCAAAACTGACTTGACCAATGGAAAAGCGTTTTTCAGCATAGCGAATCACCTGCCGCGATAATTCATTTAACCCAAGATATAATAGCAATACCAGCACCATAAAGGTAAAGGGCATTTGGGTTGAGCGCCCTTGCGAAGTTGCAACCCACACGACATCTTGAAGCCCGACAATGGAAATCAATGCGGTTGCTTTCAGCAAAACTTGCCAATTATTGCCAATCCCTGGCAGCGCATAACGCATTAATTGCGGCCAAATAATGCGGCGCATCAAAATCATTGGCGACATGCCAATCGCCTGCCCCGCTTCAATTTGCCCCTTTGGAATAGAAAGCCACGCACCGCGAAAGCTCTCTGCCATATAAGCACCATAGATAAAACCGATTACCAGCACCCCAATCGTAAAGGCATCCAGCGATACAATATCAAACCCAAGCCCCTCCATCACACGATTAAGCAGCATTTGAACGCCATAAAACATGATCAGCAGCAGCACAAGTTCAGGGATACCGCGCACCAAACTGGTATAGGTAACGCCAATCGCGCGCAAAAAAGCATGTTTGGATAGATTGGCTGCTGCGCCCAGCAACCCCAAACTTAATGCAACCGCAAGTGACAATAATGCAACAGAAACAGTTACCCCCAATCCATTTAGGATCAAAGGTAACCGTTCATATATTTCCTGCATTCGTTTAAAAACCAAATATCGGCTTAATCAACCCAAATGCTATAATCAAAATATTTATCATTAATTTGATCATAAGTGCCATTGGCTTTGATTGCCATGATTGCGTCATTCAAAGCAGCTTTAAGCGCGGAATCTTGCTTGCGAACGCCAATGCCAATGCCTTCGCCATGGGTGGATTTATCAAAATGATAGCCGCCAAAAAAGCCATAGCCCTTGCCTGCATCGGTTTTCAAAAATCCTTCATCAAGTGTGATTTGTTCTGCCATAACCGCATCAACGCGCCCTGCGACAAGATCCAAATTCGCTTCTTCTTGCGAACCATAAGGCATGATTGTGACATCTGAATAATATTTTTCAAGATAATCTTGATTGATGGTCGCGCGCTGCACCCCGATGCGTTTTCCGCCAAGCGTTGCTGGCTTATCATCCGCAAATGCACCCATTTTTGCAACAAAACGGGATTGATCGGCATAATAAGGACGGGTAAAGTCAATGACCCGCATCCGATCTTCGGTGATGGACATGGACGCCACCAACGCATCGAATTTTTTGGATTGCAAAGCGGGAATCATGCCGTCCCAATCTTGAACAACAAATTCACATTCACGCTTCATTTCCGCGCAAAGTGCTTTTGCAATATCAACATCAAACCCGCCAACATTGCCATCTTTATCAACAAAATTAAACGGAGGGAACGCGCCCTCTGTGCCAATTTTCAAAACATTTTGTGCATCTGCGGTTTGAACCATGCCAAAGCTTGCCGTTCCAACCAAAGCCAAGCCCAGCCCCATTTTTGTAAAAGCATTAAATAATTTATTAATCATATACTGACCTTCCTTTTGAAAATGAAAATAAAACGATCTTACAAGCTTGCTGCTTTAAAAGCAAGCAATCATAAAACGCCCATCCCTTATTAAGGAAGGTAATATTTTGGAGTAAAATTCAAGAAGGATATGGTGGGCGGTGACGGTCTCGAACCGCCGACCATCTCGGTGTAAACGAGGCGCTCTACCAACTGAGCTAACCGCCCTTTTGCCATGCTAAAGATGACATTTTGATTTTAAATCAAATTAAATCTATTGCTAAAATATATTAAGCAATTTCGCCCGTTAAAAGTTTTACTTTATGGGTTAAACGGCTGATTTTACGCGCTGCTGTTCTTTTGTGAATGATGCCATGCCCCGCTGCCTTATGCAAAACAGGCATTGCATTTTTCATTGCTTCGCTGGCAGCAGTACCATCACCTGCTTTTAATGCATCTTCAACTTTACGCACAAAAGTGCGCATCCGGCTGCGCCATGCAATGTTGCGGTCGGTTTTCGTCTTTGTTTGACGAATTCTTTTAATTGCAGATACATGATTTGCCATTTATAATCTTCCCAATATTACTGAAAATGAATTAACTTAATATAAATGATCATCTGATCCAATGTGTAAGATCAAATAACCGTATATGGTGGGTGCTTATAATGCGAATTTGGTTGCCCGTCAAGCCTTATAGCCGATAATTTTTATGTTTTTATGATTTACACAAAAAGCAAAAAAAAGTTATAGTAAAAATCACTTAAACTTGATCTGTGCTTTTTGGTATATATGATATCGCCGTGAAAAATTTTGATGAGAAAAACCGCGCCCGATTTGGCAAAATCATTACGCTTATGCGCAAGGGAACGCATGAGGGAGAGCGTCAAGCCGCGCGTGCGGCGGCAATTCGCCTGTCGGAGCAATGCGGATTAAGCTTGGATCAAGCGCTTGATCAATATGAAAATGACGGCATCGGGCGCGATGCGATGCAGCACGAACGCCAAGATCGCCGCCAAAGCTATCAACAATGGGCATATCATTACAGCATGGCAACACATGCCCGCCAGCGCGCCCAAAAGCAAGCATGGGAGCAAGCGGTTCATCAAGCGCAAGAGCGCACAAACCAAGCGCGCCCAAACCAAGCGCGCACAAACCAAGAGCGCCCAAGCTTTGAAGATGCCCCCCCCCAATCACAGGCGCATCCCCAACAGGGAAAACGGCTAAAATCCGCCTATATCCCGCGCTATCGCCCCAGCCATTATCAACAAACAGAAGAAGATCGCTTTCGGCTGGTTCGCGGCTTGTTGCTGGATGGTGCAAGCTTTAAAATCACCGCTGGGCTTACAGGCGAATCCATGAATGAAGTCGTTAGAATATGGCTGATGGTGCGCCATGATTTAACCAAGCAATCATTTAAGACAACCAAACGGTCTGTACCTTCAGGGGTTATTTTAAAAAACCGCGCACAGGAATTAGCAAAATCATGATTCGCCCCCCTTCCCCTTCCGTTTCCCCTCAAAAAACCGCCATTTCATCAGGGCTTAGCATCAGGCTTGGCACCCGCGCATCGCCGCTTGCAAAGGCGCAGGCAAATTTGGTTGCAAGCGCCCTTAGCACCTATGATCCAAGCGCAGAAATCGCCATCCATGATGTTATTTCAACAGGGGATCGGATTTTGGATCGCCCCTTGGCAGATAGCGGCGGCAAGGGATTATTTACCAAAGAGCTTGATGGCGCGCTGCTTGATGGCAGCATGGATATTGCGGTTCATTCCTTAAAAGATGTAGAAACTTTTATGGCAGCGGGGCTGACATTACGCGCCGTCCTGCCCCGCGCTGATATACGCGATGCGCTGATCCTTAGCCCCAAGCTAGCAGCTGCAAACCGCATAGATTCCATTATGGATTTGCCGCAAAATGCAAAAATCGGCACATCATCGGTGCGCCGCCAAGCCTTGCTGCAAGCGATGCGCCCCGATCTTAATTTTGCCTTGATCAGGGGCAATATCCAAACGCGATTGGCAAAGATCGCCGCAGGGGAATATGATGCAACCATGCTGGCAATGGCAGGGCTTGAGCGCATGAAGTTAACCCAAGCAGGGCTAGAACCATCACATATCACCATTTTGCCACTAGAAGTCACGGATTTTCTGCCCGCAGCAGGTCAAGGCGCAATTGGCATTGTAACGCGCGATGTGATTTCAGATGATCTTCGCACCATGCTGGATGCGATTAATGATTCGCAGTGCATGGCATGCGTTACCGCAGAGCGTGAAATGCTGGCAATTCTGGATGGGTCATGCCGCACCCCGATTGCAGCCCATGCACGATTAAGCGGCGATCAGCTGCATCTGCTAGGGATAATGGTTCGCGATGATGGCATTATTTTATCGGCAAATCATCAAGATAGCGCACGCAATGCAAGCCTTATTGGCAAGCATGTCGGCAATGATATTTTAAATCAAGCCTCAAAAATTAATCCGCCGCTTTGATCATCATCATATTCTATCAGCATGGCGAATCGGCAAAAAAACATTTGGATCACCCGCACACATGAACAGGCACAGCCGCTTGCGGATCAGCTACGACAAGCGGGGATAAACCCGATGATTGCGCCGCTTGGCACAGTTGAATTTATCCCCAATTCTGCGGAATTTATCCGCGAAATTGATTTATGGCAGCACCAGCATAGCACCAAACCCCATAGCACCAAACCCATAGCATTCTTATTAACCTCGCAGCATGGGGTGCGCGCTGCTGCCAATCATTTCAAAAACCAACAAGTCTGTGTTTTTGCATCCAAACCCATCTTTATATTTTGCGTTGGAGAGGCAACGGCAAAAGCCGCCCGCAAGACATTATCCGATTTTTTACCGCATGCAGAGATTCTATCCCCTGCCAATCTTGCCCCCGCGCGTGAATTTAACCTTAAAAGCGTGCTGGCATTAATTCAGAATCGGCTTGACGAACCCCACAGAATTTTACATGTTTGCGGCAAGCATATTATTGATGATCCAAGCAAAACCCTTGCGCTTTATGGACATGAATATCATAAAATCATTGCCTATCACATGAAGCTTATTGATCGCATACCCGATGAAATTTTGAATCCCTTAAACAATGCGGCACTTGATGGGATATGTTTATTTTCGCCGCGATTCGCACGCCATTATCAATCGCTGATCGCGCCGCTTATCCGTGATCCAAGCCATCAACTTCCTGTTTGTTTTTGCCTAAGCTCGGCAATATCAACGGCGTTAAACGATGATCCAAATATGCGCCTTGCAATCGCTGACCATCAAACCGCTTGGTCAATCGGCGAATTGGTGATAGGGTATTATCATGCGTAATTTATGTTTTAAGAAAGCGTAGGTAAAGTGAATGGTTGAAAAAAAGCCCATAAATACAAATAGCGGGGCGGCGAAAAATACAGGCAGCGGGGCGGCGAAGCCTAAAGCTGAAAAAGATCAAGCCGCAAATAAAAAAAATGAAGATGCCAAAGTCATTGATGCTAAAATCATTGATGCCAAAGCAGACAGCACAAAAACAGGCAGCAAGCCTGCGCCCAGAAAATCAAGCAAAAAGCTGGGGACATGGCTGCTGCTGTTGGTTTTGGCGGCGGTGATCGCCTATGGCGCGACCGCATGGAAGCAAGGCTGGCATCAGGAAATCATCAAGCCCCTTACGCAATATTTCACGGCGCAAGGTGATTTTACCGCGCAAGATAAAACACCAGAATCATCACCATCTTACACAACATCGCATAAGCTGGAAGCCGAAATCACCGCCTTAACCGCACAGGCAGCAGACTTTAAGCAGAAAATTGCGGCGTTGGAAGCACGGCTTGATGATATGGAAGAAGCAACGCGCGCAGCAGAATCCTCCCCGCTTGCTCCTATTTCCGCAGCAGAATCTCCAGCCCTTCAAGCCAAGATCGCACAAGATATGAATCAGCTGGAAGCGCGCCTTAATGATCAACAGGCACAACTGATGGCGCAGCTTGAAGCCCTTGAAGAACTTGAAGCGCTTGAAATTGGGCGATCCCCTGATCCTGCTTTGATGCTTCATGCAAATTCCCTGACCCAAGCCATAATCATGGGGCGCGACTTCGCACAGCCCCTTAAATGGCTTCATATCATGGCACAAGAT
>JBGCED010000072.1:0-13487 GCA_045106055.1 Alphaproteobacteria bacterium
TGTGTGTGGGTATTTCTTTTTGAGCAGATGGCTGAAATTAAGATGGCGCAATGCGGGGCTTGCGCAATTTTGGTTGAAACGATGGCTGAAATCTGTGCTGCCTTTTAGCTGATAGCGTTCAACCAATTCGGGATATTCTTCCAGCAATTCTTGGGTGCGGTTAAATAAATAAACCTTTTGATCATCGCGGTTTTTGGGGCCTGGATTTGACCAGCCAAAGACCCATGCTTGCTTAAATAATTCAAAACAATGGCGATCAAGCTTGGCGTGACTGTATAAAATGCGCAACCCCTCGGTTTCTTCATATAGCAGCTGGGTGGCGTTCTTAACCGATATTAATCCATAAAGCGCAAATAGCTGAATGATCGCATTGGCATCCCCCAAAATTGCGCTTGCTAGAATGCGTTCAGGCATTAATTTGCGGGCAAGAAAAGCGTCAATGATTCTGGGGTCAAGATCATCGGCAAATGCTGGCAGCGGTCCTTTTTTAATGACATCCATTTGGAATGTAAAAAAATGATCCATGTTTGAAGCGATGCGGGCGGCAACCGCTTGCTGAAAATAATGATTTTGCTTATGCATCTCTTCCATATAGCGGATTTGCGATTTGGTGAATGCGATCTTGCCATTGCATAATAGCGCAATGACCATCATCGCATCCCCTTCTTGCAATAAAATATCAATGATGGGTCGGGGCAGATTCGGACGCTCGCAAAGCGCAAAACGCTGGCTGTTCGTACCAAGCTCTATTAAGGATTTCATTTGCGTTTCGCTGACCAAGGGCGATGATTTAATATAGGGAATCGTTAAATTGCTATCATGGTGATTCAGCATTTCACCCACAAAATCAGGATCAAGTGCATGGCTTCCCTTTGCACGCGCAACCAGCTTTTCATGCAGCTTATGATATTTATCCCTTAAAATTGGCGCAAGCAGCGTTAGCACCTGCCGATATTCCTTGGAAGGCGGGATTGGCTTAAATTCAAGCATATTTTTTTCTTTATCCACGCTTAAATGCATATCAAGCTTATGGTTTTCTTCTATGTGATCCAGCAAGCCAGACAGAATGGTAATGCTGGGGTCAGGCGATTTTCCAGCCTTTTCAAGCAAGGTTTTTAATCCAGAAAGCTTTGGCTTACCCATTATAGTCCCCGCATTTTCAAAACATCATTCCTTGTGCCAAAGGGCGTGGATGGCAGCACCGATTTTATCACCTGTTTTGTATGCGCGCAGCGATCCCTAGCGGCTTGCTTGATTTTGGGAATTGATAACACATTATCAATGCGCCGCGCCAGAAACGCCCGTGTATCGCTTAAATCATCGCTTTCATCATAAAGATAGACCAGCAGCGATGAAGATAAGACCAAACTTAACAGACCGCGTTTGGAATAATAATTAAAATCAAGCGATTTATCCCCAAATTCACGCCAAATATGATCCGCTTGTTCAAATAACAGCCCTGTTACCAGCTTGCCATGATAGGGGTTTGCCATCAAGCCTGCGGCATTGATCATGGCAGGGCGAAAGGGTTTAAATTGTCCATAGGCACGCATGATCGCTTCAATGATTTTTTCGTGGAAGCGCATATTGCTGGTTTCCGCCTGCGTTGTGACGCGTTCAATATGGATGGAAAGCTGCTGGTTGATCAGTTTTGAAACGCCGATTAATAAATCATCTGGCAGGTTAGGAAAAGCGGCAAGTTCAGCGCTTTGATTTGCGCAAAGGGATTCTGCGCCCGCCATAATCGCCTTTTTTGTCCAACCATCAAAGGGGATATGCGGCAAAATAGCAAATAATAAATCTGCTTCATTTTGCCCAAGATTGGCGGTTCTATCATTTAAATGATCACGGGTCATATGTTGATTCTATTGCTTTTTTTGATGATTGCCAAGCTTAATTAATGTTTTGGCATGTTCGGGCATGCCATGTTTTAAATTATCGCTATAGACCAGCAGCCCAAGATCATCCATGCGCTGCGGATAAAGGATTCCTTGCAAATGGTCAATTTCATGTTGCAAGACACGGGCATGATAATCTTGATATTCAGCTTCAAAATAATTCCCTGTTTCAATGTTAATCGCAGAAAGATGAATATTGCTATATCGCGGCACAACACCATTTAGCCCAGGCACAGACAAGCAGCCCTCCCAATCATAATTAATCACATCATCAAGCGGGGTGATGATCGGGTTTGCAATCGCGGTTAATGGCACATCATCGCAAGATTTATGATGCAGAAAATAAACCAGCAGTGACAGCGAAACATGGACTTGCGGGGCGGCAAGCCCTGTTCCTTGCGCATCCTCCATCGTTTCAATCATATTTTCAACCAAGCTTAGAATGTCATCGTCAATTTGATCAATGGTCGCGGCTTGGGTGCGCAAGCAAGGATGCCCCATTTTTGCAATTTTTAGAATCGCCATTTCTTGCCCCTTCCGCTCTATTGCTTTGATGATCGCTCATTCTATTATATAGGCTGGATATTTTTTTGACTCAAGCATGATTTATAAATATAGTAATAAAAATAACGCTTTATGGGTTTTTTATTTTATGACGACTGAAAATTTAAAGTTGCAAGAATTTGGGGAATTGGGGCTTATTACGCTTAATCGCCCGCGTGCGCTAAATGCGCTAAGCCTTGATATGATCATTGATATGCGCTTGCAGTTGGAAAAATGGTCAAAAACCCCGCATATTAAGGGAGTTGCAATTTGTTCGTCCGATCCGCGTGCTTTTTGTGCTGGCGGTGATATTCGCGCCGTATGGGAAATTGCGCAAAGTGATCCTGATCGTGCCGCAACCTATTTTAAAGAAGAATATGTGCTTGATCGCATGATCTATCATTTTCCAAAGCCGTGCCTTGCGCTGGTGGATGGCATTTGGATGGGCGGCGGCGTTGGTGTTGCCATTCACACCAAATGCACGATTGTGACTGAAAATGCGGTTTTTGCAATGCCTGAAGCCGCGATTGGGTTTATTCCTGATGTTGGCACTTCCAGAATATTGGCAAAATTGCCTGCAAATATTGGCAAATTGCTGGCAATGACAGGATTAAGGTTAAATGCGGGCGATGCCTTGGGGCTGAAGCTTGCCCAAAATTATGTGCCGCATAAGGCAATCCCTGAAGTGATTGATTGGCTAAAGCAAGGGGTGAATTGGCGGCAGCCGCTGCACACACAAATCAAGCATCGATGGTGCGAATTCCCGCCAGAACTCAGCCAATTTGACGGCAGTTTAAAGCGTAAAATCCGAAACCTATTTCAAGCAGACAATGCGCCAGAAATTGCGATTGCCCTTGAAAAATCCCACTGGGAACAGGCACAATATTGGCGTAAGCTGATGGCGCGCAATTCCCCCCAAGCGATGGCACTGGCGGTTGAAGCGCAAAAGCGCGCAAAATCCTATTCTTTTGATGAAGCGATTGCGATGGAATCTGCCATTGCAGAACAGCTAATCCACCAACAATCCGACATGATTGAAGGCATTCGCGCTTTGATCATTGATAAGGATAAGAACCCGCAATGGTCTCCCCCTTCGCTTGAATCCATCGATTTAAACAAAATCCATCATTTCTTTGATCCTGTTTAAGGCTTGAACCCGCGTTACTTAAAACCGCTTTTATCCTTGAATCAGATACCAAAGCGGGGGGATTATTGTATGGCGATGTTGGAAAATAAAACATCCTTAATTTTGATGGGGCTAAGCGCGGCATTAATGCGCCTTAATAATTCTTCGCGCACGCGGTAAATGCCTTGCGATCCCTCCATCTCGCTTACCCTTAATTCACGCAAGAAAACCAGCAAATTATCGGTGATGCGCGGCATGACTTGTTCAACAAAGGCGATATCCGACTCGGCCTCTAGCTCAAGCACCAAATTAAGCTTTAAAAACCGCGAACGATTGCCCGATGATTGAATGGGAACAGAAATTTCTTCAAGGGAATAGAAAAAGCCAATATCATTAACAGGCGCATCCCCGCGTTCCAGCGCGGCTTCTTCGATGGTTTGCGGCTTTAAATTAAAAAGATCGTCAAGCCAGCCCATCATATAGGCAATGCCAAGCACCGCCCCAATAATAATGACCGCAACCGCCACCAAGATCAAAATCAGGCGTTTTCCTATAATCGATTTTTTGGGTTCGCCCTCACCATCATCATCATCGTCATCAAAAGCCATGCAATGTCCTTATCATGCTTATTTTATGTTTTTAACTGCGTGCATTATAAGCGGTTTTGCATTGATTGCAAAAAATTATTACACCTAATTACATAGGTCTGTGGTTAAGGGGGATTTGCCAAGAATAATGTCGGATGCTTTTTCGCCGACCATGATCGATGGCCCGTTTAAATTGCCATTGGGGATGGTGGGAAAGATTGAGGAATCCACAACCCGTAGCCCTTCCATACCAATCACGCGGCAATAAGGATCAATCACTGCCATTTTATCATCCTTATCGCCCATCCTGACCGTTCCGCAAGGGTGATAGGCGCTTTCTGCGTGATCGCGAATAAATTCATCAAGCGCAGCATCGCTTGCAACATCTGCGCCTGGTTGAATTTCTTGCCCTCTAAAAGGATCAAAGGCGGGCTGATTGAAAATATTGCGCGTAAGGCGGATGCAATGGCGAAAATCAACCCAATCTTGATCATGCGCCATATAATTAAAATCAATCAATGGGCTTGCCCGTGGATCGGGGCTGCTAAGCATGACTTTCCCGCGTGATTTTGAACGCATCGGACCAACATGGGCTTGAAATCCATGCCCGCCCGCTGGGCTTTTACCGTCATAGCGCACCATTAACGGCAGAAAATGATATTGAATATCAGGATAGGGAATGCTGGGGCTTGACCTTAAAAATGCTGCCGCTTCAAAATGATTGCTTGCCCCAAGCCCGCCCTTGGTCAATAGCCAACGAAGCCCCGTCCATGCCTTGCCAAAGACATTGAAATATTTATAAAGTGTGATGGGCTGTGTGCAGGCTTGCTGAATATATAATTCCAGATGATCTTGCAAATTGCGCCCCACCCCTTGGCGGTCAAGGGTGACGGGAATGCCATGATCTTGCAAATGCTGCCCCGCGCCAATCCCTGAGAGCATTAATAATTTTGGGCTGTTAAAGGCGGAAGCCGACAGAATCACTTCTTTATTTGCTTTAATAAAAATCGAATGATTGCCTTGTAAGGCTTCAACCCCAATCGCGCGCCCTTGATCAATGCGAATTTTGGTGACCAAACAGCGCAGGGAATCGCAATTTTTGCGTTTAAGCGCGGGGCGTAAATAGGCATTGGCGGTTGACCAGCGCCGCCCGCGCCAAATGGTTTGCTCCATTTCCCCAAAGCCTTCTTGCTGCTTGCCATTATAATCTGGTGTAAAAGGATAGCCCGCTTGCTGCCCCGCCTTTATAAAGGCATGATAAAGCGGGTTTTGAAGCTTGCCGCGCGAAATATGCAGCGGGCCATTATTGCCGCGCCAGCGAGTCAAATTTTCATCCCCCTTATTATTCCCGCCCTTATTATCCCAGCCGTGCCAATTTTCCATGCGGATAAAATAAGGCAAAATATCTTTATATCCCCAGCCAGCTGCGCCTTGACGCGCCCATTCATCAAAATCACCCGCATTGCCGCGCACATAAACCATGCCATTTACCGATGATGATCCGCCAAGCACTTTGCCGCGCGGCGCAACCAATTCCCGCCCGCCCAGATGGGGTTGCGCGGTGGTCTTATATCCCCAATCATAGCGGCGCATATTCATTGGATAGCTAAGCGCGGCGGGCATTTGAATGAAAGGCCCTTGATCGCTGCCACCATATTCCAGCACCAAAACCGAATATTTGCCATCTTCAGACAGGCGATAAGCAAGGGCTGCCCCCGCTGATCCCGCGCCAATAATGACATAATCTGCTTGAAAGGATGGGGGGGGATTCATCATATTTACACCAAAGCGGTTAAAAGTAATTTGTAGATTTTATTTGACAGATCAAGTCTAGCCTGTAACATTTAAGCCAATAGAGGGAAACTTAGTCAAGATTTATCAGGCGGTTTATGAATGGTTTTTATAAATAAAGCCTATTCATTTGTGAAATAATTTCACACAAGCTGCCCTATTTCTAGGAGGAAAAGATGAAACATCTTACAGAATTAAACCGCCGCAATTTATTAAAAGGGGCTGCTTTTGGCGGCGCTGTGGTCGCATCAGGCATGACCCCAGCCATTTTTAGCAAAGCGCAAGCCGCAACCCCAAAAAAAGGCGGTAAATTACGCGTTGGGATGGGGCATGGCAGCACTTCGGATAATTATGATCCAGGGGTATGGGAAAATGCTTATGCACAAGTATTTGCAACCGCCAGAAATTGCTATTTAACCGAAGTCACCGCCGAGGGGGATTTGATTGGCGAAGCTGCAACCGAATGGAGTGTAAGCGGCAATGGGCTAACTTATGAATTTAAGCTGCGCGATGGGGTTATGTTCCATAGCGGCAAAACGCTTGATGCCGATGATGTGGTCGCATCCATCAATTATCATCGCGGGGAAGATAGCAAATCCGCAGCCAAGCCGATTGTTGAACCCATTCAATCGATTCGGGCAAGCGGTAAACTCAGCGTTGTCATGGTGATCAAAGAAAGCAATGCCGATTTCCCCTTTATGCTATCGGATTATCATTTGCCAGTCTTGCCCGCAAAAGATGGCAAGATTGACCCCAAAAGCGCGGATGGCTGCGGGGCATATCAAGTGGTATCCTATGATCCTGGGGTGTCCGCAACCATGATCCGTAATCCCAATTATTGGAAAGATAATCGTGCCCATTTTGATGAAATTGAAATGCTGACGATTGCGGATGCTTCTGCAAGGCTGAACGCCGTTATCTCTGGCGAGGTGGATGTGATTGATCGAGTTGACCTTAGCACGATTAATATGCTGAAACGCCGTAATAATATTAATATTCTATCCACCACAGGCACGCAGCATTATACATTCCCAATGGATACAAGAATTGCGCCCTATAATGATAATAATGTGCGCATGGCGTTAAAATATGCGATTGACCGCCAAGAAATGGTGGATAAGGTGTTAAATGGCTATGGCTCTGTTGGGAATGATCACCCGATTGGCCCATCGCAGCGTTTTCATCATAAAGACCTTGAGCAGCGCAGCTTTGATGCTGATAAAGCAAAATATTATATGAAGCAAGCGGGGCTGGATCGCTTGGAATTAACGCTGTCGGTTGCGGATGCTGCCTTTCCAGGGGCGGTTGATGCGGGCGTTTTATATTCAGAAACCGCAGCAGCATCAGGCATTGAACTTACCATTAACCGCGAGCCAAATGATGGCTATTGGAATAATATATGGATGAAAAAGCCGTTTTGTGCATGCTATTGGGGCGGAAGACCCACCGAAGATTGGATGTTTTCCACTGCCTATAGCGGCGATGCAGCTTGGAATGATAGTTTTTGGTCGCATGATCGCTTTAATAAATTATTGGTGCAGGCAAGATCCGAAAGCAATATGGAAAATCGCCGTGAATTATATTATGACATGCAAGAAATTGTATCGAATCAAGGCGGGGTGGTTGTGCCAATGTTTGCAAGCTATGTGATGGCATTATCAGATAAGATTGCCCATCCTGAAACAGTTGGCGCAAATTGGGCGATGGACGGCTTTAGGGCGCTTGAACGCTGGTGGTTTGCGTAAACGCTTTACTTTAAAAAAAAACATATTTTTTAAAAAAGCATAATGCGACTTTTATTTGAAAGACTTGGTTTGGGGCTGCTAACCTTGCTGGTGGTTTCCTTGATAATTTTCTTTGCGATTGAATTGCTTCCTGGCGATTTGGCGCAGGAGATTTTGGGGCAGTCTGCAACGCCAGAAACGGTGGCAGCCTTCAGGCGCGAACTTGGACTAAATGACCCCGCATGGCAGCGTTATATGGATTGGTTGCTGGGGGTGATGCAAGGGGATTTTGGCAATTCGCTTGCAAGCGGGCGCGATGTATCCGAATTGATTGCACCACGGCTATATAATACGCTGTTCCTTGCGCTTTATACAGCGGCGATTGCTGTGCCGCTGGCGGTTACACTTGGGGTATTGGCAGCGCTTTATCGCAATCGCCTGTTTGATCGGATTGCCAATGTTTTTACCTTAACGACCATTTCCTTTCCTGAATTTTTTATGGCGTATATTTTAATTTTCTTTCTGGCGCAAACGGGCTTATTTCCATCAATGGCGCGCATTTCCCCTGATATGGATTTTAGCGATCGGCTCTATCGCTGTTTTCTGCCCGCTTTAACCCTAACCTTGATTATTACCGCCCATATGATGCGCATGACGCGGGCAGCGATCATTAATTTGCTCGCCCAGCCCTATATTGAAATGGCGCGCTTAAAAGGCGTTCCCCCATGGCTGGTGATTGTGCGCCATGCGCTGCCAAATGCGTGGGCGCCGATCATCAATGTAATTTCCATTAACCTTGCTTTTTTAATTACAGGGGTGGTGGTGGTAGAAGTTGTGTTTGTTTATCCAGGCTTGGGGCAGCTGATTGTTGATTCAGTTGCAAAGCGCGATGTGATTGTGGTGCAAGCGGCGGCATTGATTTTTGCCTGCGCCTATATCGGGCTTAACATTACCGCAGATTTTCTATCCATTTTAAGCAATCCGCGCTTGCGCCATAAGCGATAGGGGCATTTTAAGGATGAATAAATTATTAGTGCTGAAATCCTTTTATAAAATTCCCTTTACGGCAAAATTTGGCATGATCATGATTGTGATCTATATTTTTCTTGCGCTGTTTGCGCCCCTAATTGCGCCTTATGCCGAACGCCAAGTGGTGGGGGATGAATATTTGCCATGGGGCGATGGGTTTTTGCTGGGAACGGATAATCTGGGACGCGATATGTTCAGCCGTTTAATTTATGGCGCGCGCAATTCGGTTGGGATTGCCTTTATCACCACTTGCCTTGCCTTTGTCTCTGGAACATTATTGGGGCTGATTGCGGCTGCGGTTGGCGGCTGGGTTGATCAAGCATTAAGCCGGTTGATTGATGTATTTATGGCACTGCCCGCACTGATTTTTGCGCTATTGCTATTATCCATCTTTGGCACATCCATTACCAATATGATTTTGGTGATTGCGGTGATTGATATGACGCGGGTTTATCGGTTGGCGCGCTCGGTTGCGGCGGGGGTTGTGGTAATGGATTATATTGAGGCTGCAAAATTGCGGGGCGAGAAATTGCCATGGCTGGTCTTTAAAGAAATATTGCCCAATGTCACCGCGCCCTTAATCGCAGAATTCGGGCTGCGCTTTTGTTTTGTATTTTTGGCAATTTCTGCGCTATCCTTTTTGGGGCTGGGGGTGCAGCCCCCTGCTGCGGATTGGGGATCAATGGTGCGGGAAAATGCAACCTTGATCACTTTTGGCGACATTACCCCCTTATTGCCCGCTGGGGCGATTGCGCTATTAACCGTATCGGTGAATTTTGTCGTGGATTGGCAGCTTCACCGCGCCAGTGGCTTAAAATCATAAGGGGGGCTGATGGATGAATGAAACGCTTGAACATGATCCCCCCCTAGTTGAGATTAAAAATCTGGTGATTGAGGCAATGTCAAATGACCAGCCGATTAGAATTGTGGATCAAATTAATTTGGAACTAAAACGCGGCGAAATATTGGGGCTGATCGGGGAATCGGGGGCTGGAAAATCAACGCTTGGGCTTGCCGCCATGGGGTTTGCGCGTGATGGCTGTAAATTCACCCAAGGTTCAATTCGCTTTGATGGGGTTGATTTATTAACGCTATCGCCGCAACAGCGACGCCAGCTGCTGGGACGAAAGGTAAGCTATGTTGCGCAATCGGCTGCGGCAAGCTTTAATCCTGCCCATAAATTAATTGATCAATTTACCGAAGGTCCGTTGCTGCATCAGCTTTCCAATCAAGCGCAAGCACAAGCAGATGCGGTTGAGCTTTACAGAAAAATGCTGTTGCCTGATCCTGAAAATATTGGCATGCGCTATCCGCATCAAGTCTCAGGCGGGCAGTTACAGCGCGCAATGACGGCAATGGCAATGGCGTGCCGCCCTGATTTAATCATTTTTGATGAACCCACCACCGCGCTTGATGTGACCACCCAAATTGAAGTCTTGGAAACGATTCGCGATATTGTCCGCGATTATAATACGGCAGCAATTTACATTACCCATGATTTGGCGCTGGTGGCGCAAATGGCGGACCGCATTAAAATCATGCTGGAAGGGCGCGAGGTTGAACAGGGCAAAACCGCCGATATTATGCGCGCGCCAACCCAAGATTACACCAAATCGCTATGGGCGGTGCGCCAATTTAAAAAGGCAGCCCCAGCATCCCCAACAATCAAGGAATCATCAAGCGAGATTGATTTATTGCGGCTTGAAAATATTGATGCCAGCTATGGCAAGGTGAAAGTGCTTGATGCCGTTGATTTTAACATTAAAGCAGGCAGCACCGTTGCGGTTGTTGGTGAATCAGGGTCTGGAAAATCAACCGCAGCACGGGTGATCACAGGATTGCTGCCGCCAAAGGCTGGATCAGTGTTATATCAAGGGCAAGCACTGCCCGCTTCGTATCTAAAGCGCGATAAGGGGCAGCTTCAACAAATTCAAATGATCTATCAAATGGCGGATACTGCGCTAAATCCCAAACAGAAAATTGCTGAAATTATTGGCAGACCCGCCGCCTTTTACACAGGGCTTAGCGGCAAGCAATTACAAGCAAGAATATGTGAATTGCTGGAATTGATCGAGCTTGAACCCGATCATTATCTAAACCGCTTGCCCAGTGAATTATCAGGCGGGCAGAAACAGCGAATCGGCATTGCGCGCGCACTTGCAGCCCATCCGCAATTAATCATTTGTGACGAGGTAACATCGGCATTGGATCAGATCGTTGCAGAAGGAATTTTAAAATTATTGGATCAATTACAGCGCAAATTAAACCTAACTTATATGTTTATTACCCATGATCTTGCAACGGTTAAGGCGATTGCGGATGAAGTGGTGGTGATGCGCAATGGTAAGGTCATAGAACAGGATACGAAAGAAAATATTTTCATTCCGCCGCATGATCCTTATACTGAACTTTTATTGTCTTGTGTGCCTGAAATGGACCCGCATTGGCTGGATGATTTATTAAAACGCAGAAAGGGAACACGCTAAATGCAGCAATATTTTGATGCTTTGGAAAAAGATGCCGCCAATTATGTGCCATTATCGCCCTTATCTTTTTTGGCGCGCGCACAGCAAACCTATGGCAATAAGCCTTGCATTGCTTATCAGGGGCAGCGCCAAACATGGCGGGAATTTGGCGATGATTGCCGCAAGCTGGCGGACGGATTTATAAAAATTGGCGCGAAGCGCGGCGATGTTATATCGGTGATTGCGCCCAATATTCCAAGCCTGTTTGCATTGCATTATGCGATTCCGATGGCGGGCGCGGTGATTGGCGCGATTAATACAAGGCTTGAGGATGCGACCATTGCCTATATTCTGGATCATTCCGATTGTGCGTTTTTATGTGTGGATGCTGCCTATATCCCGCTTGTTCAGCGGGCGCTTGCGCTGTTAAGCACAAAGCCAAAGCTGATTGTGATCCATGATATTTATGATGAAGCTTCCAATCAAGCAATGAAAGAACACAGTGATTTTGGCGATTATATGCTGGATGAAGTGATTGCCAAAGGCGATCCTGAATTTGATATTACGCTGCCTGCCGATGAATGGGATGCGCTTGCGCTTAATTATACTTCAGGCACATCAGGACGGCCCAAGGGCGTTGTTTATCATCATCGCGGCGCATATTTAATGAGCATGGGCAGCGTTGCTGCATGGGCGCTTCCGCAAAATCCCCATTATTTATCAATTGTGCCAATGTTTCACTGCAATGGCTGGAATCACCCATGGGCAATGGCGATTGTGGGCGCAAAAATGGTGTTTACGCGTGATCCTGCGCCTAAAAAAATATTTAAAGCCATCGCCGATGAAGGGGTTACCCATTTTGGGGCTGCGCCGATTATTCTATCCATGCTATGTGAAAGCGAATTTGCCCCGCAGATGCGCTATGATCCTTTGATTAAAGTATTAACTGCGGGCGCACCGCCGCCCCCTGCCATTTTACAGCGCGCCAATCAGCTGGGGCTTGAGGTGATGCAGGTTTATGGCTTGACCGAAACCTATGGTCATATCAGCCAATGCATTTGGCAAGCAGAATGGAATGAACTTGATCCAGATCAGCAAGCGCAAAAACAGGCAATGCAAGGGGTTGCCTTTCCAATGATGGAAAATATTCGCGTGATTAACCGCGAAACGGGCAAGGATGTTGCGCTGCATTCCCATGATCAGACCGCCCCCGAGCATCCCCCAGAACAGGGCGAGATTGCGATTCGCGGAAATTGCGTGATGAAGGGCTATTATAAAGACCCTGATGCCACGCAAAAAGCCTTTGATGGTGGTTATTTTTGGAGCGGGGACGCTGCCGTCATGGATGATCATTATTATATCCATATTCGCGACCGCTTAAAGGATGTGATTATTTCAGGGGGCGAAAATATATCTTCGGTGGAAATTGAAGCCGCCTTGCATGCCCATGATTGCGTGCAGCTTGCGGCAGTTGTGGCAATTCCCAGCAAAAAATGGGGCGAAAGCCCATGCGCCTTCATTGAATTAAAAGCAGGGCATCAGGCAAGCGAACAACAGATCATTGCGTTTTGCGAAACACGCTTGGCACGCTTTAAGCTTCCAAAAAAGATTATTTTTGATGAAATCCCCAAAACCTCAACGGGCAAGGTTCAAAAATTCCAACTGCGCGAACGGATTAAGATCTTAAAAATAGAGGCTTAATGTTAATACTTTATAATATAGTGTAAATAATAAAATAGACTCAAAGATTCAAGTTGCAAAAGCCTTGTTTTTTTGCTTATTATAATATTGAGAGCGAAGAACATTCATAAATCATAATAAATCTAAGCCTATTATTGATCATGCTTTGTAAAAGCATGGAATTATGAATGAAATAATGATAAAACCGTTATAGATTAAAACATTAAGAGAGAGATTATGGCAAAAGATGTGATTAATGATCTGGATAAGATGGATATGTCCAGCATCGCAAGCAAAAAAGATCTATTGAATATGACATCAAATGTCGTTGCCGCTTATCTTGGGAATCACAAGCTTGATGATGATGATGTTTCGAATGTTATTGAACGGGTTTATCAAAAATTAACAGCGCTTAACAGTACACAGCCCCCGCTTGCACCTTCTGCAAATGCTGCAGGCAATCAGCGGCAATATGCGCAAGCCCCTGCGGTGGATATCGATCAATCAATTCAACCAGATTATATTATTTGCCTTGAAGATGGCGCAAAGCTTAAAATGCTCAAGCGGCATTTGCGCACAGCCTATAAAATGACGCCCGAACAATATCGTGCAAAATGGGGCTTGCCCAGCACATATCCCATGGT
>JBGCED010000073.1:0-28317 GCA_045106055.1 Alphaproteobacteria bacterium
CTTTGAATTCAAAGGATGTCTCTTTCAAAGCCCATTTGCCCAGCGGGAGCGTAGATGGCAGCGGTTTTGATCTTAATTATGGAAGCATCATTAATGCAAATGCAAACTCACCTTTTGCTGTAGGAGATGATTTATTGGGGGGGCTTACGGGGGAGTTTTATGGCACATCCAGCTCTGATCTATTGGAAATTGCGGGGTCATGGTATTGGTTTGATCCAAACAGTTATGTTTCTGCGGTTGGGGTGTTTGCTGGCTCAGAAGAGCCCGATGTCCCTTTAGATTATGCGGGGAAGATGACTTTTGCCTCCAGCTATGTTAACATTGAAACCGATAGCGTCTTATAAATGGTGATGCTTTGAATGATGTGAACAATGATTCTGCGGTTACCATCACTGGCGGAAATGCAGTGATTCAAAATCTCACCAGCGATGTGGCAATTGACACCGATAATGACGGAACCGCTGAAAATATTATTTTATCCTATGTTGGGTGGGGTGAATGGGCAAGCAGTACGGGTAATGATCTTACCATTACTGCCTATGGAAATTCCCAGCAAGTAAGCTTGGGTAATGTGGTTGCGGTAACTAATCTTATTGGTGAATATACCGACCCCGATGACTTGCCGCAAATTGGGTCAGCTGATTTTGCGGGCATTGTTCAAGGATTTTTCACCGACAATAGCGCCTTGGGCGGAACCATGAATATGAATGTTGATTTTGGCACTGATCTGGTAACAGGCAGTATGGCATTAACAAAGGCGGAGGTTGCTTGGGCAAGTCCAGATTTTG
This sequence comes from Alphaproteobacteria bacterium, assembly GCA_045106055.1. Taxonomy (GTDB): domain Bacteria; phylum Pseudomonadota; class Alphaproteobacteria; order CBDDJK01; family CBDDJK01; genus JBGCED01. Next base: position 789 of record JBGCED010000073.1, read on the forward strand.
AAAATGGTCGGCTAACCGCTTTTGGTGAATTTGAAGCTGATCTTTCGGATGGCACAAATAACATGTCAGGCGGGCTGGATGGCACTTTGTTTGGTACCAGCCTTAACCCCACCGAAGCGATGGGCGCACTTACTGTTAGCAAGGCAGGGGGCGAAGATGCTGCTGGTGTGTTTGTTGCGGTTGCAAAATAAAAATTTATGGTATAGCTTTAAGAGGCAATTTTTATGTTGAAATATTTTTTATGGTCGATATTATTTTGCGTGATGCTCAATCACCATGCGCAAGCGCAAAATCAGGCCCTTATCAATCAAGCGCAAATTGACCAAACGGAAATTGAAACTTTGGTAGCAGCCCATCAATATCAACAAGCCTATGATTTATTGGCGCCTCAGATTGAGCTTACCACAAGCCCCTCTCAAATTTTATTTTTATATGGGGTTGCAGCGCGCGCCATTGCCAAATTTGACGAAGCGGCAAACGCGTTTCGTGAAATTTTACGGCGTGAGCCTGATAATGGACGGGTGAAGCTGGAGCTTGCCTCTTTATTGGTGAATATAAATCAATTTGATGAAGCATTTGCTTTATTAAATGCAGTGAAGGATGATCCCAACACCCCCCCTGCTGTGCTTAAAAATGTTGATCTATATTTGGCTTCCATTGCGCAGCGCAGAAAGAATATCAAAAATACCGACAAGCCATGGTTTGCTTCTGTCAGTGCGGGTTTTACCTATGACAGCAATGTCAATAATGGTCCTGGCAGCCCGCGCATCGAATTATTTGGGCTGCCTTTTACATTGTCAGAAGATGCGATAGAAAGCGATGATTGGGGCTATGTCTATTCAGCCCAGATCGGCGGCACCCATAATTATGCTGCGGATAAATATATCAGGGCAACGGCAAGCCTATCTCACACAGACTACCATGATTTTGATGCGCTTGATGCGCGCAATATTACCGCAATTGGTGCATTTGGCGGCACAATCAATCAGCGCTGGAGCTATGATGCGCCGCTTCGGTTTACACAAACGCGCTATGGGCATGAAAATCCTTACCATGATTACAGCTTCGCGCTTAGCCCAAGGGTGAATTACATCATCAATAAGGATGTCGCGCTAAATTCAAGCATGTCTGTTATGAAAAAATATTTTTATGATAATGATGACAGAAAAACCTCAAATTGGGGAATGGGCGCGGGAATTCGCTATAAAGCACCTTTTGAGGGATGGTTAAGATTATCCGCCAGATATGGACAGAATCTTGTTCCAGCATCCCCCAGAAACAGCTATGATCAAACATCGCTGAATTTGGATTATAACCGCAATTTGCTGGAAAATATAAGATTAACGCCCTTTGTCTCCGCATCAACAAAAGCGTATCGCGGGCTGGATGATGCCCAAGACACGCTGCGTAAAGATCGCACGCTTAGCGGCGGGCTTAGCGCGCGCTATCATTTTCTTGAGCATGATATTTTCATTGACGCTAGGGCAACGCACACGCGCAATCACAGCAACCATGAACTTTATGATTATCATAAAAACAGTGCCACGCTAACGCTAACAAAGCAGTTTTAATTAAGCCACTTGCAAAATCGCTTGTTTCGGCATAAAACCGAACTATATCTATACAAGCATTCTTATATATTGCAGGAAAGACTTTATGACAGCGAAAGACCCCATAAAAAAAGTGGTGCTTGCCTATTCTGGCGGGCTGGATACATCCGTCATTTTACGGTGGCTACAAGATGCCTATCATTGCGAGGTGGTGACTTTTACCGCCGATCTTGGTCAAGGCGAAGAATTAGAGCCAGCCCGTAAAAAAGCCGAATTGATGGGGATTAAACAAATCTTTGTTGAGGATTTACGCGAAGAATTTGTGCGCGATTATGTCTTTCCCATGTTTCGGGCAAATGCGCTTTATGAAGGGACTTATTTGCTGGGAACTTCCATCGCGCGCCCGCTAATCGCCAAACGCCAAATTGAAATCGCCGCAGAAACAGGCGCAGATGCGGTTGCCCATGGCGCAACAGGCAAGGGCAATGATCAAATTCGGTTTGAACTTGGCTATTATGCGCTTGATCCTGCAATTAAAGTGATCGCGCCATGGCGTGAATGGGACTTAAATTCCAGAACAAAGCTGATTGCTTATGCGCAATCCCATCAAATTGCTGTGCCAAAAGATAAATATGGCGAAGCACCCTTTTCACAAGATGCCAATTTGCTGCATATCTCATCAGAAGGTAAAATGCTGGAAGATCCGTGGGAAGCCCCAGATTATGATCTAATCCTAAGCCGCATGGTAACCCCGTTTAATGCCCCCGATAAGCCAACTGAAATTGTGCTTGGCTTTGAAAAAGGTGATCCTGTATCGCTAAATGGTGTGCGGCAATCACCCGCAACCCTGCTTGAATCGCTAAATAAGCTTGGCGGTGATAATGGCATTGGCATGACCGATATTGTTGAAAATCGCTTTATTGGCATGAAATCACGCGGCATTTATGAAACGCCTGGCGGGACGGTGTTATTTCACATGCGCCGCGCCATTGAAAGCTTAACTTTGGACCGTGGGGCGATGCATCAAAAGGATGAATTAATGCCGCGCTATGCCGAACTTGTCTATAATGGCTTTTGGTTCGCGCCAGAACGGGTGATGCTGCAAAGCTTGATTGATACCGCCAATGAACGGGTAACGGGCGAAGTGCGCGCCTTGCTTTATAAGGGAAATGTGATCATCACAGGCAGGCGGTCGCCCTTTAGCCTTTATGATGCCGATATTGTTACCTTTGAAGAAGATACGGTTTATGATCAGCGCGACGCAGAAGGCTTTATTCGCTTAAATGCGCTGCGTTTGCGCTTACAAGCCCGTTAATTCAGTATTTTATTTTCCAGCATTTCATTTTAAGGTTAAGTTAAATTCATGTTAAATATTGCAAAAAGCCTAAAGCGTGTCTTTGGAAATGAAAATGACCGCATTGTAAAGAAAATGCAGTTAAAAGTGTCTGAGATCAACGCATTAGAACCCAATTATCAAGCCTTGGATGATGCAAGCCTTACGGCAAAAACGGCTGAATTTAAAGAAAGGCTGGCAGCAGGCGAAAGCGTTGATCATTTGCTGGTTGAAGCCTTTGCCACGGTGCGCGAGGCATCAAAGCGGGTGCTGAATATGCGCCATTTTGATGTGCAGCTGCTGGGCGGCATTGTGCTGCATCAAGGCAAAATCACCGAAATGAAAACAGGCGAAGGCAAAACGCTGGTTGCGACCCTTGCCGTTTATTTAAACGCGCTTAGCGGCAAAGGGGTGCATGTGGTCACCGTCAATGATTATCTTGCCAGCCGCGATGCAGCGTGGATGGGCAAAATTTATGAATTTTTGGGGCTATCGGTCGGTGTTGTGATCCCTAATCTTCAGGATGATTTAAGAAAACAAGCCTATGCGGCGGATATTACTTATGGCACTAATAATGAATTTGGATTTGATTATCTGCGTGATAATTTAAAATTTCGTGCCGAAGAGCTGGTGCAGCGCGACTTTAATTATGCGATTGTGGACGAGGTTGATTCGATCTTGATTGATGAAGCCCGCACCCCGCTTATTATTTCAGGTCCCGTTCAAGGCACCAGCGAACTTTATGTGGGCATTGATGCAATCATTCCAAAACTGGTTGCTGAAGATTATGAAATGGATGAAAAATCCCGCGCAATCAGTCTAACGGATGGCGGGCAAGAACATGTTGAATCGTTGCTAAAAGCCGAAGGTTTGCTGGATCAAGACAGCAATCTTTATGATTTGCAAAATGTATCGCTGGTGCATCATGTCAATCAAGCCTTGCGCGCGCATCATCTGTTTCGCTTGGATAAGGATTATTTGATCAAGGAAGCGCGGGTCGTGCTGATTGATGAATTTACAGGGCGCATGATGGAGGGTCGCCGCTATTCAGATGGGCTGCATCAAGCCTTGGAAGCCAAAGAGGGGCAGCCCATTCAAATGGAAAACCAAACGCTGGCACAAATCACTTTTCAAAATTACTTTAGAATGTATCCAAAGCTTGCAGGCATGACGGGAACGGCGATGACCGAAGCGGGCGAATTTGATCAAATTTATGGGCTTGAAGTCATTGAAATGCCGACCAATAAACCCATGTCGCGGATTGATGCCGATGACGAGGTTTACCGAACATCCGACGAGCGCGATCAAGCCGTTATTGATCAGATCAAAGCGTGCAATGCTGCGGGGCAGCCTGTTCTAATTGGCACAGCATCGATTGAAAAATCCGAACAATTATCAAAGGCGCTTCAAAAAGCGGGAATTGATCACAAGGTCTTAAATGCAAGGCAGCATGAAAAAGAGGCCTTTATCATTGCGCGTGCAGGGGTACCTGGTGCGGTTACTTTGGCAACCAATATGGCGGGGCGCGGCACAGATATTCAGCTGGGCGGCAATGCTGATATGCAGCTTAAAGAAGCCTTGTCGGATAAGCAGAATGCAGCGCAGCAACAAAGCCTAGCCGATCAAATTAATCAAACCATTCAAGCCCAAAAGCAGCAAGTGCTTGATGCGGGCGGGTTGATGGTGATTGGAACGGAACGCCATGAAAGCAGGCGCATTGATAATCAGCTGCGCGGGCGCGCGGGGCGGCAAGGCGATCCAGGCGCATCTAAGTTCTATGTCAGTTTGCAAGATGATTTAATGCGCATTTTTGGCTCTAATCGGCTGGAAACCATGCTTGCGAAGCTTGGGCTTCAAGATGGCGAGGCGATTATCCATCCTTGGGTTTCAAAGGCGCTTGAAACCGCACAAAAGAAAGTAGAAGAGCGTAATTTTGAAATTCGCAAACAGCTTCTAAAATTTGATGATGTGATGAATGATCAGCGCAAAGTGGTGTTTGAACAACGCCGCGAATTAATGCTGGATAATGATGTTAGCGAAACCGTGAAATCCATGCGCCATGATACGCTTGATGCGCTGATGAATGATTATCTTCCCCCAAAATCCTTGCCGGATCAGTGGGATATTGATGGCTTACATACGGCAATTATGGAAAAATTTGGGCTTGATTTGCCGCTTGGCGAATGGGCGGATGCCGAGGGGAACGGCGTTGCAGAAATTCACGAACAGGTGAAGCAAAAAATTGAAGATAGAATGGCAGCAAAGGCGGTGCGCTATGGTGCGCCTGTGATGCGCTTGATTGAACGCAATGCGCTGTTGCAAATTTTGGATTCCAGCTGGAAAGATCATTTGTTGCAGCTGGATCATTTAAAGCAAGGGATTGGGCTGCGCGCTTATGCCCAGCGCGACCCGCTAAATGAATATAAGCAAGAAGCCTTTTCGCTGTTTGAAGCCATGCTGGATCAGCTGCGCGAGCGGGTGACCACCTTTTTATCGCATGTTGAATTAAGGATGCGTGATGGGCAAGATCAAGAATCGCTGAATGTCTTACCCTCTGCGCCCGCTTTGATTGTTGAACAGCATGATGATGGCGCAGCCTTAGCCGATGCAAGCAATTTGCCTGCGGCAAGTTCGCAGGATGTTGAACAAACGGCAAAAACCATGACGCGTTTGCCAAAAATTGGCAAACATTCCCCTGATCAAGCACCGCCAAAGCCAGGCATGGAATTTGACAAGGATTTGTCGCGCTGGATTGATCGCAATGATCCCAATAGCTGGGGCAAGGTCCCCCGCAATGCCATCTGTCCGTGCAATAGCGGTAAAAAATACAAGCATTGCCATGGAAAAATATAGATGGAAAGCCTTAGCAAATCGCAATAAAAACAGCAGCGCCATTCTTTGATTGACTCTGTAACCATCCGTGATGCCGCCACGGCATTATATCAGCACCAATATCCCAGTAAGCACGAATATCCCAGAAAACACAAATAACAAGGCGCACATAATTTATAAATATATGGCAGCCAGAAATATTTTTTACTCTTCTTTTAAATCGGGGATCAAAGGAAGTCCTTGTGCCTTTTTTATTCTTACTTCTTCGCTTGCTTTTTTTATTGCAAGAAAGCGGTAAGGCGTTGCAGGGTGCGAATGGGTGTGATGTCCCTTGATGTTGGCTTCGCCACTTGCACCCATTTTACGCCAAAAATCCGCAGACCCCGTGCTGTCAAACCCTGCGCGTTCAAGCAGATAGATGCCAACATAATCCGCTTCCGCTTCAAATTCTTGGCTATAGGCATCCATTGCAATATGTCTTGCGCCAAAATCAATTCCGCTTACCACGATCAGCACACTATCCAATAAAACCCCGCCAAGATGATTTATAGTTGAAGCTTCAATATGACCCATCATATTATGCGCCAATTCATGGGCGATCACCAGCCGCAGTTCTAAATCCTGTTGGGCAAAACTGATCATCCCCTTTTGTATCACGATAGAATCACCTGTTGCAAAGGCGTTAATCTCACTCGATTCGCCAAGAAAAACAGGATAATCACAGCTGTCAACGGCTTCGGCTTGCACAAATAATCGCTCATTCCCGCGCTTAACCGCAAGCTTAATGTCATGTGATTCCGCCGCTCTTAGGGTTTTTGTAACAATGTTACGCGCTTTTTTGGTCGGGGGAATCGCCTTTTCATTGATGCTAAGAATGCGATCTCCAACCCTTAGCCCTGCCAAATGCGCAGGGCCGCCTTGGATGATCTCGCTGATTTGAATGCGCCCTGAATAGCCAATTTCTTTGCCTGCGGCGGTAAGGCTCTTGTCAAAATCATGCAGCGAGGTAAAATATAACCCAAGTGTTTTTGTAACCCGATCTTCGCATAAATCAGCATTTGCTTGCAATATGGGATAAGACAAGGTTTGAATTTTTGAAATCATTCCAAGCCGATTCTCAAGCGCCATAATGCGCTGTTTCTTTGCTTCTTGTTCAATCGCACGATCATCAAAGGAAAATTGCTTGCTTACAGGCGCAACGCACCCCATTAGCGTGATGGACATCAAGCCAACTGCCGCCAGCCTAGTGATAAAAAATTGCTTAAAGATCACCCCGATCTCCTTTTTTAAGTGTAATATTTTAAAAAAATTACACGCATGGCACAAATGAATTCGCAAGGGGCTTTGTGCGGATAAGTTCGTTTTAAGTATAATGTTTTAAGCATAATGGCGGAGAGAGTGGGATTCGAACCCACGGTACTATTGCTAGCACAACGGTTTTCGAGACCGCCCCGTTCGACCACTCCGGCATCTCTCCCCGCATTTCTTAATTTAAAAGATTAACTGCCATAAATCACCATTCCATGCAAGCCATATAGCAGTAAAAATCTTTATCGGTGAGTAAAATCCCCCAATCTGTGATTGATATCATTGTAAAAATTGGTTTTTCGGGTTATACTGGATAAAATAATTGCTGTTTAATATCTAAATTTTAATAAAAACTAAATTTTAATAAAAAAAATGCCTAATCATAACGCCATATCTGATCATATTATGCCCGATCATCTTGCTTCCAGCCGTAAATTTGCGGTTGCGCCGATGATGGCATGGACGGATCGTCATTTTCGCTATTTATTTCGGTTGATCAGCAAATCCAGCTTGCTTTATACGGAAATGCTGCACCATGATGCGGTGATCAATGGGAATCTTGACAGAATGCTGGGGTTTGATCCTGCTGAACATCCGCTTGTGTGCCAGCTTGGCGGGTCTGATCCTGTGAAATTAGGAAAAGCCGTTAAAAAAATCGTTGCTGCTGGCTATGATGAAGTTAATTTAAACTGTGGCTGCCCGTCGGATCGTGTGCAAGCGGGCAATTTTGGCGCAGCATTGATGGCGGATTCTGATCTGGTGCTATCCTTGATGAAGGCAATGCAGGATGCAAGCGGCGGTCATATCCCTGTTTCAATCAAACATCGGATCGGCATTGCGCAATCCGTTCAAGCATCAAAACAGCAAGCTTACGCAGATTATTATGCGCCGCTTCGTGATTTTGTTGGCAAGCTTGCGGATCAAAATATGCATCATTTTATCATTCATGCGCGCATTGCAATCTTAAGCGGACTTAGCCCCAAGGAAAATCGCGCAGTCCCGCCGCTTGATTATGCGTTGGTTCAGCGCATTAAGCAGGATTTTCCCGATTTGCATATTACCTTAAATGGCGGCATTGACAGCGTGGATCACGCCGTATCCTTGATCCATGGCGGCACGGTTGATGGGGTGATGGTTGGGCGCGCGGCCTATAAACGCCCACTGGATTTTTTAATGCTGGATCACGCCTTATTTAATGCCCCAAATTCGGTGCAGACCCCGCATCAGCGCGCCCATGCAATCATCCATCAGATGGCGGATTATTGTGATGTGCAAATGGCGCAAAATACGCGCTTTAAGGATATTGCCCAGCATATGCTTGGGCTTTACGCTGGATGGCAAGGTGCGTCTGCATGGCGGCGCGGGCTAAGCCAGCTGATTACAGATTCCAATCACGCCCCGCAAATGGCAGTTACGCAAATGCGCCATTTAGCGGATGAAATTTATCATTATCAAAATGAAAAAAATCAACATTTAAAGGCCGCAGCATAAGCCTGATAATGAATCTATTATTGAAAACTTAATATTGTTGAAAGCTTAAAGAATTGAGTTTTTCAGGAGACTAAAATGACAAACCCAACCCCCGCCGGTCCTAAAAAGGCAAAAAAGCGCAAAGCGCCTGAAAATAAAGGCGCGCCCGCCAAAGATGATGCGGCTGATGCTGATGCTCCGCCTGCACCGGCTGCGACTTTCATTGATTTTAATGCGCTAAGCCCTGCGGACATTGCCCATAAGCTGGAAAATGTTGGAGAAAATAAATCAAATATGACCACCATTACTTTAATGGTGCTATCCATGATGGGCGGTGCATTTATTGCGTGTGGCGGCTTGTTTGCAACCGTTGTGATGACGGATTCCTTGCTTGGATATGGCCCGACGAAATTGCTTGGCGGGATCAGCTTCTCGCTTGGGTTGATTTTGGTGGTTATTGGCGGCGCTGAATTATTCACAGGGAATAATTGGATGGTGCTTGGCTGGGCGGAGGGTAAATTCACCACGGCAAAAGTGCTTAGAAACTGGACTTTATGCTTTATTTTTAATGTGATCGGGTCGTTTTTCATTGTCTTTATGGTGCAAGCAAGCGGGGTGTTGGTTGTTGGATCGATGGAAAAGGTGGGGCGCACCGCCATCGCCATTGCCGAAGTTAAAACGACCTTAGGCACTTATGAACTTTTCATTCGCGCTGTTTTTTGTAATATGCTGGTATGTTTGGCGATTTGGATCAGCTTGGCAGCCCGTAATGTTGCGGGTAAAATCTTTGCGCTTATTTTTCCCGTTAGTGGCTTTATTGCCATGGGCATGGAACATTCCATTGCAAACGCTTATTTGATTCCGATTGGGCTATTAACCAAAGCAGAGCTTGCGGGAACGACGATCAGCCTATCTGATACTTTCCCCTTGCTTATACATAATATTGTGCCTGTGACCTTAGGGAATATTTTTGGCGGCGCAGTATTGGTCGCTGGCGCGTTCTATCTGGTGTATTTTAGAGAGAAAAAGATCCAAGCCCTGTTGGATGAGCAAGCAAAATTAAAAGCTTACGAAGAATCCGAACTTAAAACCATGGCAAAGAAAGACGGCACGCCCATTAATAATACAGCCCATAATGTGGATGTGGATGAGGATGAATTTGATCCTGCTTGGATTGATGAGGAATGGATTGATGAGGATGAGGATGAGGATCCCGCTCCCAACCAGCCCAATTCTAATAATGGCTCTGGCGGTAACATGTCAGGGGGCGGTGCGCCGCATCCTGCACCAGCATATCCTGCACCGCAACCACCGCAGCCCGCAAATGGGTTTCCAGCATATCCGATGCCCCCCGCTTATGCCGCTTCTGCTTATGCTGGTCAAGCGCAGCCCCAAAGCGTGCAAATGCCAGCTGCGCAAACACAAGCTGTTCAAATGCCTGCCATGCAACAGCATGCGCCAGCACCATCTCCCTATCCCAATCCTGCTTATGCACCGCCCGTTCAAGCTGCGCCAGTTCAATATCATCCCCCACAGGCGAATCATAATTATGGCGCTGCACCACCCTATTATCCAGCGCGCGCAACCATGGCGCATGCACAAGCTTATGCGCCTTATGCTTCAGCGCCCAGCTTTTCCGCGCCGCAACCAAATCCGCAAGCACAGCCAAGCCCACACGCACAATCTGGGGATGCGCATAAGCCTTACCAGCATTATTATAATAATGCCCCTACTCAGAATTATACGAATTTCAATCCAGCATCCAGCCCCATATCACATTATGGCGTGTCACATCATGGTGAGTCGCGGGGGGTCGGTCCTGCCCCAGGGGTTGCACCAAGCAATTTTCGTCCCGTTGGCATGACAAGGCGCAGCGCAGCACTTGGTGATTTTCCAAATGAAAGCGGCGCAAAAAACCAACATGGAATAAGCGCGGATGATTCCAAGCAAACCGCCCCGCAAACTTCACCCTATGCGACCTCACAAGATTTATTGAATATTGCCAGAAAGGCAGCGCGTGATCAGGGTCATGCCGCCACCGATGGCACAGCTGGGGTTAAATTATTCACGCTTGGCACGCATAAAAATCAATCCATTCCGCGCACCGCCAAAAAAACGCCTTAATATTAGCACCTCTTGCTTCACAAGAATAATGACTAATATTAAGTGAAAAAGATATGCGCGCAACGAAAATAATTGATTTTAAATTGATCCTTATTCTTATTTAAGCTTAGGTCAATTATCCATCATACATGCCAATTTAGATAAAATGAACAGAATCTCGTCAATCACACTAGAGTGTCCGATTGATTTATGTCGTTTTTGACTAAATTATTGCTGTTATCTTGCATGGTCTTTATTTATAAAAACATTATTAATATAATCATTTTAAGATCAAATTTGTTTGAAAGTTTGCTGAATGCAAAAATATTCCATATTCTCAATTTTTCGAAATGCCATGGGCTACCATCAAAATTGGCAAGCGGCATGGCGGCAACCAGAGCCAAAACAAGAATATGATATTGTAATCATTGGCGGCGGCGGGCATGGGCTTGCCACCGCATATTATCTTGCAAAACATCATGGCTATAGCAATATTGCGGTGATTGAAAAAGGATGGATCGGCGGCGGCAATACAGGGCGCAACACAACGATTGTGCGGTCTAATTATTTGTTGGATGAATCGGCAGCCCTTTACGAACATGCAATGAAGCTATGGGAGGGGCTTTCGCAAGATTTGAATTATAATGTGATGTTTTCCCAGCGCGGACTGCTGCATCTTGCCCATACAATCCATGATTTACAAGAAATTGGCAGGCGCGGTCATGCGATTCATTTTAACGGCATTGACAGCGAATTTGTATCCCCTGCGCAGATTCAAAAAATGGTGCCCATTATGAATGTGAATGGGCGTTTTCCTGTACTTGGCGGGCTTTTGCAGCGACGCGGCGGCACCGCGCGCCATGATGCGGTTGCATGGGGATATGCGCGCGCAGCAGATGCGATGGGGGTTGATATTCTGCAAAATACCGAAGTTACAGGCATGCAAATTGAAAAAGGCGCGATTAAGGCGGTTGAAACCAATCGCGGCATTATCAAGGCAAAACGGGTTGGGCTGGTCACGGCTGGTCACAGCTCGGTCGTGGCAGCGATGGCGGGGCTGCAATTGCCGATTGAAAGCTTTCCGCTGCAAGCTTTTGTGTCCGAACCCATCAAGCCTGTGATTGATTGCGTGGTAATGTCAAATACAGTTCATGCCTATATCAGTCAATCCGATAAGGGTGAATTGGTGATTGGCGGATCGGGTGATCCCTATGTATCCTATACGCAGCGCGGGGCATTTGATCAAATTGAGCATGTGGCAGGTCCCGTGGTTGAACTTTACCCCATCGTATCGCGCCTTAGAATGCTGCGTCAATGGGCGGGGATTACCGATGTGACCGTTGATCGCTCGCCAATTATCAGCAAAACTGACATTGATGGGCTATTTATAAATTGTGGATGGGGAACGGGCGGATTTAAAGCAACGCCTGGATCGGGGCATGTGTTTGCAGCAACCCTTGCAAAAGGGGAAATGCACCCGATTGCCGCACCATTTTCAGTGGATCGCTTCCATTCTGGGGCGTTAATTGACGAGGCAGCAGCGGCAGCCGTCGCGCATTAAAGGATTCAAGATCATGCTTATCATAGATTGCCCCTTTTGCGGGCCAAGACAGCTTACAGAATTTCATTATGGCGGCGAAGCCCATATTGCAAGACCGTCTGACCCAAAAAGCCTAAGCGATAAGGAATGGGGCGATTATATTTTCACCCGCACCAATCCAAAAGGTCGCCATCTGGAACGCTGGCAGCATCGATCGGGCTGCCGCAAATGGTTCAATGCGGTGCGCAATACCGCAAATGATGAATTTGAAGCGGTTTATAAAATCGGCGAAAGCGCCCCAGAGCTAAAACCTGCAAAATAGCATATTTTTGGGATAAAAAAGGTGTAAGCACCGTTTGCCTTATAAAACCTTGGCGAAAAAGACCTAAAAAAACCCTATGACGCGGTTAAAAAAAAACCTATGACGCGGTTAAACGCCATAGGCTTCTTTAAAGTTTAACAAATATATTTAAGCGTTTTTAATCGTCGCTTTTGGTGGCATCATCACGCTGCTTTAGGGCTGCGCCAAGAATATCGCCAAGCGATGCACCAGAATCAGCCGAGCCATAATTCGCCATGGCTTCTTTTTCTTCTGCTTGCTCACGCTGCTTGATGGAAAGCGTTAATTTGCCCGCTTTATCAATCTGGGTGATTTTTGCATCAATCTTTTCATCAACCGCAAAACGATCAGGGCGTTGTTCGGAACGATCACGGCTTAATTCAGACTTTTTGATCATGCCAACAGCTGTGTCATTCACGCTAACTTCAAGCCCATTATCCAAGATTTTGGTAATAACGCAGGTCACAACTTGACCTTTGCCAAGCCCATCTGTTGCAGATGGCGCTGGCTCTTGAAGCTGTTTAATGCCCAAGCTGACCCGTTCCTTATCCAAAGAAATATCAAGGATTTTCGCGGTTACTTGATCGCCCTTATTGAAATTAGCAAGGGCAGCTTCAGGGGCTTGTGACCAATCAATGTCCGACATGTGAACCATGCCATCAATATCTTCGGTTAGCCCAACAAAAATGCCAAATTCGGTGACATTGCGAATTTCGCCCGTTACAGTTGATCCAACAGGGAATTCTTGCAAGAAGCTGTCCCAAGGATTGGCAACACATTGTTTTAACCCAAGCGAGATGCGGCGTTTCACCAGATCAATATCCAGCACCATCACATCAACTTCTTGATTGGGTTCAACAATTTTGCTGGGGTGAAGATTTTTCTTGGTCCAGCTCATTTCCGAGACATGCACCAAGCCTTCAACGCCATTTTCAAGCTCAACAAAGGCACCATAATCAATAATATTGGTGACTTTTCCGTGGAATTTGCCGCCAATTGGATATTTGCTGGTTACCGCATCCCATGGATCAGGTTGCAGCTGTTTCATGCCAAGGCTGATGCGCTGTGTTTCTGAATTAAAGCGAATGACCTGAACATCAATTTGCTGGCCAACTTCCAAAGCTTCGCTTGGATGGCTGATCCGGCGCCATGAAATATCCGTGACATGCAATAAGCCATCAACCCCGCCCAAATCAACAAAGGCACCATAATCGGTGATGTTTTTCACAATCCCGTTTAAGGTTTGCCCTTCTTTTAATTCTTGAATGATTTCGGCGCGTTGTTCTGCGCGGGTTTCCTCAAGAATGGCGCGGCGTGAGACAACAATATTGCCGCGTGCGCGATCCATTTTTAAAATTTGGAACGGCTGAGAGATATTCATCAAGGGTGCAATATCGCGAATGGGGCGAATATCAACTTGCGATCCTGGTAAGAATGCGGTTGCGCCATTAAGATCCACCGCATAACCGCCTTTAACGCGGTTTACGATCGTACCCAGCACGCGTTCTTCGCGTTCAAACAATCCTTCAAGGGCAACCCATGCTTCTTCGCGTTTTGCTTTTTCGCGGCTTAGCATTGTTTCGCCATTGCGATCTTCAAGCCGTTCAACAAACACATCCACTTGGTCGCCAGACTTCAAGGTTACGGGCTCTGCTTGATTTGGACTTGCAAATTCTTTTAAGGCAACGCGCCCTTCTGCTTTAAGACCAACATCAATCACAACCATGTCATTTTCAACCGACACAACCGTGCCTGTAACAACTCTGCCTTCTAAAGCCCCTTGTTCACCAAGGCTTTCTTCCAGCATTTTTTCAAAATCTTCCATATTACTCATGCTTAAATTAACTCCAAAATATATATTTGCTAAGCTTAAACGGGTTCAAGCATTAGACAAATAAGGTTGGCCGCTTATGGGTTGATCCTGTTGATCTTCGCATAAAGACGGGCTTTGCCCCCAATGATAATTCATATCCATTGCCAATGGGGGTGAATGGCAAAGATATTATTGATAAAGTCAGCCAATATGGCTTAGAATTTGATTAAAAACTTCATCAATGGTTAAATCCGAACTGTCGATTATCACCGCATCTGGTGCGGGGATTAGCGGTGCAATTTTGCGGTTCATATCCCGTTCATCGCGGGCAATCACATCCGCCAAAATATCATCATATATAACCTGCTTACCCTGATCGCGCAATTCAATAAAGCGGCGATTTGCGCGCACTTCTGGGGATGCGGTAATATAGAATTTCAAGGCAGCATCAGGGCAAATGACCATGCCAATATCGCGGCCATCAAGGATTGCCCCTTTTGCAAGACTTCCATCGCTTAATGCAGGCGGGCTTAGGGCAAAATCACGCTGCAAATCAAACAGAATAGACCTTACCTGTGCAATCGCGGAAATGATCGATGCTTTGCGCGCAATTTCTTCGCTGCCAAGCTGCGGGTTGCCCAGCACCCCATTAAGATCGGCGTGATCTTTAAGCTGGCGCGCAGCCTCAATCGCCTTCGCTTCAAGATGATCATCTTCTTGTGCATCTTTGACCAGATAAGCGGCGGCGCGGTAAAGCTTGCCTGTATCCAGCAACGCATAATCAAGATGGGCTGCAAGTTTTTTTGCTGCTGTGCCTTTGCCGCTGGCAGCAGGACCATCAATCGCGATAACATTCTGCAATGTTTTGAGGTTGGAAGCGTTGGAGGGGTGGGGGGATATGCTAGACAATATGGGTTAAGGTTTCTAAAGGGGTTAAGGTTAAAAAAAAGCGTTAAAGTTGGAGGTGCGAGCCGGATTCGAACCGGCGTACGAGGATTTGCAGTCCTCTGCGTAGCCTCTCCGCCATCGCACCAAAATAGTTTCAAATTTCAAGAATGCACATTACATTTTAGCATTGCAATTGGCAAGTTTTTTGTAACGCATTTTTATGAATTGTTTTTACAAAGCGCCTTTTGGCACAAACGCAGCGACGCAGTGGCTGCGTTTAATGATTTTTATAAAATAAGGATGAAGGGCGTTCAATATTAAAGCAGTAAATCACGAATTAAGGGCAGCACAACGGCAGCAATCACAATGCCAAGCATCCATTTAATCAAACGCAACTCAGACTCAACGCGCGATATACCCGCTTTGGTAGCCAAGCTTTCATTGGTCAAAGCTTCAGCCGCCAAACGAGATTTTTCATCAGATATACCAGCATCCTTAAACGCTTCATAAACTTCTGCGATCATCATGCTCATTGCAACCCTAGCGATTGGTGAATTTTAATTCGATGCGGCGATTTTGTTGCAAAGCTTCTGCGGTATCTTCATTGACCAATGGTTGAAATTCACCAAAGCCCGCAGCCGAAAGATTGCTGGCAGCGATGCCTTGACTGATCAAAAAGCGCACCACCGATAATGCACGCGCGGTTGATAATTCCCAATTTGAGCGAAATTGCGCGGTGCTAATTGGAATGCGGTCGGTATGACCTTCCACTTGCAACACCCAATTCAAATCCTCTGGAATATTGGGGATGATCTCTTTTAAAGTGTTGGATAGGCGTGCAAGCTGTAATTGCCCCGCAACCCCAAGCGCAGCCGATCCTTGATCAAATAGCACTTCGGATTGAAAAACAAAGCGATCCCCCACAATTTGAATATCTTGACGCGTTCCCAGAATTTCACGCAATTTGCCAAAAAATTCAGACCGATATTGCGCCAATTCATTGACCTTGCTTGCCAATGCGACATTTAAGCGGCTGCCCAGATCCACGATTTGCGCTTGTGCTTCAGCATCGCGCTGTTCGGATTCGCTTAATAATTGTTCCAATCGCCCCAATTGATCGCGTAAGGCCGCCATTTGCTGGTTTAGCCGCACAATTTCCGCCTGATTTTGTATATTTTGTGCGGTTTCCGCATCAATTTGTTGATCGCGGCTGGCAATATCATTGGTCAAACTTTCGCGCTGCGCTTCCAAGGCTTCAATTTGCGCTGCCAAGCGATCACGCGCAAATAATAAATTGGCAAGCTCGCCCTTTATCGCATCCATTTCAACCGATTGCTGATCCATCAATGCTTGTATATTTGCCAGCTGATCCTTTGAAACACCCAGCGCTGTTTCAAGCTGGCTTTCTGTTTCCAGGCTGGCTTGAAGCTGGGTTGAAAGTCGGTCAATATCTTGGGCAAGACTGTTATTCTTTTTTTCCTCAAGCGATAGCATGGATACCAAACGCGATAATTCCTGATTTAAAACCCCCACCTCGCGATCACGCCCGATCAAGGATTGATTTAAGAAAAATTGTGCGACCACAAAAATCATCAATAGAAAAATAATGACCATGATCAATGCCGCCAGCGAATCCACAAAGCCTGGCCAGATGTCGGTTTGGGTGCGTTGCCTGCGCATTTGCATCATAATGGTTTGTCCCTTATGATGATGGCGCGCGCGGCGGCGCTTTTAAAGGGGGCGGCACACGCCCGCTTGCTTGCGATTCGGTTGGCTGCTGGGATGCAGCAACTTGCCCATAAGAATTAGAAATGGTGCGCGAGACCAGCCGCAATTCTTCGCGAATTTGCTTAACCGCACCATCGCGCCCAATCCGCAATTCATTGACCAGCAATTCAACCGCCTGTTCAATCGCCTTCAGGCTTTGCTGCTGTTCATGCCCAGCCCCTGATTGCATATTTTGCTCACTAATCCGCTCCAGTACTTGGCGGGTGCTTAGCTGACCTTCGGCAAGCTTTCGCATTAATTCATGTTCAATCTTTTGTGAATCAACCATTGCACCAAGCCGCTTATTTAAATCTGCAATGCTTGCATAAAGCTGGGATTGCTGCGTTTCGGATTTACCAATAAAATGCTGCAAGCGATCAATGGAATCCGCCGTTTGTTCCAGCAAGGATACCGCAAGCCCCATGCCGCTTGTATCCCCCTCGCCCACCATTGATCCTGAAAGGCGCGTTAAATTGGAAAGCCATTCTTCATAATCCTGATAGAAACGGTTTTGTGCTTGCGATACCCGCAGCGCGCAATAGCCCAAGATTAACGATCCAGCCAGCCCAAATAACGAAGATGAGAACGCCGTTCCCATCCCATTTAACGGGGTCATTAAGCCTTCTTTTAAAGTTTGAAAACTGTCTGACATCGCTGCCGCGCCGTCTCCTGTGGTGGAAAGCCCGCCAATCACACCGCCAACCGATTGCACGGTTTGCATCAAGCCCCAAAAAGTACCCAGCAACCCCAAAAAGACAAGCAACCCCACCACATAACGCAAGGTTTCGCGCGATTCATCGATTCTGATTGACAAGCCCTCTAGGATCATGCGCATCCCATTCGAATTAATTTGCAAATGTCCAACTTCGCGCAATCTTTGATTAAGCAAGGTCGCGGTTGGGCGAATAAGGCGCGGGCTTTTCGCGGCATCTTCATGGCTTAGCGTCATGCTATCATGTGAAATTTGCGCGTTGGGATTGTTTAAATTTTCATCAACCGTGCGAAACCATAGCGTCCAGCGTTCCGCCATAATCAAATCATAAAGATTCTTAAACGCAAGCACGATGCCAATCAACAACACCCCCAAAATACCGCCATTAATCACAATATTTGCTTGAAAGGCAAGGCTTAGCGCGGGCAGGATAAACAAAATCGCAGCGACAATAATCGCCAGAAAGATTAAAATTTCAACAATTTGCTTTAACGCCCCATGCATTTGCTTGTCCTTTTTTATTTTTACATTTCTTTTTCACACGCACACGCCATTAGGCTTGTTTTAAATTTTATACCCTAATCAGATATGCCCCATTGTTCAAGTCGCTTTCTTGATGGAAACAGCATCGGCAGCGCTTGATCCGATATATCATCGGTGGTAACGCGCTCTTTAAACGAAAGCTCCATCTGAATGTCTGAGAAATCCGTGGGTGATCGCCCAATATTCATACATTGCCATTGCGAACCAAGATATTTTATATTTTTTTTGCATATTGGCGTGGCAGACAGAAAATGCAGCTGGCTTAAGCGGTTGGCGCGTTTGGTGGATTCAATCCCCTGAATAACATCGGGGTGCCACCATACGGTATCGCCTGGCGCAAGATCGGGTATGGTTGTTTGCGCCGCGTATAATTCATTATAAAGTTTGGAAATCACGCTTAATGGCTCACCTGGATTTGCGCCCACAAAATAGCGCGGATCAAGATCAGACATTAAATTACGCAATAAAATATAACCAATTGCTTTCACAAGCGGAATGCAGGTTAGTGTGCCTTCTTTTGATTCAATATTTGACCAGCTTGCATAGCCCAGAAAGCTGCGGAACATAGAACAATTATTAACCCCTGATGCAAACCGCACAAGCGGCCTTAGCGAGGCATCCCACGGGTCATATTCCTTGAATTTGCCCATAAATAAATTCATATAAATCCGTCTAAATGCGGGATCCATCCAGCGTTCTATGCCGCCATCGGGAATATGCAGGCGCATCGCCCCATCATATTCTTGTGGATTTCGTGCCATAAAACGATCAATATAAATGGCTTGATCCGCTAAATTAACGGTTTTTGCGGCATTTGGATCACTGCGCCAAATTTGATTTAAAAATGATTTGGTTGCAATTAAATTTGGATGCTGGCGCATCTCCATCTGCGGTTTTGACCAGAAAATCGGTGCAATCGCTTCATCGGGCGTTTGAAAAAGGGGGGTTTGATATTTTGCTTCGCTGGCATCTTGGGCTTCGGCTTGACTTTCCCCATCGCCGTCCGCCAAGCCTGCTTTATCTTGCATTTCCGCAGGCTTACCAGCAGGTTTTTGTGCATCCCGCAATTTTTCGCGATACTTATTATCCTTTAAATAGGCATCAAGCTGTTCTTCCCAATTGCGGATATTGTCATGTTCAAACACGCCGCGAATGACAATAACGCCAAAGCGCCTTAGTGAAACACGCATCACATCGGATACATTATTATCCACAATATCTTGAAATTTTATATCTGGAATGGTTGCGCGCCGCGCAATGTTACGGTTTTGAATGCGTTCAATATCATGCATTAATTCCGAACGAATGACGCCAAAGGCTTTGTTGGCTTGTATGCCCCCTTGTGCGAATTCTTGTTTGGTTAGGGCAATACGGGCTTTTAATTCAGGAGTGATCATTAACGCTTAATCCAGATGAATGAGATAAAAGAAATTGAGAACATAAAGAACTTGGATAAGAGAAAAAAGCTATTCACGCAAGATTAAAGTATCCGATGGATTCCATGTAAACCAGCATTCATCACCCATTTTTAAATCATCATCGCGATCACGGCTTGCGTTGGGAACGGTCACTTGCAATTCAAGCCCTTTTTCGGTCTTTAAATAAAGATGGCTTTCATTCCCATAATAGGCAAGCTGTTCAACCTTTGCTTTGATCGCAATTCTGCCTTGCGGCGGTCTTTGCTTGAAAATCAATGCTTTTTCAGGGCGAACCGCAATCCCTATTTCTTCGCCAGCATCATAATCATCGGCATTTTCAAAGGGAAGCGAAATTTCCCCAATGCCGTCAACCCCAACACTGATCACATTTGCATGGGCGGAAACAAAGCGCCCTTCAAATAAGTTCATCCGCCCAATAAAATCCGCAACAAAGCGGTTGGTTGGATATTCATATAATTCAATCGGGGTTGCCACTTGCAGCACTTTTCCCTTATTCATCACCGCAATTCGATTTGCCATGCTAAGGGCTTCATCTTGATCATGGGTGACCATGATAAAGGTAATGCCCACTGTGTTTTGCAATTTCACCAATTCAATCTGCATCGCTTCGCGCAATTTGGCATCCAGCGCAGACAAAGGCTCGTCCAGCAATAGGACTTTTGGCTTTTTAACCAATGCCCGCGCCAGCGCAACCCGCTGACGCTGCCCGCCTGATAATTGGTCGGGCATGCGGTCTTTTAAATGGTCCAGCTGCACCAATTCCAAGGATTCAAGCACTTTCTTGGGAATATCCGCCCCTGAAACCCCATCAATTTTAAGCCCATAAGCAACATTATCGCCAACCGTCATATGGGGAAATACCGCATAGGATTGAAACACCATATTGGTCACCCGCTTATTGGGCGGGTCATAGGTTACATCCTTGCCATCAATGAAAATTTTACCGCGTGTTGCCATCTCAAAGCCTGAAATCATGCGCAATAAAGTTGTTTTTCCGCAGCCTGATGGCCCAAGCAGCGCGAAAAACTCTCCCTCTTCAATTTGAATATTAGTTTGGCTAACGGCATGGACATTGCCTGGAAAGATTTTATCCACCCCTTGAATGTCAATGATAATATTGCCCATTATTTTTGATCCTTTTGCTGATATTTCATCGCGATGATGGTAAGCACAATGGTGATGATAATCAAAATGGTTGAAGCCGCATTTACCTCGGGCGTGACCGAAAAGCGAAGCATGGAAAAGATTTTAACAGGAAAAGTAATGGTTTCAGGCCCTGCGGTGAAAAAAGTAATCACAAAATCATCCAGCGACAGGGTGAATGCAAGCAAGCCCCCCGCAACAATGCCCGGCTTTAGATAAGGCAGCAAAATATCTTTGAAAATTTGCCATTCACTTGCGCCAAGATCGCGCCCTGCCTCTTCATATTCACGGTTAAAGCCTGCAAGCCTTGCGCGCACAACCACAGCAACAAAGGGAAAGGAAAAGGAAATATGGGCAATGATGATCTTGCCCAAGCTAAGCGGCCATATCAAATCATTGGGCCAGCCAATGCGCGCAAAAAAGGCAAGCATCGCAACCCCCAAACAAATTTCAGGCACAACAATCGGCAATGCCATCGTGCCTTCATAAAGCGATTTAAAGGAAAAGCGAAACCGCCATAATAAAATTGCAGTCAGCGTGCCAAGGATAAGCGATATAAATGTTGATACCAGCGCAATCGTCAATGAATTGGCAAATGCCATCATTAATGAATCATTATTAAATGCCTTTGCATAATAATCAAAAGTAAAGCCGCGCCACACAATATTGCGCTTTGAATCATTAAAGCTAAAGGCGATCAAAATAATAATCGGCACATATAAAAATAAAAACACAGCAAGCAGCAGCAACCGCATTTGCCATTTGCTGCTATAATCCAGCGGATCGCGTTGTTTTTTCTTGAATAATTTTATCATTGCAAGCCCCCCGCACCCTTACTGCGATTAAGATAAGCACGCAGCGCAAGCACCCCAAAGGTAATATACATTAAGGTAAAGGACAATGCCGCACCAAAGGGCCAATCATTGGCATCTTTAAATTGGCGTTCAATCACATTTGCAATCATCAAACTATCAGGGCCGCCCAGCAATGCAGGGGTTAAATAAGAACCAAGCGCAGGGATAAAAGTAATTAGCGATCCTGATAAAATCCCAGGCATTGCAAGCGGCACAACGATCCATAAAAAGGTTCTAACCTGCCCCGCACCAAGATCAAGGCTTGCTTCAATATAGCTGCGATCCAACCGCTCTAGCGCGGCATAAAGCGGCAATACCATAAAGGGCAAATGCACATAGACAAGCCCCACCACCACCGCAGAATCATGATAGAGCATTTGCAAAGGTTCAAACCGCGCCCCCATAATGCTGGTGGCAAGTTCCGGCGATCCAACAAGCGCGATGCTGCCCTTGGCAAGATCATAAAACCATTCAACCGTATGATTAACATAGCCATTGGTTCTAAGCACAGCAATTAAAGCATAGGTGCGAATGAGTAAATTTGTCCAAAAGGGCAAAATCACCATCAGCAGCAAATAGGGCTTCCATTTTTTGGGCGCATAAACAATGATCAAGGATAGGGGAAGCCCAATCATCAAACAAATCAAGGTCACCACCCCCGCAACCAAAAAGGATTTTCCAAAAATTTGCAAGAAAATCGGCTCGAACACCCGCGCATAATTGCTAAGCGTTCCTGTAATTGCAATTTCAACAAGCCCTTGCTTTTCGCCAAAGCTCAAGACCCAAATAAGCCCCATCGGAATGATAAAAAACAAGGCAAGCCACAGGCTGGGCGCAGTAAAAATCGCCCAAAATACTTTTTTATATATTTTCCAATTTTCCATTCTTTCCATAATCTATCAATTACAGAAACTTATCAAGATTTTTTTATATTTATGGATTATTGCCAATAGGGTTCGGTGCTGCGATTTTCTTTTTTATAAGCTTCCTTACAAGCTTCAATTGATTTGATCGCGGTTTGGATTGATTCAAAGCAGCTTTCTAATTTCCACTTCGCACCCCCACTATCCATTGTTTTTATTTTCGCGCCCAGCTTAATTTACCCCACAGCCCCTTTTTAACACAAAAAATAAGTTATTTTATTTTTTGTTGCATTATTTTATGTTATACATTATATAACACATAGCAAAACATAAAATAAATGACGGAGTTTGGTGAAATGATTGATTTTTTAAATCTGGATGCGCTTGATTACCCGCTGCGGGCGGTAATTGGTGGGCTGGTGATTGGGCTTATCTTTGGCGGGGCAGCCTTAATTAGCGGCTTTTGCCTTCGAACCTTGGTGATTGGCGATGAACGCGCAAAACGCATTCGGCAAATCAGAATTTGGATGATTGCCATCATGGTTGGGCTTATCGGCATTTATGGGCTAACTTATTTTTATGATCTGTCGCTTGCAGGGTCAATTTATCGCATGGATATATTAAACCCGATTGCAATCTTGGTTGGCGGGATTATGTTTGGCAGCGGCATGGTGCTTGCGCGCGGATGCTTGGCGCGCCATTTGGTACTGGGCGGCACGGGCAACATCAGAAGCTGGGTCGTGCTTTTGGTTGCGGGGCTTAGCGCATATGCAACTGCGCGCGGGATATTCGCCTATGGACGGATATATCTTGGTGATTTATGGGTGATTGAACATGATTCAAGCGCCGTAGCTCCCTATATATTGGGGGTCGTCGGGCTATTATTCGTCGCTGGCTTATTATATGCGCGCCGCCGACTTTTTCAAAGTGAAAGCGGGCAGAATCCAGCAAAAGACGCCATTAGCGCATTGTTAATTGGCGGCGCAATCGTTGCAAGCTTTTATGTAACCGCGATCTGGGCATTGGATGAATTTGATCCAAGCCCCGCTGAATCGCTGCGCTTCACCTTACCGCTTGGCGATGGCATTGTTTATTTATTGACCCATACGGGCGCAGATGCAAATTTTTCAATCGCGCTGATTGGCGGGGTTGGGATTGGCAGCTTTATCATTGCACTGATGACCAAACGCTTTTCATTGCAAGGATTTGAAGATGCACGATCCACCTTGCGCTATATGTTTGCGGGCGTGTTGATGGGCATTGGCGGGGTGATGGCGCTTGGCTGCACGATTGGTCAGGGGCTGGTTGGGCTTTCCAGCCTTTCTAGCAGCGCGCCGCTGGCGATCTTTGCCTTTTATGTTGGCGGCAAAGCAACCAATGCTTATTTGCAATTTCGTGATCATAAAGTCACATCACTTGCATCAAAATCACCTGAATTCAAAGGTTATGCTTGAAAAGGCGGCAAAAATCATTATGTTAATCAATGTCAGCCTTGGTTGACTGTAACGCGAAAAGATGTTGCGAAATAGCCGTAGCGGACCCGGGGGCAGTACCCGGCGACTCCACCATTAATTTTTGTTCTTACGAAGTTGCGTATCACTAAGTTTTTAATTTGCATGTAAAACCTGCGTGGGTAAAGCCTGCGTGGCATGACAATCACCTTTGAGGTGATTGCAAATTAAGCCAACAATCACCTTTGAGGTGATTGCAAACAAAATCATCATCTTTGAGATGATTGCAGGCTAAAAGTGAACGCATTAAATTGTTTCAAGCGCGACTGAGCGCCGCTGCTAATGCAGCGCAAACATAAATATGGGGTCGAAATAGGATCGACGCGCGAAATAAAGGTGGCTTATCTGCGTTCGGTGGAGTCCCGCCGTATCGGGCTAAAAACGCTAAATGCGAACGACAATGAACCGATGGTTGCTATGGCCGCTTAACAGCGTCTGTTCAACAAAGTTCAAATCTTATATTTATAAGGCTTCGGTCTTATAATGTTTGATTTAAATCCCATTTGGATTTCATCGTTCAGATGGTGGGGCGCGGGGCGGCCTAGCAACAGAACTGCCCCATTTTCTTTTAAATGATAAGTGCCTAAATCATCATGAACCGCCTTTATGTCTATTTAACCTTTGCTGGTGCGATTCCCTTTATTTTCTGCGCAGTCTGTTTTTTTGTGGGCATTCATCAATTGCCGATCGCGGGCGATCTTGACCGAATTTTAAGCCTTTACAGCGTGATTATTGCAAGTTTTTTAGCGGGCAGCCATTGGGGGCAGCATTTATCCCTTGCCACCGCTCAATCTCACTTGCTTGCCCTTTCCAGTAATGGAATCGCCGTTGCGCTATGGGTATTGATGCTAATCTTACCCTTTCGCCCTTTGCTTATTGGCTTTATCATCTGTTTTATCTTGCTGTTGATCATTGACAAAGCGATGATGCGGGCTAAATTAATAGCGAAGCATTATTATAACATACGGGTTGCTATAACCTTGATTGTCGTAACAACCCTTATCATTTCATATATTTATCAATGACAAAAATTGCAATTATCGGCGCGGGAATATCGGGATTAAGCCTTGCCCATAAATTAGCGCCCCATGCAAGCATCACCCTATTTGATAAAGCGCGCGGTGCAGGGGGGCGCATGGCAACCAGACGCGCACCGCCTTATGCGTTTGATCATGGCGCGCAGTTTTTCAAAGCAAGAACAGATGCATTTAAAAAATTCATTGCACCGATGATTGACGCAAAAATTGTTACGCCTTGGCATGGGCGTTTTGCAGAAATTGACCAGCGCATCATCGCGGCAAAGCGGCATTGGGATCATTCAAACCCGCATTATGTCGGCGTTCCAGCCATGAATGCGGTTGCAAAATGGCTAAGCGCGCAGCTGCAAACAGACAAGGTGCAGCTTCATCTTGAAACCCGCATCGCCGCCATCCATCAACAGCAAAATTTGGCAGCGCATAAAGCGGCATCATGGTCGCTTTATGATGATCACAACCAGCATCAAGGCGATTTTGATTGGGTAATTTCCGCTGTTCCCCCCGCGCAAGCACTTGATTTTCTGCCCGCATCCTTGCCTTTCTTGGATCAGATAAAGGGGGTTCAGATGAAGGGCTGCTATTCGCTGATGCTTGGCTTTGAAACCCCGCCGCCGCTTGAATTTGATGCTGCGTTGGTAATTGGTGAGGCTATTAGCTGGATTTCCCAAAATCATTCTAAACCCAGCAGAGAAAGCGCCGCCAGCTTATTGATTCACGCAACCAATGATTGGGCAGACGCACATTTAGAAGATGATCCAGATCAAGTGAAACGCTTTTTAATGGAACAGGCAAGTGCAATCATTGGCGTTGACCTTGGGACAGCAAATCATCAGGCAATTCATAAATGGCGTTACGCCAATATCAGCAAGCAAACAGGCGATGGCTATTTTATGGATGAAGCTCAGCATATTGGCGTGTGCGGCGATTGGTGCATTCAAGGCAGGATAGAATCCGCCTTTACCAGCGCGCTTGGGCTTTCAACCCGCATCATCCCCCAAATTTCCTAATTCTTTTTAAACTTGATGGCAGATTTAGGACCAAGCGGGTGATCCTTGTGCGGATAAGGCGCATGGTGATGATCATGGCTGTGATCATGTGAATGCGTGTGGTTATGCGCATGGTCATGTGCATGGTCATGCGAATGATGATGGTGATCATCCTCGGTCAATTTACAAAGCCCCGTACAAAAGGAATCGCACAGGGTGCAATCTTCTACATTGCTGCCAGGGGCGGATGCGCCCTGCCCTTCGACATGATGATGATGTGATTCTTGGGCAAGCCCAACCTCTGCTTCAAAACCCAGCACCTGCGCGCGATATTTGCACATTGAGCAATTCATCAAATTATGACCCGTTTCAATTTCTTGAATGCGGTCAATAAAGGTTTCAATGACTTTGGGATGATCGCTTAAATAGCCCGCTTTCATAAATTGAATCTCAGGATGTTCTGCGGCAATCGCATCAGTAAAGCCGTAAATGCGGTCAATCAGGATGCCTGAAAACAGAAAATAAGGAAAGACGATCACCCGCTTATAGCCAAGCTTTGCAACATGTTCAAGGCAGGGTGCAACCAGCGGAAAAGTCACCCCAGAATAGCCCGTTTCACACCAGCCAAACCCCATGCCTTCCCACAGCATGCGCGCGATCTTGGTAACATTTGAATTGGCATCAGGGTCGGATGCTCCGCGTCCAATCACCACAAGGCAAGTTTGGCTTAAAGGCAGCGATCCATATTGCTGATTTGCGCCCTCAACGGCTTCCATGATCCGCTCGCTTGCTGCTTGTAACATGCGCAAATCAACCGCCAATTCGCGGCCATAGCTGATTTGAAGATCATTGCTGGCAGCATATTGATTTAACACCGATGGAATGTCATTTTTTGCGTGTCCCGCTGCAAATAGCATCCCTGGCACCGCCAGCACTTTTTTAACGCCTTGCGCTTTTAAGCGGTCAAGCCCATCACGAATGACGGGGCTTGCAAATTCCAAATAACCATATTCAACGGGCATCGGATGCAGCGCAGCGCGCAGCGACTCAGACAGGCGCTTAAATTCAGCAACCGCCGATTTAGAGCGCGAACCATGTCCGCAAAGCATGATCCCCGTTGGAATTTCAGGCGCGTTTAAAGTCAACATTCGCTTAGATTATCCATTTTCTTTGGTTATGGTTTGATCTTTTCGGGCAATTACCCGATATAGCCCATAAGTCCCCGCCGCGATTGCAAGCGCAGCACCAATCATGGCCAATATAAAGTGGGTATGCCCCTGCGCTGATGCAATATGGGTTAAATGCGCAGATGCTTGATCCATCGCCGCAAGCCAGCCCACAAGCCCAAGCATTGATATTTTTAACGCCAAATAGCCATGATGTAACATGATATGATTGTTCCCTTCAAAGAATGATCTAAAAAACACCTAAATCTATGAAGTATTTTTAATCTCAACGCAAGCCCCTTATCAGTTCATCGCTCATGCAAAGATTCAA
>JBGCED010000074.1:0-14736 GCA_045106055.1 Alphaproteobacteria bacterium
GCTGCAAGATTGCTTGGCGCGCCATAAAATCACCAAAGTATCGGGCGTTGGGTCAAAATTTTCCTATGATCATCATCAAGCCATGCAGCAAGTTGATTCACAAACCCATGAATCAAATACAATCATTCAAGTGTTGCAAGAAGGGTATGTGATCCATGACCGCCTATTACGCCCCGCCATGGTCATTGTTGCGAAGTAAATCGCGGGTGGGCAAGCGCCGCGAAGTAAATCGCGAAGGGCTGCGCACGCCAACCAATTAGGGCGGTTATGGGCGCAGAGCGGTGATGTTGCGGGGGTATGCGGCTTGTCCGCCCTTAAAAACCGCCGACCCCGCAACCAGCGCATTTGCACCAGCTTCAATCGCTAGCGGGGCGGTTGCTGGGGTGATGCCGCCATCAATTTCAATGATGATTGGGCGATCCTTGATCATTGCTTTTAAGGCTTTGATTTTATTTAGGGATTCCATGATAAATTGCTGGCCGCCAAAGCCTGGATTGACGCTCATAATTAAGACCAAATCCAAGCGGTCAAGCACATGTTCAATCACACCAATCGGGGTTGCGGGATTTAACGAAACCCCCGCCTTTTTTCCCATATCGCGGATGGATTGCAGCGCGCGGTCAAGATGATGGGTAGCTTCTGCATGGATGGTGATATAATCCGCGCCTGCATCTGCAAAGGCGGCCAAATAAGGTTCACAAGGTTCAATCATCAAATGACAATCAAAGATTTTATCGCTATGGGGGCGCAGGCTTTTAATGACGGGCGGACCAAAGGTTAAATTTGGCACAAAATGCCCGTCCATCACATCAAGATGGATAAAATCCGCCCCCGCTTGATCTACTGCCCTGATTTCAGCGCCTAGGGCGCTAAAATCAGCAGCAAGAATAGAAGGCGCGATGATGATTGAAGCATCAGACACGGCGATAATTCAGCCTTTAAGCAAGCTTTGGATCAAGCGATCCTGCGGCATAGCGGCGCGCCATTTCATCCATGGGGATGACTTTGATTTTATCGGCATTGCCCGCTGTGCCAAATTGTTCGAACCGATCAGCACAGACTTGCTCCATGGCTTCCATCGCAGGCTTTAGGAAATTGCGCGGATCAAATTCACCAGGCTTTTCGGTCGCGATTTTGCGCCAAGTTCCCGTCATTGCCATGCGGCAATCGGTGTCAATATTGATTTTACGCACACCATGCTTAATGCCGCGAATGATCTCTTCGACAGGAACGCCAAAAGTTTGGGGCATATTCCCGCCATATTGATTGATTAAATCCTGTAATTCTTGTGGCACAGAAGATGATCCATGCATGACCAAATGGGTATTTGGCAGTTTTTGATGAATGGTTTCAATCACTTTCATTGCCAAAATATCGCCATCAGGCTTGCGGGTGAATTTATAAGCACCATGTGATGTGCCGCATGCAATTGCCAGCGCATCCACTTTGGTTTTAAGCACAAAATCAACTGCTTGATCGGGATCGGTTAGCATTTGATCTTGTTCAAGCTTGCCCTCTGCGCCTGATCCATCTTCTTTTTCAGCTTCGCCTGTTTCCAATGATCCAAGCACACCAAGCTCGCCCTCAACCGATGCCCCAACCCAATGCGCCATGGTTGCGACCTGTTTTGAAATATCCACATTATACTCATAGCTTGCAGGTGTTTTTGCATCCGCTTCAAGCGATCCATCCATCATCACCGAGCTAAAGCCATGCTTAATCGCAGAAAGGCAAGTGGTTTCGCTATTGCCATGATCTTGGTGCATACAAACGGGGAT
This sequence comes from Alphaproteobacteria bacterium, assembly GCA_045106055.1. GTDB lineage: Bacteria > Pseudomonadota > Alphaproteobacteria > CBDDJK01 > CBDDJK01 > JBGCED01. Next base: position 1,779 of record JBGCED010000074.1, read on the forward strand.
ATGCGGGAATAATTCAATAAAACCATCAATTAATTTTGATAGCACAATATCGCTTGCATAATTGCGTGCGCCGCGTGATGCTTGAATGATAACAGGCGAATTGGTTTTATCGGCGGCTTTCATAATCGCCATGCCCTGTTCCATATTATTAATGTTAAAGGCAGGAACGCCGTAACCATGTTCTGCGGCGTGATCCAATAATTGTCTTAGGGTAACTTTTGCCATAATTTTTCCTTTCGCGATATGGTTTAAAAAATACGATTAACGCGGTGCAATCATGCTGCGTGCTTTTTCAATGATGGCTTCTGCTGTAATGCCAAAATGCGTGTATAAATCCTCTATCGGGGCGGATGCGCCAAAGCCATTCATGCCGATAAACGCACCATTTTCACCAATATAACGCTCCCAGCCAAAACCGCAAGCCGCTTCAATCGCAATTCGCGGGGCATCGCCCAATATTTGCTGGCGGTAAGCTTGATCTTGTTGTTCAAACCGCTCTTGGCACGGCATGGAGATAATGGCGGCATGAAGATTATGATCTTGTGCCAGCCGCTGGGCGGCATCAAGCGCAATTTCAACTTCCGAGCCTGATGCGATTAAGGTTAGATCACGCGGCTTCCCTGCCGTGTCTTTTAAGACATAAGCCCCTTTGGACACCTTGTTCTGGCTTGATGCTTGATCGCGCAACAAAGGCAGATTCTGGCGCGATAATGCCAAGATAGAAGGCGTTTTTTCAAGCGATAGCGCATCTTCCCAAGCTTCGGCGGTTTCAATAATATCACAAGGGCGGTAAAGAAATAAATTGGGGGTTGCCCGCGCAATCGCCAAATGTTCAACCGGTTGATGGGTGGGACCGTCTTCGCCAAGTCCGATTGAATCATGGGTCATTACATAAATCACTTGCAAGCCCATCAATGCAGATAATCGCATTGCCCCGCGTGCATAATCGCTAAACACCAGAAATGTGCCGCCATAGGGGCGATAGCCGCCATAAAGCGCAATGCCATTCATCATCCCCGCCATTGCATGTTCACGAATGCCGTAATGAATGTAATTGCCCTTGAAATTCGCCTTGGTAAGCGCGCTGCCTTGGCTGGTTTTGGTTAGGTTAGACCCCGTTAAATCCGCCGAGCCGCCAATTAAATTCGGATTAAGATCATTTAGCACCTCCAGCACCATTTGGGACGCTTTGCGGGTGGCAACCTTGGTATTTTCCGCTTGATGCTGCTGTTTAAATTTGTTTAAAGCGGCTGCGGTTTTGCTGTGTAAATCATTATCCAGAAATTGCTTAAAGCTTTTCTTGCGGCTGGAATGATCCAAGCGTTCATGCCATGCCTTATGGGCTGCCGCGCCGCGCATTGCGGGTTTGCGCCAAGCATCAAGAATATCATCTGGAATTTCAAACGGCGGATAATCCCAGCCTAATGCTTGTCGGGCGGCTGCAATTTCAGCTGCCCCAAGCGGTGCGCCATGGGTTTTTGCGGTGCCTTCAAGTGTGGGCGCGCCATAGCCAATTTTTGTTTTGCACGCAATTAAGCTTGGCTTGCTGCTGCGTTGCGCCTTTGAAATCGCATCGCGGATTTGATGATGATCATGCCCATCAATCGCTTGCACATCAAAGCCCGCCGCTTTAAAGCGCATAAGCTGGTTCATAGAGGTTGAAAGATCGGTTGTCCCATCAATGGAAATCTGATTATCATCCCAAAGCACAATTAATTTTTTAAGCTTTAAATGCCCCGCAAGGTCAATCGCTTCATGGCTTATGCCTTCTTGTAAGCAGCCATCACCTGCAATCACATAGCAATAATGATCACATAAATTCTTGCCATATTTGGCGCGGGTCATTGCTTCGCCAATTGCCATGCCAACCGCATTTGCAAGCCCTTGACCAAGCGGACCTGTGGTGGTTTCAACGCCAAGCGCATGGCCGCGCTCTGGATGCCCAGCGGTGATTGACCCTAGTTGGCGAAAATTTTCAAGCTGCGCCTTGGTCATATCCTGATAGCCAAGCAGATAATTTAACGCATAATGCAGCATTGATCCATGCCCCGCAGACAGCACAAAACGATCACGATTTGGCCAGCTGGGATGGGCGGGATCAAGCGTTAAAAAATCATTGAACAAGGTGGCAGCAACATCTGCCATGCCCATTGGCATTCCTGGATGGCCTGAATTGGCTTTTTGTACGCCGTCCATGGCAAGAAAACGAATGGCATTTGCCATGCGCGCTAGATTGTGATGATTATCGGTCGTCATAGAAGCAAAATATCCTAAAGATGAATAAAAATAAATCCTTATGCCATGATGTAAGCAAGCTTGCAATTATCAATTCACAATCACGCGTATTTTTGTATGTTTTTGGATCAAAACTGCGTGCAATTTGTTCATATTTGGGATAAAAGCGATCATGCAAAAAATCATGTCCATGCTTGGCTTATTGGCATTATGGCTGCTGCCTGCGGGCGGTGCAATGGCGCAATTTCAAACGCTTACGGGGCTTGACGCGCTTGAGGCTGAAATCCATCACTCTCCCCCCCGTCTAATTGGCGTGATCGGGGATGATCTTTGGGCGGGAATTGAATTTGACTTAAACCCTGAATGGAAGCTTTATTGGCGCAGCCCGGGAGAGGCTGGCTTGCCCCCTAAGCTTAACTGGCAAGCCGCCAGCCGTAATATTCAAACGGCGCGCTTGGAATATCCCGTGCCATTGCGTATGGAATTATTGGGCTTAACCACAATTGGCTATCAAGATAAGGTCGCGTTTCCGATCAAGCTTGATCCGATTGACCCCGCGCAGCCTGTTCGTTTTGCGGGGCATTTGGATTATTTGGCATGTGCTAAAATCTGTGTGCCGCTGCGCTTTGATTTTGACAGTGATCAAACGGCGAATATTGCCGCTGAAGAATCGGCGCGGCTGCTTGCAAAGGCGCGCGCTTCCTTACCCTTAAAGCAGGATCAAGCTGCAGCGGATGATTTGCCGATTAAGATTACAGGGCTTAGCCTGCGTTTAAACAAAGATCAAGCGGGGAAGCCCGCGCGCTGGCAGCTTACACTGGATGCGCATCACGCTTTGGGCTGGAATAATCAAGCGGATATTTTTGTTGAAACCAGCGCGCAGGGAAAATGGAATGGCGGTGTGTGGCAGCGTCCGATCATCGCATTTAACAAACAGAATGCACGCTTTGTCACCACCATAGAATCTGCGCTTTTAGAACAAGCACCGCAGCAAATTCGGATTACTTTAACTTCTGGAGGCAAAGGCGTTGAGGCGGAATATGAAGCCGCCAATATTATGGATCAGCCGATTCTTGAATGGCAAAATTCTAGCGTTATTTTTGAGTATGCGCTTATTTTTGCGATTGCGCTGATTGGCGGACTGATTTTAAACATCATGCCATGTGTGCTGCCTGTTTTATCGATCAAATTATTGGGGGTGATTAAGGCGCAAAAGGCAAGATCAAATTTGATTTATAGTGCGGCGGGCATTATCGCCAGCTTCTGGGCGTTGGGCATTGTGATTGCAATATTTAAACGCGCAGGGCATCAGCTGGGCTGGGGGGTGCAATTTCAATCGCCGCTATTTTTAAGCTTTATGATCGCGATTCTTTTATTATTTAGCGCGAATTTACTGGGTCTATGGCATATTCGGTTGCCGCGCAGGCTTGCCAATTATGCTGCCAATAAAGGCGTAAATGAAAATAGCAAAATGGGGGCGTTTGGAACAGGCATTTTTGCAACCCTGCTTGCAACCCCTTGTTCTGCGCCTTTTTTGGGAACGGCGGTAAGCTTTGCACTTGCGGGCAGCTATTTTGATCTTGGCTTTATCTTTACGGGGCTTGGGCTTGGTATGGCAATCCCTTATTTCATCTTTTTTGCATTTCCCGCATTGATTGGATTGCTGCCAAAGCCAGGTCGGTGGCTGGGATTTGTAAAGCCCATTATGGCAATTCCGCTTATTTTAACCGCCATTTGGCTTGGCAGCATCATTTTGACTCAGCTTGCTTTCACCCAAAAACACGAAGATTCCAGCATTGAATGGCAAGCATTTGATCCAGATCAAATTGATCTATTGGTTGAACAGGGGCAGACAATATTTGTCCATATTACGGCTGATTGGTGCTTAACCTGCCAATATAATGCAAATTTTATTCTTGAAAATCAAATTATTAGCGCACAATTTACGGATTTAAACATTGTGATGATGAAAGGCGATTGGACCAGCCCCAATCCAGAAATTGCTGATTTTTTAAGAAAATATAACCGCTATGCGATTCCCTTTGATGCGCTTTATGCGGCAAATATGAAGACAGCTTATGTCTTTCCAGAATTATTAAGTGTTAATAATGTGCAAGCTGGATTGGATAAGCTTGGTGTAAAGGATTGACATTAAGCGAATTATTAGCGACAGTCTAGGAAACAATATGCAAACTTTAAGACTGCAAATGGTATGAATGATTTTTTAAATATTGCGACCTCTACAGAGCTAAAGGCGGATGCCCAATCGCGTCAGGGTGTTTTATTCTTTGATGATAGCGGACAGCCCCCAGAAGATTCCGTTTTGGGGCTTGATACCTATAATTTTAACATCATCACGATTAAAAGCCCCGATGAATTGTTAAAACGCGCAATGGACAGTAATGTGGTGGCAATCATTATCCGCCAGCGGCGCGGTCAAAAACGCATTTTAAAGATCATTGCATCTTTTGCCCATTTTGAGGGCGGGCTGCAAATTATTTTCCTGACCGAAGATGCCACACTTGAATCGCGCATTCAAGCGCTGCGCGCTGGGGTTGATACCTATGTGCTTGCCCCTTGTGACGAGATGGAATTGGTTGATTGCATTTCAACCGCAACCAGCCATTATCAAGTGGCAGGCAAGGATAAAGACAAAGACCCAATTAAAAATCCGATTAAAAACTCAATCAACAACCCAATGGCGTTTCGGGTGTTGCTAATCGAAGAAGATGCAGCTTCCATCTCTTTCCATGAAGCGGTTTTAAATGGGCGGGGCATGGTCACAAAGCGGCTACAAAATTGGCCGGATACGCTGGAGGTTATGGGAGAGTTTCGCCCCGATGTGGTGCTGATGGATCATTTTATTTCGCAAATTGATGCAGGAGAGCTAACCCGAATCATTCGTATGGATTCATCATTTGATTCCATTCCCATCATCTTTTTATCAAATAGTGATTTGGTCGCGGATCGTAATTTTTTAATGAGCTGCGGGGGCGATGAATTATTAACCAAGCCAATTACCCCGCGTCAATTATTTTTAACGGTTGAAACGCGCGCGATCCGTTTTCGGCGCATTCGCTCTGGCATGACGCGCGATAGCCTTACGGGGCTGCTTGATCATAAAAATCTGATTGATCAACTGGAATCAGAGATTGCGCGGGCGCGGCGCAGCCGAAGCGAGCTTACCTATTGCTTGATTGATTTGGATAATTTTAAAACGATCAATGATACTTATGGGCATTCAAGGGGGGATCAAGTCTTGAAAGCACTGGCGCATTTAATGGTCAGACGCTTGCGAAAATCGGATGCGATTGGTCGCTATGGCGGTGAAGAATTTGGCATTGTGCTGCCTGGTGCATCCCCTGAAAATGCGGCGCAGGTCATTAATGATATTCGCACCAGCTTTGCTGAGATGCAATTTGGATCTGGAAAATCGGTTTCCAATGTCACCTTTAGCGGCGGGCTTGCATCCTTATCCGATTATAATAACAGCGAAGAATTGATGGATGCTGCCGATCAAGCCTTGTATCGCGCTAAAAAGCAAGGGCGCAACCGCTTGATCATATCAACCCACCGCTATTAATCCCATATTGTTAAGAAATATTGTTAAGCAACATATTGTTAAGCAACATTGTTTGCACTTATTGTGCTAAAAACGGCTTATCCGCCGCCGCGCTGCATGGATAGCATGATGCGCTGAAAACGCTGGGTTGCGGTTTCATAATGCAGCCCGTAAAAATCAAACCCAACATGGGTGACGGGCAAAGCAATTAAGCCAAGCTGGCGGGTGGTTTGTGCCTCAAGTTCAATATGAATTCTCAAATCTTCTATATGGGCATCAATCATCATTTTGGCGGTTTGAAATTCATCATCATGGTGAATATCAATCACGGATTTAGCGGGCAATCCCAGCGGAATTAACCGAAAAAACGAGCCATGATCAATCCCCATCTCCAATTTTTTTGTAAAAAGCAGCGGATGATTTGCGATTTCTATATTATGCATTAGCTTCTTTTTTTTGCTTCGCCGCACTAGCGGCGGCCCACGCTTGTGGGCTTTCCCCAATAAATGATTGGGGCTTTTGTTTTTTTTGCTTCGTCGCACTAGCGACGGCCCACGCTTGTAGGCTCACCTAGCCCCCTGCAACGGGCGGCCAGATCGCAAGCACATCGCCTTCTGCTAAGGAATGAGAGCTGCGCGCTGGCGGCGGGATAAACACACCATTTACCAGCACCAGCTGCAATAATTCAGGGGGCAGCTTAAAGCGTGCGGCAATTTGATCAATGCTGGTATCAGCTTCAACATCCAGCATCACCGCATTATCAACCGCATTTGCGGGCAGATATTCTTGCAGTCCTGCATAGAGTTTAAATTTTATTTGCATCTTTAAAGCCCTTCAAACAAAGAAGTAGATAAATAACGCTCGGCAAAGCTTGGCAGAATCACCACGATGTTTTTATTTTTCAATGAATCGCGCTGGATAATCTCAATCGCTGCGCCCAGCGCTGCCCCCGATGAAATGCCGCAGGCGACCCCCTCTATTCTTGCGCTTTCACGCGCAATCCGAAAAGCAGTTTCATTGGCGATGGATATAATTTCATCAATCAAGCCTGTTTTTAAAATGGATGGCACGAATCCTGCGCCAATGCCTTGAATTTTATGGGGGCCTGGCAAGCCGCCGCCCAGCACTTGGCTGTCTTCGGGTTCAACCGCAATGATTTTACAATCAGGATTATGCTGTTTCAGCGCGCTGCCAACCCCCGTCAGCGTTCCGCCCGTGCCAACCCCCATAATCGCCATATCAATCTTAGCACCGCAATCTTGAATGATTTCTTGCGCGGTTGTTTGATAATGGATGGTGGGGTTGGCATCATTATCAAACTGGCGGGGAATGACTGAATTTTCTATTTCTGTATTTAAGGATTGTGCTTTTTCAATCGCGCCCTTCATGCCTTTTTCAGCGGGGGTTAGCACCAATTCCGCGCCCAATAATTTAAGCATTTTGCGGCGTTCCACCGACATGCTCTCTGGCATGGTTAGCATTAATTTATACCCTTTGGCAGCAGCAATAAAAGCAAGCGCAATCCCTGTATTGCCAGAAGTGGGTTCAATTAAAGTTGTTTTGCCTGGAATCGCTTCGCCCCGTTTTTCTAAATCTTCGATCAATGCAATGCCAATGCGATCTTTGACGCTGCTAAACGGGTTAAAAAATTCCAATTTTGCTAATATGTCAGATTCAAGTTGATAATGCTGGCTTAATTTTGACATCCGTACCAAAGGGGTTGCGCCAATCGTATCAATAATCGAATCATAAATTTTTCCGCGTGAGGTAACAGGTGAAACATTCATCATCGCATTCCTTATCAATTTAGGTTTAAAAGCAAAGATATTCTAAATGGTGTAATCGGTTTTATTCGGTTTGCTTGGGATTATGCCCGCTATTTGCGCCTGTCTGCATAAATCCTCGATGGTTGTTGTTTTTAATTGATCATACATATCCTTATATAGGGAATGCCATAGCGGTTTCAAAATCGCATCCCCTAATTGTGATCCTGTTTGATTGATGGGGTCTTGGGTTGTGTCAAGCGCGCGGATAATATCATAAATTTCAGCAAGGTGAATTCTGCGCCGCTCGCGTGCAAGGCGATACCCTCCTTGCGGTCCCCTTACCCCGCTTAAAATATTCGCCTTTACCATTTGCTGCAATACTTGCTCAAGATAGCGTTTGGGAATGCCTTGGCGTTGCGCAATATCATTGGCCTGCACCGTGTCATCCGCACTGTTATAGGCAATGTCCAGCACCGCCTCAATCGCATAGATTAATTTCTTGGTTACCCGCATATCACCGCCCGCCCTTATCATGCTGTGCTGTTTGGGTTTTGATTCCCGTAGAGCCAAATCCGCCCCCTGCGCGCTTGCTGGCGGGCAAATCATCCGTTACAAGCTGCCAGCGCAAGGTTTCATGGCGGGCAATCACCATTTGCGCAATGCGCATGCCATGAGAAATTAAAATAGGGTCTGCGCCCAAATTAATTAAGATAATGGCAATTTCCCCGCGATAATCGCTGTCAATCGTGCCAGGTGCATTTAAAACCGCAAGCCCTTGCTTTAATGCAAGCCCCGAGCGCGCCCTGATTTGTGCTTCCGTCCCTTGCGGCAAGGCAATAGAGATGCCCGTTGGAATTGCGGTGCGCGCCATGGGATCAAGCGTAATTGGTGCATCAATCGCAGCATAAAGATCAACCCCCGCCGCGCCCGCTGTTGCATATGATGGCAGCGGCAAATCCGCACCATGGGGCAGCTGTTTAATAAAAATTTCAGTCATTACACATTCTTAACTTTCATCTTATTTCAAGGATTAACAGTTTAACGGTTAAAATTTTCAATGATGGCATCCGTCAATTTTTGGGCAATATTTACCTTGCTGGTGCGCTGCCAAGCGGTCACACCTGTTTTGGTAATAAAATGAATTTCATTATCATCACCGCCAAAAATAGAAGGATCAGCCCCAACATCATTAAATAAAATCCAGTCGCAGCCCTTGGCTTGATATTTTTGGGTTGCAAGGGCTAAGCCCCCCTTTTGTGTCTTATCTGCTTCTGCGGCAAAACCAATGACCAAGGCGGGTCTGTGATCGGGATGATTTGCAATGGTTTTTAAAATATCTGGATTTTCGGTTAAGGCAAGCGGCGCGGGCGGCTGTCCTGCTTGTTTTTTAATTTTGCCCTGCTGGGTTTGGGCGGGGCGCCAATCGCCAACCGCAGCGCACATGATGGCAACATCACATGGCAGCGCGGCAAGCGTTGCATCATACATTTCAACAGCAGTCATGACTGATTTTCTTATAATGCCTGCGGGGCAAGCAAGGCTGGTTGGTCCTGAAATTAAGGTAACGCGCGCCCCTGCTTTTGCCAGTGCGCCTGCAATCGCATAGCCTTGTTTGCCCGATGAATGATTGGCAATATAGCGCACATCGTCAATCGGTTCATGGGTTGGGCCTGCGGTCACAAGGATATTTTTTCCCGCAAGTGGCTGCGGGGTTTCATCATCCTTCAGCTGCGCCATAACCGCATTGATAATTATTTCAAAGGATGCCAGCCTGCCAATGCCCGTTTCATTGCATGCCATCGCCCCGATTTCTGGATCAACAAATATAGCGCCCCGCTTTGTCAAAAGATCACAATTTTGCTGGGTTGCGGGATTATTCCACATCGCATGATTCATTGCGGGGCAGATCAATACAGGATTTAAATTTGCCATCAGCAAGGTTGATGCCAAATCATCACACAGCCCATGCGCCATTTTTGCGATGATATTTGCGGTTGCGGGGATGACCATCACCAGATCTGCCATGCGGGTCAATTCAATATGCCCAATTTCAACTTCGTCAGTTAAGTCAAATAAATCATCATGCAGCTTTTCCCCTGCAAGGGTTGCAAGCGATAGCGGGGTAATAAATTGCTTTGCCGAACGGGTCATCACAGGAATAATGCGAATATGCTGCGCCCGCAATAAGCGCACCAATTCCAACACTTTATAAGCAGCAATTCCGCCGCAAACAATCAGCAAAATGGTTTTTTGCGAGCGGTCACGGGGGGATATGGAATTGCAAACAGCCATCTTATGTTATTTTTTTGTTGGCGGTTTTTCAGAAAAATGATCTTTAAACTTATTGGGAACATCTTTCCATTGATCGGCATCTGCTGGTACATCGCCAATGCGGGTGATGTTTGGCCAGATTAATGAAAATTTATGGTTAAGCTCCAACCATTCCTGCGCCCCAGGCTCGGTATCTGGCAGAATTGCATTTGCAGGGCATTCAGGTTCGCAAACCCCGCAATCAATACATTCATCAGGGTGAATGACCAGCATATTTTCCCCCTCATAAAAGCAATCCACGGGGCATACTTCAACACAATCTTGATATTTGCAGCGAATACAAGCATCATTTACAATATAGGTCATGGGGTTTAACGCTCCGATTATGAAATTTTAATATCAGTTTTAAAGGGTTCATTCACCCTTATGTTATTAACCTATAATTTACGGGATTTCAATGTGCTATTTTATAAATACCCGCTTAAAAATAAGCGCATCGCTGTTTGTGGCTTTATAATAATTGGGGCGCGTGGCAATTTGATCAAATTTCAGTTTTTGATAAAAGCAAATGGCAGCCATATTATCGGCGGCAACTTCCAGCACAATAGAATCTAGATCAGGTGACAGCTGATCGATCATCGCTGTTAATAATTGGCGTGCAATGCCTTGGCGGCGATATTCTGGGCGCGCAGCAATAAGCATAATTTCAGCTTGCTGGGCAATATGGGTAAAGGCCAGAATGCCAATAAGCTGGTTTTGAAGGGTAAAGGCAAGCCCTTGCCCGCTGCCTTGCGCAAAGAAATCATGCCAATCTTGCTTTGTCCAGCGCGGCAGTGACAAGGGAAAGGCGGCATCCCCGCTTTTTATAAAGTCGGTGATTTTATCCGCATCATCGCCGCCAAGATGAATAAGCTGCATCTTGGGTTAATATAAGCGATCGGCAGACCATTGCCCCGAACAAAATTTTGATTGCCATGTGCCAACAATATGATCGGGGCTGAAATCGCCTTCAAGAAAAATTTCATCGCCGCCATAATAACCGCCAATTTTAAGCTCAATGATGCTGCCATTCTCATCAATATCCCCATTCATAAAATAGCTGCGATCATCGCGTTTGACGCTGCCAATCATCACCTGTTTTTTTATTTCAAAGCGCAGCCCCAAGCGGTGGGTGCGGCATCGATCCGAGCCAGCGCTTTTCAACAATGATCCGCGCCACACCCCATCAAAAGGCGATGCGTTCGATAAAACAATATCCGCATCTGGATCAGGATTGTCAAATGTCACTGAATTTCCAAATCCCATGCAGCCCGCAAGCAGTAAACTTACCATAAAAAGCGCAAATATTTCGCCAAATTTAATTTTCTTCATCTTTGAAATTCCAGTCATCCGCTTTTATTACACGCGTTCTTGCATCATTTGATCAATCATCTCTTTTAACCATAATGGCATTGATTTTAAAAGCAATAATTTTGCGCCCTTTTCGGTAAAAAACACCTGATCCATGCCATGCTGCATCAAGGCTTTAAAGGGCATTAAGGCAAGCCCAATATCCTTGCTTGCGCTTGTGATATGGGCAATTTCAAGCCCTGTATCGTCAAGGATTTTCTGCCCCGCTTCCAAATTCCCTGCTTCAATTTGAACGGGCATCAGCCGTTTTTTAATCAAAGCGCGATATTTGGTGCGCGCGGTTAGCTCTTGCCCGCGATAGCATCCTTTTTCCCAAGAAACCCCCCCCAGCATATCAAAATTTGTTTCCAATAACAAAGACCGTTCGGGGATTAAATCCATTGCTTGCGCGGGAATTGCTGCCTTAATGCGTTCATAATCAAATGCTGCGCGGGCAATGTGATCATCATATAGAGCAAGCTGATCCTTTTGAACATAAAGCCTGATGCCAAGCCCCCTTGGGTCAGGCAATGCCAGATATGGATCGATATTTTTTATATTTTGGTTTTTTATATTTTGATCCGCTTCATTCAACAAAATTGCGCATGCTAAATCCGATTCAATCGTTAATTTCACCTGATAAGATAAAACATGGCTGCGCAAGGATTTGCCAAGCGCCATCATCGAATCATCATTGGCACAATCGATTAAAATACGCTGCTGCTTGGGATCATCAATCAGCATAAATTCATGCAGAAATCTGCCTTGCGGGGTTAAATAAGCCGCCCACAGGATGCGCTCATCTGTTAATTTTTCAACATCATTGGTAACCAGCCCTTGCAAGAATGCACGCCGATCTTCGCCCGACAGGCTAATCAAGCGCCGTTCCCTTAAAGCCATTATCTGCAATTTATTCATTTATACTCCAGCTGCTAATATTTAAAGCAATTTTCATTCAATTTAACTATAGCATGATTATTTGCTTGAAAAATGCTTTATTTTTCTATAAAAAATACCATCATAAATTATTTTTTTATATTTAAGCATTTAAAAGTTAATAAAAATAGAGTTTTCACATGAGTCAAATGCAAGATCAGCCCCCAGCACCGCCGCCAGAACAACAGCACATGATGGTTAAGGATGCACCATCATCATCAAACACGCCATCAAACATGGTGGGCGGAGACATTGCAATGCATTATCCTCCGCTTTGGTATCGCGCGCCTGAATTTTCGCCATCCGAACTTGACCGTTTAAGCTTTATTGAAAGATGGCGGCATTTTGAAGCCTTGCTGGTGCATTGCGCGCATGAGCCGATTAATCCATCCATGGTTACCATTATCTCAAAACTGTTAAGCTTGAAAGAATCCTTATTAAGGCGCGGTGATCCTGCTTTGCTTGCAAAAGCCTATTTCATTTTAAATAGTCTTAATACGCATCATTACAATACAGCAACTGCTTTACAGCTGATCGCGGATTTAGAAAAAGAGCTTAAAGCATCTTGGTTAAAGCGGCTGGCGCGGCGGTTGGGTTTGGAGCGCGATTATCCTTTTTTGGATAATCAGGAAGAATATGTATATAAGCGTTTAATTTCCCAAGAATTCAGGCTGGTGGTTATTTTGTTCTTGATCATTAATGCCATGATTTATTATGCTTATTCAAATGAGTTGATCCCACAATTAATGATTTTTGAAGGCTATACCGTATTTATTTCTGCGTTAATTGGTCTATCCAT
>JBGCED010000075.1:0-7118 GCA_045106055.1 Alphaproteobacteria bacterium
CAATCGGCTTTCCAATTGTGAAAAATTGAACCCATGGTAATATAATCGCCAGTAATAATCGCATTTTAAAGCTCCTATGATGATAACAGATTGAAATATTTAGATGTGAAAAACATAATTACAGAATTACCGCCCTTTAAGATAGCATTTCCAAAGCGGTGTTAAGATCATTTAGGCGGGCATTGCCAACATCAAGGCGGGCTTTTAATTCTTCAATCACTTCTTCGGGGGCTTTTGCGATAAAGCCTTGATTGTTAAGCCGTGTTTGGATGGTCTCAAGCTCTTTTTCAAGCCCCAAGCGTTCTTTTTCAAGCCGTGCATGCTCTTTTGCAAAATCAATTAAGCCATGCAGCGGAATCGCCAATTTTTCAGTGCCAACTTGAAAAAGCGCGGTGCCAGCTTCTGCGGCTGCGGGGCGATCGCTGATGGTTTCAACCCGTGCAAGCCGCTTAATCAGCTGAGATTCGCTGTCAATTAACGCCGCAATATCCGCTGAAACGCCGCCCATATTCAAGGTAACTTTTGTGGATACAGGCACTTTTAATTCCGCCTTCACACCGCGAATTGCGGTGATTAAAGCGCGCATCCAGTCAATATGCTGCCATGCAGTTTCATAATTTGGAACATCAAACGCTTTTGGCCAAGCGGTTACAGCCAAAGCTTTTTTATGTTCCTGATCTTCATAGAGATGCTGCCATAGGGTTTCAGTGACAAAGGGACAAAAAGGGTGAAATAATTTTAGCATTTCGCCCAATGCCCAGCCCGTAACCTTGCGGATGGATTGGGCTTGTGCTTCATCGCTGCTTGCAAAAACAGGCTTTGCAAATTCCAAATGCCAATCACAAAAAGTGCCATAAATAAAGTGATAAAGCGCCATTGCTGCATCCGCAAAGCGGTAATCATTTAAATGCTGATCTTGTTTTTGGCGCAATCTTGAAACCTCGTAAACCAGCCATTGCCCAAGCGGGTCATTGACTTGCTGCGGATCAAAATCGGTTGGAATCATAATCCCGTTCATTTCACAAAAGCGGGCGGCATTCCATAATTTTGTAATGAAATTGCGGCTATTTTTAAGCAAATCATCCGATATGCGCACATTGCGCCCGCTGCTGGCTTGGGCAAGCAGGGTAAAGCGCAAGCTATCTGCGCCATAATCATCAATCGATGCCAAAGGATCAATGACATTGCCTTTGGATTTGGACATTTTTTTCCCCTCGGCATCCAGCACCAAGGCATGAACATAAACCGTTTTAAAGGGAACTTCGCCCGTAAAATGCAAGCCCATCATCATCATCCGCGCGACCCAGAAAAACAAAATATCAAAGGCGGTCACAAGAATTGTGTTGGGGTAAAATTTTTCAAAATCAGCGGTTTGCTGGGGCCAGCCAAGCGTTGAAAAAGGCCATAATGCAGATGAAAACCAAGTATCCAGCACATCCTCATCACGGGTTAAGCCTTTATTTTCAGCGATCAGCGCTAGGATTTCAGGCTTGGATTGATAATATTTTGCTGCCGCTTGATAGGCGGCGGCTTCATTTTCTTCAACAAAAACCATCCCATCAGGTCCATACCATGCCGGGATGCGATGCCCCCACCATAGCTGCCTTGATACGCACCATGGCTGGATATTTTCCATCCAATTATAATAGGTCTTGCTCCAATTTTCAGGAACGATTTTGGTCTTACCCTCGCGCACTGCCTTAATGGCGGGCTGGGCAAGCGTGTGCGCATCCACATACCATTGATCGGTTAGATAAGGCTCAATCGGAACGGCGCTGCGATCCCCATAAGGCACACTGTGCCTGATCGCTTCGATTTTGATTAATTTACCCTGCGCCTCAAGATCGGCAACGGTTTTTTCGCGCGCTTTAAACCGCTCCATCCCGCGATAAGCTTCAGGCACTTCATCATTTAGATGCGCGCTGGGCGTTAAAATATTCAATAGGGTTAGATTATGCCTGCGCCCAACCTCAAAATCATTAAAATCATGGGCAGGGGTGATTTTAACCGCGCCAGAGCCTTGTTCAGGATCGGCATGTTCATCCGCAAGAATTGGAATTAACCGCCCGCTTAACGGCAAACGGCAATATTTGCCAATTAAATGTTGATAGCGCGGATCATCGGGATGAACCGCAACCGCCATATCACCAAATAGGGTTTCGGGGCGGGTGGTGGCAACAACAATGCTTTCACCCTCATTCCCATCAACATCATAGGCAATATGATATAATTTTCCCTTAATCTCGGTTGGGTTTACCTCAAGATCTGAAATGGCGGTTTCAAAGGCGGGATCCCAATTTACCAGCTTTTGATCGCGGTAAATCAGCCCTTGCTTATGCAGGGTAACAAATACTTTTGTAACGCAGCTTGAAAGCCCTTCATCCATTGTAAAGCGCTCGCGGCTCCAATCACAAGATGCGCCAAGCCGCCTTAATTGACGGATAATCTGCCCGCCAGAATGGGCTTTCCATTCCCAAACCTGCTTTAAAAATGCCTCGCGCCCCAATTCTTTTCGTGATGGTTTGCCGTCTGCTTCCAGCTTGCGCTCAACCACCATTTGGGTGGCAATGCCTGCATGATCCGTGCCTGGCAGCCACAGGCAATCATGCCCTTTCATGCGCTGCCATCTGGTTAGCACATCTTGCAAGCTGTTATTTAGCGCGTGACCAATATGCAAGCTGCCCGTGACATTGGGCGGCGGGATCATTATGGTAAAGGGGGGCTTATCTTGATTATCAGGCTGATTTGCGACAAACAGCCCTTGATCTTCCCATTGCTGATAGCGTTCAGCTTCCATTTTTGCGGGATCGGTGATTTTATCAAGCATGATTGACCTATATGAATATGTGATATTTAAAAAATTGACTTATAAATAATCACAAACCCACCCAAGGTCAAAGGGTTTATCGCTTTAATCCTGTTTAAACGCTAAAGCTTTCCCCGCACCCGCAGCGTCCCTTTTCATTGGGATTGATAAAGGTAAAGCCACTTTGCATTTTATCTTCTTGATAATCAATGGTGCTGCCAATCAAGAACATCACCGCCGCAGGATCAATCAATAGGGTGATGCCATTTGCGGTGATTTCTTCTTCAAATTGTTTTTTATCATGGGCATATTCAACCACATAGCCATGACCAGAGCAGCCCTTGCTGGAAATAGAGACCCTAAGCCCAATTACAGGATCATCCGCCTTGTCAATCAATGTGCGAATGCGTTCAATCGCGGCATCGGTTAAGGATAGGATTGATTTTTGGGCGGGCGGTGCTTGTGTTTGTTCTTGTGTTTGCATCATTTGACTTAAACTTTCCCTAAAAGATGATATGGTGTGGGTGGATTACCAAATATCAAGTGCCATTTTTGCGTCTTCGCTCATCAAATTTTGATCCCAAGGCGGCGACCAAGTTAAGGTAACCGTTGCCTTGCCAATGCCATCAACCGCAGCAACCGCATTTGCGACTTGCAGCGGCATTTCACCTGCAACAGGGCAGGCTGGCGCGGTTAGAGTCATTAAAATATCGCAATCGCCTTGCGCATCAATCTTATGTTCATAAATTAGCCCCAAATCATAGATATTCACAGGAATTTCTGGATCAAAAACAGTTTTAAGCGCGGCAATTACCGCCTCTATCTCTGCGATTTTGCTGTTTTCTGGCAGGGAAGTGCCTGCAATCGCTTCTGTTCCTTCTTCTGCGGCAGGGCCTTCATTCATCCCCAACATGCCAAGATAAGGATGATGCATCATGCTCATTGGCGGGGCATCATATTCCATTTCCTCCTCAAGGTCGGTTTGCGGAATGTTATTTTCATTTTGATTTGAAATCGCCATAATGATTCTAATCCTTTATCACATTAACCCAAAAGTTTTTTTGCTTTATGCAGACCCGCCACCAGCTGATCAACATCATCCATGCCATTATAGCAGCCAAAACTTGCGCGCACACTGCCTGTAATGTTAAGCCGTTTATGCAGTGGCTGCGCGCAATGCAGCCCCGCCCGCACGCAAATTCCCTGCATATCAAGAATGTTTGCAACATCATGCGGATGCCCCCATGACAGACCAAAGCTGATCACAGGCGCTTTTGCTTTTGCCGTCCCATAAATGGTCAAGCCGTCAATCGCTTGCAGCTGAGAGGTTGCGTGTTCCAGCAAATCATGTTCATGGGCGGCAATCGCGGCAATTCCAATCTGTTCAATATATTCAATCGCAGCGTGAAGCCCAAAAGCTTCCAAAATTGGCGGCGTTCCAGCTTCAAATTTTGCAGGCAGCGGTGCAAATTCCACGGTGTCAAAATCAACCTGTTTTATCATATCCCCGCCGCTTAGAAAAGGCGGCATTGCGTCTAATAATTCAGTTTTGCCATATAATACGCCGATTCCCGTCGGCCCATAAAGCTTATGCCCTGTAAACACATAAAAATCAGGATTCATCGCCGCAAGATCAAGCTTAACATGCTGCACGGCCTGCGATCCATCAACCAATAATTTCGCCCCTGCTTTGTGGGTTGCTTCTGCAATTTCAGCAATCGGTGTGATCGTTCCAAGCACATTGGATATATGGGTGATCGCAACCAGCTTTGTTCTGGAATTTAGCCGCTCCAAAAATGCATCCATCAGGAAATTACCCTGATCATCAATCGGACAGACCACCAGTTTAAACCCATGCTGCTTGGCTGCAATCAACCATGGCACCAGATTTGCGTGATGTTCCATTTCGGAAATAATAATCTCGTCCCCTTGTTCCATAAAGGCTTTGGGATAGGAATGGGCAACCAAATTGATTAAGCTGGTGGTGTTATAACCAAAGATAATCTGATCATGGCGGGGCGCCCCCAGAAATTCAAAAATTTTATGGCGGGCTTGCTCGTATTGTGCGGTTGAATCTTGTGAAAATTGATAGGTGCCACGATGGATATTGGCATAGCTTTTATGGATGCTATTTGCCATCGCATCCAGCACTTGGGTTGGCTTTTGTGCCGATGCGCCGCTATCTAAAAAGCAGCAGCGCTTGCCGTTAATTTGCTGCGCAAGAATGGGAAAATCCGCGCGAATTTGATCCAGCGGATAAGCAGATGATGGGGGCTGTTTCAAGGCAAGACTCATCATACCCCCCCTTCATTCATTAAGCCATGAAGCGCATTGTTTAAATATTCTTTATCATCTTCATAAGCCGTTAGCGGTGCTTTTAAAAATCCATCAATCAGCATTTTACGCGCCTGATCATAGGGAATACCGCGCGTTTGCAGATAAAAAACCTGCATCGGATCAAGCGCGCCCATCGATGAGCCATGCGCACATTTTACCGCATCTGCGTAAATCTCCAAGGCAGGTTTTGCGTTAATTTGTGCATTGTCAGATAATAATAAGGCCTTATGCTGCTGATTGGCATTTGTGCCGTCCGCGCCTTGATCTACAATGATTTTTGCTTGAAAATTTGCTTGCCCTGATTGATCGGCAATGCCGTGAAAAATCTGTTCACTGTTGCTGTTTGGGGCGTGGTGATGAATGTTGGTAATATGTTCAATCATGGCATCATTGCTTGCCATATAAGCGCCATTAAAGATCGCTTCGGCATATTCACCTTTTAAATGAATATCAGTTTCTTGCCTGAAAAATCCTTGATCGCGCAAATGCGATTTAAAATCAAGCCGGCTATTGGCTTCAAGGCTAAAGCTTTGGCGCGCCGTGATGAAATGATTTGAGGGCAAGTTGGAATGGCGCAACCAATCAAGCTTTGCACCCGCGCCAAGATTAACGGCAAAGCGCGGCAAGGTCCAAACATCATTTTTCAAAGCTTCATCATGCCAATATTCAACCAATGACAAGGATGCGCCTTGTTTGACATTAAGCGTGATTACAGGCGCGCTTACAAAGCTGCCCTTTTGTGGCAGCCCATTTCCGTTTCCATAAAAATTAAGCAATAGCGGCAGGGCGATATGCGTGTTTTCACGGATTGTAATGATAATTCCAGGCTGGATTGCAGCATTTTCAGCCGCATTCAAAGGATGGGCATCATCGGCGCGCGCACCATCCATTTTATGTTCAATATGAACGCCATCGGGCAGCTTTGAAAAATCAAAAGCGGCAATGCCATTTATAATATCAATATGGGTAAGCAGGTCATTATCCATAAAATCAGTAATTTCTGGATCAAGCTTAACAATCGGCAAGGCGTGATTTTCCGTCAGCTCCCAATCAACATCAAATAAACGGTTTAAATCGGTATAGCGCCATGATTCTTGGCTTTTCAAAGCGCGGATGGCTGTTTTATCCATAGATAATATATTCATGCAATTTCATCCATTTTATGATCAAGCGGTTTATTGATTTAAACAGGACTAATAATAGTCTATTTGTATTTAATGTATAAACCAAACTTTACAAGCGTTAATCTAGGCATATATGCTAAAAACGCCCTGTAAATTTGACATTTTTAATCTAACCCGCTCAATTTCCACAACTATCATTCTATTTGAGTTTATTTTCGCTTGGCAAGCCTTAGGCGAATCGGACATTCATGTTTGAGAGAAGCATGTTTAATCAGAGCATTCTGCTTAAAATTGGGCACTGGTTTTAAGCTATGGTTTTAAGCTATAAAGATACTGGTTTTAAGCTATAAAAATGCGTAAAAAACAATTAGAACGCTTTTTTTGAAACAAGTTTACAGAAAAACGCGTTAGAGAGAGAATATGATGGAAAGCGTTTCAGATCCCTTAGCATCAGGGCTTCAAAATGATGCTGATCAGCGGCTGCCGCGCCTTAACCGCCAGCAATCGGAACAGCTTGTCTCGGCAAAAATCACCGATATGGCACATGATGCAGATTTTGTGGTGCTGGTGATGTATGATCGCGAACAAGGATTAGAGCCTGTGGATTATCATCTCTATGATTTCCAAAAAGGCGCAAGCCCCGCAGATGTGCCAACTGATTTAAATTATGAAGGCATTTGGGTTTGGTATTTCTGCAACCGCAATGGCGAAAATTTTCAAGCCCGCAAATTGCTGATTGAAATGATTGATGGTCATTATGGCTATGGTCAATTTGGCGATTTTGAAGGATTTTGGGACGAATTTCCGCAATATGTTGCAAAAGATCGCTGGGTTGAAACCTGCATCTAGCC
>JBGCED010000076.1:0-7587 GCA_045106055.1 Alphaproteobacteria bacterium
GCGGTTTTTGATGCGGTCTTCAATTTCATCGCGAAAATGGCGGATAAGCCCTTGAATAGGCCATGCAGCAGCGTCCCCAAGTGCGCAGATGGTATGACCTTCAATTTGGGTTGAAACTTCCAGCAAAGTGTCAATTTCTTCGATTTCCGCCTTGCCCGCAACCATGCGTTCCATCACTTTCCACATCCACGCCGTTCCCTCGCGGCAAGGGGTGCATTGCCCGCAAGATTCATGCTTGTAAAAATAGCTAAGCCGCGCGATTGCCTTAATCACATCGGTGGATTGATCCATCACAATCACCGCAGCCGTTCCAAGCCCTGATTTAACTTCTTTCAGCGCATCAAAATCCATCAATACTGTATCGCAAGTTGATTTTGGCAATAATGGCACAGAAGATCCCCCTGGAATCACCGCTTTTAAATTATCCCATCCGCCCATGACCCCGCCGCAATGGCGTTCCAGCAATTCTTTTAACGGGATAGACATCGCCTCTTCTACATTGCATGGCGTGTTGACATGACCAGAGATGCAAAATAATTTTGTGCCAGCATTATTTTGCCGACCAAAGCTTGAAAACCATGCAGCCCCGCGCCGTAAAATGGTGGGTGCAACCGCGATGGATTCAACATTATTGACGGTGGATGGGCAGCCATAAAGCCCGCACATCGCAGGAAAAGGCGGCTTTAGGCGCGGCTGACCTTTTTTCCCTTCAAGGCTTTCAATCAGCGCGGTTTCTTCGCCGCAAATATATGCCCCCGCCCCATGATGAATAAATAATTCAAAATCAAAGCCTGATCCGCACGCATTTTTACCCAGCAGCCCCGCTTCATAGGCTTCCGCCACTGCTTTTTCCAAAATATGATATTCATGGCGATATTCCCCGCGAATATAGATATAGCAAGCGGTTGCGCCCATCGCGAACCCTGCGACCAAGCACCCTTCCAGCAGCATATGGGGATCATGGCGCATAATTTCGCGATCCTTGCAAGTGCCAGGTTCGGACTCATCGGCATTCACCACCAAATAATGGGGCTTCCCTGTATTTTCCTTGGGCATGAATGACCATTTAAGCCCCGTTGGAAAGCCCGCGCCGCCGCGCCCGCGCAGTCCAGAATCTTTCATCTCAGCAATGATTTTATCACGCCCAAGCGCGATTAAATCCGCCGTTTTATCCCATAATCCGCGCTTTTTTGCAGCTGCCAAATTCCAGCTTTGCGCACCGTAAAGATTCTTAAAAATCCGATCTTGATCCTGTAAGGGCTTAAAACTCATCTTATCACACCTAATTTTCTATGGTTTTGCAGCAAGCAATGTTTTTTGTCCCGATTGGGGTTCGCTGTATTTTCGGCTGTTTTGTGGGCCGGGGGTGACGGCATCGCCCGCAGCCAATTTATCAAGCAAGGCTTCCATGATTTCAGGGGTTAAATCTTCGAAATAATCATCATTAATCTGCACCATCGGGGCATTGCAGCATGCGCCCAAACATTCAACTTCGGTCAAGGTAAACATACCATCCGCGCTGGTTTCCCCATCATCAATATCAAGCTTATCCATGATTTTTTGCTTGATGGCTTCTGCGCCCCTTAACATGCACGGCGTTGTGCCGCATAATTGCAAATGATATTTACCAATCGGGCTTAGATTAATCTGCGTAAAGAAAGTCGCGACCTCCATCACCCGAATATAGGGCATTTCCAGCATTTGAGATATGGTGCGCATTGCTTCTTCGGTGACATGATTGCCGCCCGCATGATTTTGCTGCTGCGCCAGAAACAACAAGGCAAGCACCGCCGATTGCTGGCGGCCGTCTGGATATTTTGCAATATTGCGCTTGGCTTCCACCAAATAATCGCCTGTAAATTCAAAACTCATGCTTTTATCTTTCCCAACGCTCATCGATCAATTTCACCAAACACAATGTCAAAAGAACCCAAAATCGCCACTGTATCCGCCAGCATATGCCCGCGTGACACATGATCCATTGCTTGTAAATGCGGAAATCCTGGGGCGCGAATGCGGCAACGCCATGGGCGCGACGATCCATCTGCAACCAAATAAACCCCAAATTCACCCTTGGGGGCTTCAACCGCGCGGTAAATATTACCCGCTGGCACGCGCACCCCTTCGGTGTAATATTTGAAATGATTGATCATCCCCTCCATCGATTGCTTCATATCGGCACGGCGCGGCGGGGCAACACGCCCATCATCCGACATAACAAGCCCCGCTGGCATATCATTAACACATTGCTTAATGATCCTAAGCGATTGCCGCATTTCGGCGACCCGCACCAAATAACGGCTATAGCAATCGCCATGCTTGCCAACAGGCACATCAAATTCCATGCGATCATAGACATCATAAGGCTGTTTTTTACGCAAATCCCATACAACACCAGATGCGCGCAGCACAGGGCCTGACATGCCCCACGCCATCGCATCTTCTTTGCTGATCACGCCAATATCCACCGATCGCTGTTTAAAGATGCGGTTTTCAGTCAGCAAGCTTTCCATTTCATCAATGATTTTAGGAAACGCATCTGCCCATGCTAGAATTTTTTCTGCAAGCCCATCGGGCATATCCTGATGCACGCCGCCAACACGGTAATAGGCGGCATGCAGCCTTGCCCCGCATACGGCTTCTTGAAATTCCATTAATTTTTCGCGCTCTTCAAATGCCCATAGCATCGGGGTCATCGCCCCAATATCCAGCGCATAGGCAGGCACATTTAACAAATGATTTAAAACCCGCGATATTTCCGCAAATAGCACCCGAATATACTGCCCGCGCAAGGGCGCTTTAATGCCAAGCAATTCTTCGGCTGCCAGCACAAAGGCATGTTCTTGGCAAAGGGGGGCAACATAATCCAAACGATCAAAATAGGGAATCGCTTGCAAATAGGTTTTATATTCAATCAGTTTTTCGGTGCCGCGATGCAATAGCCCAATATGCGGATCAAGCCGCTCGATCACTTCGCCATCCATTTCGGTAATCATCCTAAGCACCCCGTGGGCAGCAGGATGTTGCGGCCCAAAATTAACCGTCAAATTGCGGGTCGTAGGATCGTCATTATGTTGGTTTTTCAAACTGGTAGATATGCTCATTTTTTCCCCTCATCACGATTGGAATCGCGGCTTGCATCCGCCAAAGCCTGATCGGCTTGCAAAAGCGCTTCTTCTGCGTGTTTCTTGGTCAAGCCCTGCCATGGGCTTTCAAAGTCAAAACTGCGAAAATCTTGATTAAGGCTGACAGGTTCATATATGCATTTTCCGCTTGCCAGATCATAACGCATTTCCACATGACCTGTTAAGGGAAAATCCTTGCGCTGCGGGTGACCTTCAAAGCCATAATCGGTTAGAATACGGCGCAAATCAGGGTGATTTTCAAATGGAATGCCATACATATCCCACGCTTCGCGCTCATACCAATTTGCAGCAGGCCATAAATCAATGATGGACGGCAAGGCTTGCCCATCATCCACCCACACCTTAATCCGCAAGCGATTATGCATTGAAAAGGATAATAGATGATAAACAACGCAAAAGCGCGGGCTGCGCTGCGGCCAATCCACCACCGTAATATCGGTTAATTGTTCAAACATAAATTGCGCTTGGTCATGCAGCAATTTTATATTGCGATAAAAACCATCTGCGGCAAGTTCAATCTCAAGCTCATCCGCGATCAGATCACAAACGGGCATTATCTTTGATGTAAATTTATCGTGCAGTAAGGATTTAAGCCCTTCCAAAGAATCACGGTCGTTAATCATAAAATTCAACCCATTTGAATTATTTGTTGATGGAATGATTTGTTGATGCGCAAAATGCAGCAAACTCTAACTTCAAATTCAATTTAATTTATTGCGCCATAATAGTCAATCCCATATGCTTGGCATAGTCAACCCCATATGCTTGGCTCATGGATTTCTTTCACCCTTTCCAAAACGGCATCAACGCCAAGCGCTGCCATCAGGCTTGGCTGCACATCACGGTTTGGGGTCACCTGCTGCATTAACGCATCATAGGGAATGGCGGAGCAAACCCCGCTGCATTTTTCACCAAAAGGGTGATAACGCTTGATTTTTGACGGGCCAAACAACCCAATGACGCGTGTGCCGCTGGCAGCTGCAATATGCATCAGACCTGAATCATTGCCGACAAACAAGGCGGATTTTGACAATAGGCTTAACGCTTGATTTAAGTTAAGCTTACCGCAAAGATTAATGATTTTCTGCTGGGGAAGCTGATCGTTAAAGCCTTGCGCCAAATCATTATCCGCGTGATCCCCCAACAGAATAATAGGCAAATTGGGACGATTCAGCCGCTGCGCCAATTCAACAAAATGGGATAGCGGCCAAATTTTACCCTTCCAATTTGCACCAAGCCCAAACACAATAAAGCCATCTTGATCAAGCTGGCGTGCTGCCATCATGTTAAGAATGCAGCGATTCGCCTGTTCATCTGTAAAAAAGGGCAGGTTTTTAACCTGATGATTTGCTTTATAGGCTGGAAATAGCCCCAGCAAATGATCACATTGATGGGTGTCCGTTTGATATTTGCCAAGCCGAAGCGTTTTAATTCTGCGCCGCTGATATAATTGCAGCATGGGGGCAAGCATTGACCCTCTTAAATCAATGATATAATCCCATCTTATGTGCTTTACGCGCTTAAATAACACTGCCCAATGCCAATGATGGCGGCGTTTTTTGATGGGATAAATCGCCTTAATTAAGGGAAAGGGTTTAAAATAATCCACCACCAGATCGCCCACCGCCAAATGAATTTCATCGCGATCTTGTTTTAAATCAAATTCCATCTTAATTGCATCATAAAGCACAGATGATAAAACGGCATCGCCGATTCTGGTTGCACTAATCAGTAATATTTTCATAAGGTTAGCATCATTAATTTTACAAATCATTAATTTATTGTATGATATAGGCTTAAAATACTCAATTTTTGGACTTTAAACGATATATTATGGCACATCTTGACGAAGAACACACAGATTTGATTGATTATTGCAATCAAAAATTTTCTGCTCTGGAAGCAAAGCATGACCTTATTCCGCAGATTAAAATTGGGCTTATAATTGACGATATA
Source organism: Alphaproteobacteria bacterium (assembly GCA_045106055.1). Taxonomy (GTDB): domain Bacteria; phylum Pseudomonadota; class Alphaproteobacteria; order CBDDJK01; family CBDDJK01; genus JBGCED01. The sequence continues at coordinate 5,103 of JBGCED010000076.1, forward strand.
GCCTATTTGCTGGATGCGGGCAATATTGAACAAATATTGAAACAGGATGAGGATGGCGCAATAGAAGCGGATAAAGACGATGATGGCGTTCCCTGCATCATTACTATATCTGGTGCAAATTTCAAGAAATTGCTGGATAAGCAGCTAAACCCGATGATGGCATATAGTATGGGGAAGCTGAAAGTAAAAGGGGACTTGAAGCACGCGCTTAAATTATCAAGCTTGCTGGGTTAAACTTAAAAAAACTAAGGAGAATACCATGTCGCTGATCGTAAATTACCATGATCTGATTGAAATGCTGGATCAATCGGTTGCAAAATACGGCGATTTGATGGCACTTGATTTTCAAGGCAAGAGCCTGAGCTATGCCGAATTGGGCGCGGCAGTTGATGAAATGGCAGCATGCCTTCAAGCCCAAGGGGTAAAGGCGGGGGATCATGTTGGGCTTTGCCTTCCCAATACCCCTTACAGTGTCATTGGCTATTTTGGGATTTTAAAAGCAGGCGGGGTTGTGGTGAATTTCAACCCGCTTTATACGCCTTATGAATTGACCCATCAAATCAATGATTCCCAAACGCATTTAATGCTGACCACAGATTTAAAATTAATTACCGATAAATTATTTCCGCTGCTGGATCATAGCGGGCTTGAAAAGATCATCCTATGCCCCTTTGATCAAATCTTACCGCCTGTAAAATCGGTTTTATTTAAATTGGTAAAGGCGAAAGAGCGCACCAAAAAAATTGATGATCCGCGCATTGCATTGCTGGATGATTTAAAAGAAAAAGCCAAAAATCACAAAGTGTCAAGGCGGGTGGTTGCGCCCAATCAGCTGGCGGTGCTGCAATATACAGGCGGCACAACGGGATTATCAAAAGGCGCAATGTTAAGCCATTTTAACATCACCCATAATGTCCATCAAGTGCTGAATCGCTTGGATAATATCCAGCTTGGGCAAGAACGATTTTTATGCATCCTGCCACTATTTCACATTTTTGCCATGACCGCCTTAATGCATTTAAGCATCGCCACGGGCGGGCGGCTATATTTAATGCCGCGTTTTGAATTAAAACCCTGCTTAAAAATGATTGATCAGCATAAAATTACGGTGTTTCCAGGCGTTCCAAGCCTGTTTAATGCGATTGTCAGCGCGCCTGAGACAAAAAAACATGATTTGACCAGCCTTCGCTTTTGCATTTCAGGGGGCGCACCGCTGCCGATCACACTGCGCCAGCAATTTAAAGCATTAACAGGGGTTGGCTTAATCGAGGGATATGGGCTATCCGAAACCTCGCCCGTGCTGGCGGTTCACCCCCAAACCGATCATTACCGCGAAGGCTCAATTGGCCCTGCGTTAAAGGATACGAAAATATCCATTCGCAACCCAGAAAGCCCTTATGATGAAATGAAGCAAGGCGAGCGCGGGGAAATTTGCGCCGCAGGCCCCCAGATCATGCTGGGCTATTTCAATCAACAAGAAGCAACCGCAAAGGCGATCATAGATGGCTGGTTTCACACAGGCGATATTGGCTATATGGATGAAGATGGCTATATTTACATTACCGACCGTTTAAAAGACCTTATTTTGGTGAATGGCTTTAATGTCTATCCGCGCAATGTCGAAGATGCGCTTTATAAGCATGAAGCCGTCGCAGAAGTCATCGTGATTGGCATTGATGATCCGCAGCGCGGGCAAGCACCAAAGGCATTTGTCAAAAAGAAAGCGGGGCATCAAGCCGTTGATGCCGATGCGTTAAAGGATTTCTTAAAGGCCTATCTATCCACCATAGAGCTTCCAAGCCAAATTGAATTTAGGGATCAGCTTCCAAAAACCATGATTGGAAAATTATCAAAAAAAGAGCTGGTTGAAGAAGAGCGCGCCAAAAAGCAATCATAAGCAGCTTGTAATTTATGTGCTTTTTTGGCAAACATAACAATATATACAAAAACCAATAACATAATGGCGGGCAAAGATATGGATGCGGAAAATCAATTTGATTTAATTGTAATTGGTGCAGGGCCTGGCGGCTATGTCGCTGCAATCCGTGCCGCGCAGCTGGGCATGAAAACGGCTTGCATTGACAAACGCGCGACCCTTGGCGGCACTTGCTTAAATGTGGGCTGCATTCCGTCAAAAGCCTTGCTGCAATCATCCGAACTTTATCATCAAGCCGCCCATGAGTTTCAAAATCACGGCATTGAGGTTAAACCAAAGCTGAATTTGGATCAAATGCTGGGGCGCAAGGATAAGATCGTTGCGGATCTTACCAAAGGCATTGAATTTCTGTTTAAGAAAAATAAAATCACCCGTTTTGAGGGGGCTGCCCATATTGATGCTGCAAATAGCGTTTCCATTCAAGATGGCAAGGATAAAGGCACAAGCCTGACGGCAAAGCGCATTTTAATCGCAACAGGGTCTGAATCTGCACCCTTATCTGGCGTTGATATTGATGAAAAAATGATTGTGTCTTCAACAGGGGCATTA
>JBGCED010000077.1:0-13999 GCA_045106055.1 Alphaproteobacteria bacterium
AAAGGCGTTCCCATATTCTATACGCCTTATTTTTCCCATGCGGATCCAAGCGTTAAATATAAAACAGGATTATTATTTCCAACCTTCGGCACATTGAACAGTGAATTATTTTATATGCAGCCTGTTTATTGGAATATTTCAGCCCATGAGGATGCAACTTTCACCCCGATTTATGCAAATGAACAGGCAATGCTGGGGCTTGAATATAGAAAACAGATTAAAAACGGTTCTTTATTTGTTGAGGGCGCGCTTAGCCAGGCACAAAATGATGCAAATACAAATGACAAGGATCAATCAGGTCCGATTGGTTTTGCCCATGTCAAGGGGGAAATAAACTTTAATCCCCAGTGGCGCAGTCATTTTGATGTTGGGGCAACCAATGACCGCGAATTTTTAGGCGATAATCCGCTTTGGCCTGGTCTTTCATCCAGCCTGATCAATAATAAAGTAACGCTTGAGGGGTTTAATAATCATAATTACATCAATGCTTCAACCCTTTGGTATCAAGAATTGGATACGGGCGATGAAACGGATCATCCTGTTATTTTACCCGAATTAAGCTATCATGGGGTTAGTGATGCCGATGCGATTGGCGGGCGGTTTAACTATATGGCGGGGCTGAGGCAATATGGAAAAAGCAGCATCATTGAATCGGGGCAGCGGCTTAATCTGGAAGGAAAATACACGCTTCCCTTATTATTGCCAAAAGGCATTATGACCACCAGCGAGGTTAATCTGCGCGGTGATTTATATCATACGGATTTCACAGAAGAAGGGCTTGAAAGCAGCGATCATTACAAGGATGGCAGCGCGCATCGCTTGGTTCCGCGTGCAAATATTGATGTGCGCTATCCCTTTATGCGCCAAACCGATTATGGCAATCAAGTGGCGGAACCCGTCATGGCACTGTTCATTGCCCCCAATGATGCAGGCAATGATAAAGCCATTGGCAATACAGACAGCTCCTTATTTGAAAATGATGATAGCAATTTGATGAGCATGGATCGCATCCCTGGCCTTGACCGTATTGAAGAAGGATCAAGGCTTGTTGTTGGCGGTAATTTCTCGCATTTTTTCAAGGATGGCAAGAAAATCCAAGCCTTTGCTGGGCAAAGCTTTGAACTTGCAGAGGATAATGTGCTTGATGAAGAATTGGGCATTAACGCAAGTGATGATCAAATTGTTGGTCGGGTAAATTTAAACCTTGATAATTTTGGCGATTATTATTACCGCTTTAACTTATCTTCTGAAGATCAATCCATTTTAAAGAATGAGTTAAATTTTAATTTAGGCAGCCCCGCTTTTAGAGTTTCAGGCGGCTATAGCTATGTGAATAAGCAGATATCAACAAATAGCAATAATTATGAACGCGTTCACGGGTCGCTATCAAGCCAGCTTAATGATAGATGGAAAGCATCCGCAACAAGCAGCTTTGATATGTATGAGGATCGATCAATTTCTAACACGCTTGGGCTTATTTATGAAGATGAATGTTTTATTTTCACAAGCAACCTATCCAATAAATATTATGAAGATGAACAAGATGAGCAAGCTGTTATGTTCTCCCTTACCTTTAAAACGGTTGGCAGCTTTCAATCCGCTCCAATTTCCACCCGAACCGAAGAAGAATAATTTGCAAAAGCGCGCTTTTATAGTTTCACCCCTTATAATCTTATTGATGATTGCCATCCTTTGCCTTCACGCCCCTGCATCCGCGCAAATGCGGGTTGCAGCCGTTGTCAATGATGATGTTATATCGGTGCTTGACCTTGAACAACGCATCAGAATTGCTGCGGTTGCAGGGGGCGCAACGATTAACATAGAAACCATGCAGCAGCTTGCCCCGCAAGTATTGCGCGGGCTAATTGATGAAACCTTAAAACTGCAAGCCAGCAAAAAGCTTGGGCTTAGCATCACAGATAAAGCCGTATTTGATGCCTTTATTGAGGTTGGGCGGCAAAATAATATGGATGTTAAGGGATTGCGCAATTTGCTTGCTGCCAATGGCATTTTGGAACAATCGCTTCGCGCCCAACTTGAAAATAATCTGCTATGGCGTGCTTATATGCGGCGCACCGCCTCGCGCGAAATTGATGTTACCGACGATGAAATTGATGATATTCTTGCGCAGCAAGATGCCTTGCGCAATCTTCCCAAATATAGAGTGCAAGAAATATTTTTAGCAAATGATGATCAAGATGCTGTAAATAGCATCAACGGCATTCACCGTGAACTCGTAGCAGGCGCTGATTTTGCTGCCTTTGCGCGGGCTTTTTCGCAATCACCAACCGCCGTAAATGGCGGCGATACAGGTCTTATCATCTTGGAACAGCTGGACATTGAAATCGCAAATACGATAAGAAAGCTTACAATCAACCAAATAAGCGCGGTGGTAAGCGCGGGGCCTGGTCATTATATTTTTAAATTGCTTGCGATTGAGCAGCCAGCAGCCGCCCCTGAATCTGTTACTGAAATTTCCGCGCTTCAGTTGAAAATTAGCGGCGCAGACGCAGAAATGGAAACCAACGCCTTATTTGATCGCCTATCCCAGCCAGCAAATGATGATGTTGAAGATGGCGGCAATATTTGTGATCAGCTTGAAGCAGCAGTAAAAGAGCTGCACGCGCAGGGCAAAAAAATAACCCTTGCTAGAATTAATGATTTTAACCAAGATGAGTTGCGCGAGCCGATTAAATCCATCATTCAAGGGCTTGCGGTTAATCAAGCCGCCCCGCCCCAGCAAATTAATGATGGTTATTTCATTCATGGATTATGCAAGCGTTCGGTAAAATCTGCGGATATGTCAGCAGAAATACGCGCACAGCGTCTTGCGATTAAAAACCAGCTTGGCAATCAAAAGGCAGAAGTGCTTGAGCGTAAGCAGCTGCGCAATTTGCGCCGCGCCGCCTATATTGATATTCGCCTTTAAATGACAAAAAACCAACATTCTTCTGTTACGCCGCCACCAAACGCGCCCCCACCGATTGCAATTACGATGGGCGAGCCTGCGGGAATTGGCATTGATTTATTGCTAATGCTGCTGGATAATGATCCATCTTTATTTAAAAATTGCGTCTATATAGGTGATCCAGATCATCTTAAACAGCGCGCTTCGCGTTTGAAATTACAGCCCGCTTTATCAATCCTTGAAACGCTTGACCAATGCGATCCCTTAAACGCACATGCGCTGCAAATCTTGCCGCTTCGCCATAAGATTACGCCTGATTGCTGCGGATTGCTGGATCAAAACAACAATCCTGCGATCTTGGAAGCGATTGAAACCAGCGTTGCGCTTGCCATGCAGCAAAAAATTTCTGCGATGGTAACCCTGCCCATTCATAAAGCCATTTTAATGGAAACAGGCTTTGCCCATAAGGGGCATACGGATTTCATTGGAAAATTATCGGGGGCGGATCACCCGATTATGATGCTGGCAACCCATGGCATTGATCCTGTATTAAGGGTTGTGCCATTATCTGTTCATGTGCCATTAAAAGCGGTTTTGGATGACTTAAAAAAGAAGGATTTATACAGGATCACGCAGATCATCGCGCAATCTCTCCATCAATATTTTGGCATTGATCAGCCTGTTTTGGCATTTGCAGGCATAAATCCCCATGCAGGCGAAGAAGGGCGGCTTGGAAGCGAGGAACAAGATATGCTGCGCCCCCTTCTTAAAAAGCTAAACGCCAATGGCATTCATGCACTTGGCCCTTTTTCCGCAGATAGCCTATTTCACGATCAAGCAAGAATGCATTATGATGCGGTGCTTTGTGCTTACCATGATCAAGCCTTGATCCCGCTTAAAACCTTGGATTTTTATGGCGGGGTCAATATTACATTTGGGCTTCCCTTCATTCGAACATCGCCAGATCACGGCACGGCATTAACGCTTGCAGGAACGGGTAAAGGCAATGCAACTTCATTATTGCAAGCGCTGATGATGGCGCGCCAAATGCATGATCAATCACGGATCTTCACAGAAAATCAGGCGCGCCCATGATTGATCTAAGCCAACTTCCCAGCCTTGGCGATACGATTCGTCAATATGATTTATGGGCAAAACACAAGCTTGGGCAGCATTTCCTAACCGACCCTGTTATTATGAACCGCATTGCCCGCGCAGGTGCGCCGCTTGATGCTGCCAGCATCATTGAAATTGGACCTGGACCTGGCGGGCTTACCCGCGCCTTGTTACAATCAGGCGCGCAGCATTTATCGGTGGTGGAAAAGGACAAACGATTCCTGCCGCCCCTAAGTGATATTCAAAAGCTTAGCACAGGTAAATTATCCATCATTGAAGCCGATGCGCTTCGGCTTAGCCTTGATCAAATTGCCGCGCCCCCTTATCGGATTATTGCGAATTTGCCGTATAATATTGCAACCGAGCTGATTGTAAATTGGCTGATTGACGAAGATCAAATTGAAACCATGGTTGTGATGGTTCAAGCCGAAGTTGCACAGCGGATCATCGCCCCGCCAAATTCAGCCCATTATGGCAGGCTTGCCGTATTATGTGCAATGGTTGCGGATTGCGAGATTATATTCACCCTGCCCCCAAGCGCATTTACCCCGCCGCCAAAGGTAAATAGCGCGGTAATCAGGATAAGCCCGCATCGGGGCGCCAAAGATTTACCGCTGTTAAAGGCGGTGCAAAGGGTCAGCAAAGCAGCCTTTGGACAGCGCCGCAAAATGCTGCGTGCTGCCTTGAAAACTTTGGATTGTGATCCCAAGCTGCTGCTGGATCAAGCCGATATTGATGGCACTTGCCGCGCCGAAACGCTTAGCCTTGATGATTATATCAGGCTAGCAAAAGCCTATATCGCGGCTAATCAAGATTGAAATCCAAATTCCACACGCGGTAACGGTTGGGGTCTTCTTGCCATTTCTCGCGCAATTTCACGAATAATTTTAAATGCACTTTGCGATCCAAAATCAAGCCCATTTCATGGCGCGACGCTTGCCCAATTTCCTTAATTTGCTGCCCGCTTTTGCCAAGCACAATGCTGCGATGGGTTTCTTTGGTGACATAAATGGTTTGATTGATTAACACGCTGCCATCTTTACGCGATTCCCATAAATCAGTTTCCACCGTCATGGCATAGGGAAGCTCGTCATGAAGCCTTAAAAATAGCCGCTCGCGGGTAATCTCCGCCACCAGCAACCGTTCTGGCAAGTCCGATAGCTGATCTTCATCAAACATCCACGGGCTTAAGGGCGCGGTGCTGGCTAGGTTTTTTGCCATATTTTCCAAGCCATCGCCTTTTAGTGCGCTAATTAAAAAGCTTTCTTCGAATGGCACGATCTTATTTAGCGTATCCACCAAGCTTAATAATTTTTGATGCGGGATTAAATCAATCTTGTTTAAAGCCAGATAAAGCTTGCGGTGGGACATGGTTTTAAGCTTGTTTAAAATCTCGTCCAGTTGAGCAGTCACGCCCTTATTCGCATCAATTACCAGCATGACACGATCAGCATCTTGCGCGCCATCCCATGCAGCCCTTACCATGGCGCGATCAAGTCTGCGTTTTGGGGCAAAAATGCCAGGCGTATCAATCAGTGCAATTTGCGCATGATCCTTAATAAAAATGCCCAAAATACGGTTGCGCGTGGTTTGCTGGCGCGGGGTAACGATTGAAACCTTTGCCCCAACCAGCGCATTTACCAGAGTTGATTTTCCTGCATTGGTTGGTCCGATTACCGCAATAAAGCAAAATTTATGTTGATCCGTTTGCATTCACTTATACCATTATTCTTATTTGTTTTTTGTTTATTCTTGGCTTAACCCAAAACACGCGGTAAAACCAGCTAATTTTAAAATCATGCTGCTGATGATGGCTTATGATTAACGGAGGGTAAAATGCCAATTCAATTAAATTCAATTTCACAAATTATTGATGATTATGATTTATTTATTCTGGATCAATGGGGGGTGCTTCATAATGGGGTTGATATCATCGGGGATAGCTTGAACGCTTTATCCCTATTAAAATCCCGCAATAAGCAAGTCGCCATCTTGTCAAATTCTGGAAAGCCTGCAAGCGATGCGATTAAACGGATGGCACAAATTGGCATTCCCAAGGATTTATATGATTTTATGCTGACCTCTGGCGAACATGTCTATCAATGTTTGCAGCATAAGAACGAGCCTTTTTATGAAAATCTTGGCAATAAATATTATATTTTTGCATGGAACGAGCAAGAGCATGAAGTGATTGAAACCCTTTCTTATCAACGGGTGCATGCAATCGAAGATGCTGATTTTATCCTATGTGCTGGGCTTGATAATTTAAACCTTAATCATTATCATTCAAGGTTAAAGCTTGCCCTTGCCCATGATTTGCCAATGATTTGCGTCAATTCCGATAAGGTAACGGTTACCCCATCGGGGCATTTGGTGCCTTGCCCTGGGGCGATTGCCGAAATTTACGAACAGATGGGCGGCAATGTGCGCTGGCATGGCAAGCCTGATCCATGGCTTTATAAGGTGATTTCCCAGCAATTTGGATCCCTAGACCGTGCGATTGCGGTTGGCGATTCACTTCACCATGATATTCAAGGGGCAAATCATGCTGGCATTGATTCGATTTTAATTACCAGCGGCATTCACCATCAAGAATTATCAAACTCACCCTCTGGCGAATCAGTCGCAGCCCTTGCAACTAAAAATCATGCCATGCCCACCCATTATATGCGCGATTTTGGCTAGGATATGCTATAAATTTCAAAATATGCCTGTAAATCCCTCAAATTTCATAAAAAAAGGCGCGGTTTAATTTTATCCCCTTGACGCATTGATGGATTTTGTTTTAAGTCTATTTTCGTTACGGATGATTAATGCTGAATTTTAATTTATTGCCATTCAGTAATCTTAGCATAGAATTTTTAATTTTTTCACATTTATAGGAGTGCTTTTCAGTGAACAAACAAGAACTTATTAATGCTGTTGCAGACCAAGCTGGCTTAACCAAAGCCGATTCCACCAAAGCCGTTAATGCGGTATTTGATGTTATTTCAGGCAGCCTTGCGAAAAAAGACGAAGTGCGCCTTGTCGGCTTTGGCACTTTTGCCGTTGCGCATCGTAAAGCAACAACAGGTCATAACCCACGCACCAGAGAGCCAATGACCATTCCAGCTTCAAATCAGCCTAAATTCAAACCAGGCAAAACCTTAAAAGATCTGGTTAATTAAGGTTCATTTTTTTAAAAAATGCCAAAAGCTGCCTTTATTTATTTAAAGGCAGCTTTTTTTATGTTTTTAATTTGAATTTACCCCCTAAATGACCTAAATCTTTAATTAAGATGGTTCATGATTTTAATTTGCATCACGAATTTTACCGTCAGCCATGGGGCATGCTTGCCCGCGACCTGATCCTTGCCAAAATTCAAGAAAATTGGCAAAAAACGGGGTGGAAATTTACCAAGGAAACTGAATTTGGGGCGATTGGCTATGTGTTGCCTTATTTACAAATTCCAGCATTAAACAATGCAGCGCGCACAATCATTATGCTGCTTGAAGATCAGCCCAAGCAGCATTTTACCCCCAGCAAGATCAAAGATAATCCCCCAAAAAACAGCGCGTTAATGGTCAAGGATGACATTCTGCCCTTTGATAATAACGCCTTTGATCGCTTATTGCTGATTCACAGCCTGGAATATGTCAATCATCGCCGAAAATTCCTGCAAGAAGTTTGGCGGATATTAAAAAAAGATGGCAAAATCACGCTGATTGTCCCATCAAGGCGCGGTTTTTGGGCGCGCAATGATAAAACCCCATTTGGCGATGGTCAGCCCTTTAACCGCCAGCAATTACGGCGCTTGCTTGCGCTTGAAAAATTTGAAATTACCCATATTGATCGCGCGCTTTATATGCCGCCCGTTCAAAATTCGGCATTATTACGGCTTGCCCCTGCTATTGAGCGGGCGGGCAGCCTAATCACACCGCAATTTGGTGGGGTGTTAATTGTCGAAGCCGAAAAGCGGCTTTATGCGCCGCTATTTGCAAAAGAATCTGTATTTTCAAGCAAATTCATCCCCAAAGCCATGCCGCAGCCTGCAATGTTTTCCAAACATAAATAAATATTATCTATTTGATTTTAAACAATTTTTAAGTAATTGGCGTGAATATTGCTAATATTCATCAGGAAACAATCAAATATTTATATTTATATGGGGTTATATATGTTGGATTCAAAAATGACGCTTGGCAGCTCGGCTCTATTGGCGGCAGATAAATCATCAAATGCGATGTTAAAACATTCCGCACAATCGGCATGGCAGTTGATTAATCAAGATGGCAGCGATTCCTCACAATCCCTCAATAAGGATTTTGCGTCCTTAATCAAACAAACACAGACAGATTCAAATGAAAGCACACAAATGCTTGAACAACGCTTTCAAGCAGCAACACAGTCTTTTCGCATGGGAGGCAGCGCCAATATTGGATCCGATTTTGATTATAATTCATTTATAGCAACGCCTGATACCAAGCATGATGATGCCTTGAAATTTAATGATTATCAACCCGCAGAACCACGCGAATCAAAGCCAAAAATTGATGATCGCGATCAAAGCGCCCCCAAGGAACGCGTTGATGATTCCCGCGAAGCACAGCGCGAAGCACAGGGGAATGACCATGATCGCCCTGACAGTGATCACACCGATAATGATCGCCCTGAGCATGATCAAGCTGGGGATTCATCCGATCATCACCAAAGCGCCGATGATCATAAAGACCATGAACAGGATTCGCACGCCAAAGGCGGCGATGAAAATCAAAATGTGAACCCGCAATCAGATCAACGCCAACAGCAAAATCAGGCAAGCCCAATCATCGCTCCAATTGTCAATTCTAATGATGGTCAAACCACTGCAAATCTATCAGGCAGCGCATTATCTGGCAATCAAGCCGATGATGGCGCAGCGATTTTAAATGCAAAAACAACAGGAAACCAAGCCTTGAATAATGGGGCGCAAGATGGCGCGGCAGCAAACGGGAATGCCAAAGCACAAACCGCGCAGAACCCTAATGCGCAGCAAGCCAATTCAGCCATATCAAGCAATGCTGCAACCCTCAATAATGCAGCCGCAAATATCGCAGCGGCGCAATCTTCTGCCAGCAATGCAAGCAATCAAGCCACAAATAATCAGGCAGCTTCATCCATATCTGCAAATCAACAAAATGCAGCGCAGGCTCAAAATATGGTACAAACAGATGATGCTGCGCTTAATCCTGCCAATGCAACTGGCGAAGCGGTAAAGCAAAATAACGCGCAAACGCTTACAAATACGGCGCAATCCGCCCAAAATATGGCGGCATCCTCTGCTGATGCTGCGATCAGTGATGCCGATCTGGCAACAGCCCAAACCGCCCAAGCCGCCCTTACAAAATCAGCAACTGGCGATTCTGCAACGCAAGAAACAGGCGCGCTGCAAGAAGGCGATATGCTTTTGGATATGCCGCTTGAAAGCAATTCAGATACGCTTGCCCCCGAATCATCCGACGCGCAAGCCGAACAGGTTGAAATAAACAGCAATGATCTTGCTGAAATTGGCGATCTTGACTTAACCCCTGATCAGCCGCTTGAAACAAAGATGCAGGGTGAAAATGCTGGCGCAGAAGAAAACGCACAAGCGGCGCAAACTGACACAGAAACATCCAATAAGCCACTGGCACAAGAAAATCAAAATAATGATCCCGTCACGGTGGATCAAGCGGTGGATCAAACCGCCGATCAAGCCGCCGATCAAGCTGGGCAAACGCAATTTGAGAGCGATATGGCGCAAGATTCAGCCATGCTGGATCAAATGCAAGATGGCATGACGCTAAGCGATCAAATCGCGGATAATATTGCCTCTATGGATGGTGAGATTGCAGTTCAAAGCCGTGTGCAAGAAACCGCATTTCGCCCTGTAACCGCTGCTGCTGTTGGTGCTAAGCAGGCTAAAGCACAGGTAAATTCATCTGCGGGTCAGCAAACGGGCGGAAATGCTGGGCAAAATGGGCAAGCGCAACAAAATGCAGCAGGAACGCAATCCGCTCCGCCCAAACCAACGCTAAACAGCCCAGCGACCACTGCACCGATGACGCAAAATTTCAACCTTGATGCTGATGCGCAAATGCAAAATCCCCTATCTGATCGGATTCAGAATCCCCTATCCGATAGGATTCAAAACCCAATGGATGAACCGCGCTTTCGCGGCATGGACCGCACAGGCTTTGAATCCGCTGCAAAAGTGGCTGCCCCGCTTTCAAGCGCAGCTTCCAGCGGTGCGGGCGGCGGATTTTCTGGCGGGGAACTTACCGCCTTATCTGCGCAATCCCAATCAAGCGGTTCGGTTTCTGCCAATAATCAACAGCAAAATAACCTAACCCAAGGGCAACGCTTTCAAAATCCCATCCAAGTGCTGGGCGAACAGGTGGTAAGCGGGATGCGCCGTGGTGCAGCGCAAGGTAATGATGAAGTTAGCATCAAGCTTAACCCATCCGAACTTGGCTCCATTCAAATTAAGATGGAATCAAACCGTGATGGCAAGCTGAAAGCCCAGCTAATGTTTGAAAAAGTCGAGACTTTGGAAATATTTAAACAAGACACCAAGCAATTGGTACAATTATTGCAAGACAGTGGCTTGGAAGCACAATCAGGTGATTTAAGCTTCAATCTTCAAGGTCAGAATGACTCCTCTTCAAATCAGCAGAACCTATCTGATAATGGTAATGGTAACAATTCATCTGCAAAGGATGCAGACAGAATAGAAGATTTATATAAGGATCAGCCCCAGCAAATTGGACTTTATGATCAACAGGGGCGCTTAAACATTCACGCTTAATCCATATGGGTTTTAGGGTGTTGTTTTGAAAAACATAAAAAATAGGGATTTTAAGATTCATGGCTGAAATTTCATCCACCCTTAACAGCTTACAAGCGGCTTATACGCAAGCAAACACAACCGAAACCATGGTCACCCAAGAAAATGACCAATCCATGCTTGCCAATGATTTTGATGCATTCTTGTTGCTTTTGACCACGCAAATGACCAATCAAGACCCGCTTGAGCCAATGGATTCATCGGAATTCACCAATCAGCTTGTTATGTTCGCACAAGCAGAACAATCGGTAAAGCAGTCTGGCTATTTAGAAGATTTGGTGGAAGCAAATAATTCAAATCAAACAGTTGGCGCAACCAGCTATATTGGGCTTGATGTGATTGTGCCTGGCAATCAATTTAAATTGGAAGCATCGCATATTGACGATGAAGGCAACCCAACCCAAATTGCCGAAGAAATTCTAACCTATTATTTGCCGCTTAACGCGGATGAGGCAACCCTAACCATCAAGGACGGCACAGGCAAAGAGATTTTTACCGCCGAACTTGATGGCAGCAAAGGCGAATATGATGTCAGCTGGGACGGTACCGATAATGATGGCAATATTGTTGATCCTGGTGATTATTATTTCACCGTTTCAGCAAATGACACCGAAGGAAATGCCATGGAAGGCATTACAACCGCAACCCGCGGAACGGTAACCAATGTGCGTTATGATGGAAGTGATACGAATCTAACCCTTGATGGGGTTCGCAAAGTACAGTTGGATGAAATTACAGGGGTTGGCCCTGCTGGATTTATTTAAAAAATCCATAGAAAAAATTTAATGTTTGGTTTAACATAAGGAGTTGGTGGTATGAGCGTTTTTGGTGCATTAAAATCAGGGGTAAGCGGATTATTTGCCCAAAGTCAATCCATGGCAATGATATCGGATAATATCGCCAATTCAAACACTTATGGCTATAAAAAGGTGCAAGCAACTTTTGCCAATATGGTCACCGCGCCTTCTTCAAAAACCAGCTATTCATCGGGCGGGGTAATGACCCAAGCCCTAAGAAGCGTGAATGATCAGGGCTTGCTTGAATCCTCCACCAATTCAACCGATATGGCGGTGATGGGCAATGGTTTTTTTGCTGTCACCGATAATATTGTGCTTAATCCCGTCACCGAGCAATGGGAACCCAATGGCGAGGTTTTTTATACCAGAGCGGGGCAGTTTTATCCCGATAAGGATGGCAATTTGCAGACCCCCCAAGGCTATCATTTGCTGGGCTGGAAGCGCAATGATGATAATACAAATTATGAAACCACCAATGTGATTTCAAATTTTGATGTTGTGAATGTTGAAACCCAATCCATTTCGCCGATTGCCACCAGCGAGATTGAGCTTGCAGCCAATTTACAAGCAACCAGCGAAACCGGCACTGAATTTAAAATCGCATCGCAAATTGTTGATCGTTTGGGGTCGGTTAAAACCCTAACCATGACCTTTACCAAAACGGGGGAAACCGACAGCGATGCCACAGGCATGGTCTGGGACATTACAGGAACCTTATCCGATGCTGCATATTTCACACAAATTGGTGAAGATATTGATGCTGCTAGTAGCGGAACATTGGATAGTATTTTTGCAAAGGATGGATCAGGCAACCCACTTCCAGATGTTAAATTGGGGAAAATATCTTTTGAAGCCAACGGCGCGTTAAAACGCTATATTCCGCCCGTTGATCATAATGATTTGGTGACCTTGATTGGAACGGCGGTCGATACCAACGAAGATGGCGTGACCGATGGGATTGACATTAATACTTTTGATGGTTCTGATATTGAGGACACAGACGGCAATGCCACCACCGCAAATATCATTGCTGCGGTGGATTTAAACGCGGATGGGCTAGCAGACCGCGAAGTTGATTTAACCATTCCAGACCCAAGAGTCCCCCCTTACAGTGTGCAGGATGATCAAATCACGGTTTATTATACGAACCAAACCGAACAAACAATTGATGGCATCACCTATCCGCCGCGCACCCGTTATACCAATGCCGCTGGGGTTATCCAGCAAGATCGCGTGGTGCAGTTTCAAGGGCGCATTTTACAAAGCGGTGTTGATCAAGGCGGTGATTTCCATATTGTGGTAACGGGCGCAAATGGTACAAGCTACCGCTTGGATCATTTAAACAATGTCTATAGCAATGATGGCAATAACACATTATTGGGCACGATTGCCCCAGACAGCACAATCACCCTTAATGCAGCAGGCGGCGGGGGAACAACAATTGCATTTGGTACATCCACGCTCGGCGCGATTGATGTTAATTTGGGCGGAACGCTTAATTTTTATGGGCGCGCCGTGGATAATTCAGTCTCTGATAGCCCATCTGACAATGATATAGATGATGACGATCAAGATGATGTCGATGGGATTGTGGATCAAATTGATTTATTACAGCCTGGCGAATATACAGTCAGCAATACAGGTGTGGTATCATTCGCAACGCCTGATGTTACAAATGCGCTTGGGGCGGATGGTGAAGCCGGAACCGCAGATGATAATGTGCCATATACCCAATTATTAGCAGACAATGAAGAAATGTTTGATCTTGCGGATGTTAGCATCGTTAATTCAGGCAATCTTTACGCGAATAAATATGCCAATGATACCCGCGAACCCAAGCATGAAGTGATGCAATTAACCATTGATTATGATGGCGATCATGTCACGACCGAAGTTGATGGCGATCGCGTTGATATTAAAATTGACTTTGGGCCCGTGGGCGGCATTACAGGCATGACCTCGTTTGATAAAGTATCCGATATTACCCAAGTGGATCAAAATGGGCAGCAAGCAGGATCAATGACCGCGCTTTCTGTGAATGATGATGGCGAATTAAGCGGTTTATTTGATAATGGTGCAACCCGCCGTCTATATCAAATTCCTGTTGTGACCTTTGCCGATCCGTTAAAGCTGGATGCACGGTCAAATAATGTGTTTGCAGCCACCGATTATTCAGGATCAGCCGTTGCCCACGCAGCCAATACAGGCGGTGCTGGTGAAATTGCCCCCGCAACCCTTGAAACATCCTCAGTGGATATTGCCGAAGAATTCACCAAAATGATCGTTACCCAGCGTGCTTATTCCGCAAATACCAAGGTGATTACCACCGCCGAT
>JBGCED010000078.1:0-8614 GCA_045106055.1 Alphaproteobacteria bacterium
GATAGTTATAGAAAAGATAACGGAATTGGGGATTATTCTTTTGAACAAGAAGCTGCTGCGGTAGAGACACTTAAAACATTAAGGCTGTTTTATTCTATTTTTAAAGACGACCCTATGTATGATAAAACATCAGGAATAAAAGGATTTTCAATAGAATATATTATTGTATCCATGTATCTATTGATTAGACATTTAAGGCTGAACTATGTAACTGACGACGAAACTAAAGCAAATGTCAGAAATTTTTTCTATTATTTTTACGAGCGCTGGAAAACATACGATAAATCTTATGATATAGATTTGCTGACATTTGGCGATCAAAGGCAGCAAGGTGAAAAAGACTTGGAAACAAGAGATATTATTCTGCGACAGATTTTCTTTGAATGGCTTGAAAAAAATAAAAAAACACTCGTTGAAAAAGATACAAAAAGAGCTTTTACAGAATTAGAACGCATTATGATTTATCGCAAAGGTAAGGGGGTCTGTCAGCAATGTGCAAGGGAAGGTAAGCCTGAAGCTGAGACAAAAGTTAGCTGGTCTAATTATCAAGCAGACCATGTTATCCCTCATTCAAAAGGAGGTCTTACAACTTTAGATAATTCTGAATTGTTGTGCAGGTATCATAACCAATCTAAGGGCGCTTCGCTAAACTAGTTTTTAGCAGCAAAGTCGCCACAATTATTGTCTTATGGTGCTTTCTTATACTTGGTTGCTTTTGTGTCTTTTCACTTTTTAAATAAGGCGGGGGTTGCGTCCATCCAGATGCCATCGGCTTTTGCGGATGCGGTGGCGGCATAAACGGCTGCCATTGAACGCAAGCCATCTTCAGCGCGCGGAAAATCTAACGCATGGGGATCAGGGGATCGCCCTTGATTTTTTGCATTAATATTCTCTGCTAAATCTTTGTAAATATTGGCAAAAGCAAGCGTCATGCCTTCGGCGTGACCAATCGTAACGCGGCTGGCGCGATCGGCTTCGGGGGATAAATCGGCTTCCCCGCGCTCGATGATTTGCACCCGCCCATTTAACGGGGTGTAATAAAGTTGATTGGGCTGTTCTTGCGCCCAGCGCAGCCCGCCTTTTTCCGCAAATACTTCCAAAGTCAAGCCATGCTGGCGGCCAATCGCAATCGCCGAAGTCCATAAACGCCCAACCGCACCGCCATCCATGCGAAAATTAACCATCGCATCATCTTCAAGCATCCGCGTTTCAATGCAGGATGCAAAATCCGCAGATAATCTATTAACTTCCTGTCCCGTCACAAAGCTTGCCATGTGAAGTGCATGAATGCCGCAATCCACAAATTGCGCGGATACGCCCACCTGCGCAGGGTCATAACGCCAGCGCACACGGGGATTATCGCTGTTGGCAGCGTCGCTGTGATGCCCATGGGCAAATTCAGCCTTGACCAGCCTGACTTTACCAAGATCGCCGCGCGCAATCATTGCCCGCATATGGCGTACCAAAGCATAGCCTGAATAGCCATAATTCACGGCACAAATCCGATCCGCTGCTTGCGCGGTTTTCACAATAATTTCCGCTTCTTCGGGGGTCATGGTCATTGGTTTTTCACATAGCACATGAAAGCCCGCTTCCAGAAATGCTTTGGTAATTTCAAAATGGGTTGCGTTTGGGGTTGCGACCGTGACCAGATCAAGCCTATCGCTGCGCTGTGCCTCAGCCTGCAGCATTTCACGCCAATCGCCATAAGCGCGATCT
The DNA here is from genome assembly GCA_045106055.1 of Alphaproteobacteria bacterium. Lineage (GTDB taxonomy): Bacteria > Pseudomonadota > Alphaproteobacteria > CBDDJK01 > CBDDJK01 > JBGCED01. The sequence continues at coordinate 1,720 of JBGCED010000078.1, forward strand.
GGATCAATGCCAAGCTGTTGCGCATAGGCTTTTCCTGCTGCTGCATCCTTATCAAGGGCTGCGGCTGTAAATTCAAAATCGCCATCAAGCCCTGCGCCAATGCGGTGTGCAGGTCCAATTTGGCTGCCTTCGCCGCCGCCAATCATGCCCCATCTTAATTTTGCCATCTTGTTTTATTCCTATATTTTATGAATGAAATCCGATTGATTCTAAATATTCGCGGTTTGCCTTTGCATCGGCAAAAGGATTTGGGTCAAGCGTGGGATCGCAATCCTGTTCAACGGTGCACCAATTTGAATAGCCGCCATCCAGCAAAATTTGCCGAAGGGCTTTAAAATCAACCTCTCCATCTGCTAAATTGCAAAAAATGCCTTGCCCGCACGCATCGTAAAAGCCAATGCGGTTTTCAATGACATGCTGCTTGACCTTGGCATCGGTGGTTTTAAAATGAATATAAGACACCCGATCCATATGTTGCTTGATGAATGCCAAAGGATCAAACCCAGCATATTGGCAATGCCCAGAATCCACGCATAATTTAAGCAAATCCGCATCAATTTCTTCTAAAGCGCGCTCAATTTCAGGCAGAAAATCCATAAAGCCGCCAGCATGGGGGTGAAGCGCAACTTCCAAGCCATAGGAATCGCGACCCATTTTGGCAATTTCGCGGATGCGGTTTAAATAGCCTTGCCATTCGCCTTCATCCATTTGTTGGGCTTCTTGCGGGCGACCTGCGGTCGGCGCGCGCTTTGGGGAAATGGAATCAATCAACACCAAATTTTTTGCGCCATGGGCGCGCAAGGCTTCGCAAGTGCGCTTTGCGCCATCCATCACATCATCCCATTTATCAGGATCATGGAACGCGCGAAAGACAACCCCGCCAATCAGTTCCAAATCATGCTGGTTCAGCGCATCTGATAATATTGCGGGGTCTTCGGGCATAAAGCCAATAGGCCCAAGCTCTATCCCCTTATATCCAGCTGCCGCGCATTCTTGCAGAACGGTTTGCCAGCTTGGGTTTCTGGGATCATTTGCAAATTCCACGCCCCATGAACAAGGGGCATTTCCAATTTTAATTTTTGTCATTTTAAGATGCCTTTTTAAGTTTATAATCTAGATTTTATCAAGATGAACCCATCTTGATTCTGTTTTGCTGATCCAGCTTGCTTCAACAATTTTTGCAACTTCAAGCGCATCGTCAAAGCTTGGAAAAGTTGATTTTCCAGCCTCTATGGCATTTAAGAAATCTTTAATTTCAATGATGATCTGATCTTGATAGCCTGTGCCATGCCCTGGTCCTTGGCAAAATTCAACATAATCTGGATGTTCTGGCCCGGTTAAAATCTTGGTGAAGCCTTGGCGGTTGCTGGCACAGTCGCTTTTATAAAGCCAGATCGCATTTTGATCTTCTTGGTCAAAGCGAATCGCACCCTTTGTGCCTGTTATTTCATAGGCATAGCCCATTTTGCGTCCCGTTGCAATGCGGCTGAAATATAATGCGCCCATTGCGCCTTCTTTAATTACGGGTGCGCTAACCGCGCCATCAATAGGTTTGAATTTGCATATAAATTGACCATGATCATCATTGGTAACATGTTCCATACCGTTTCCAGATGGGCGGGATGAATGTACGGTTTCAATATCGCTTACCAGCTGATCAATCGGCCCGACCAAAGCAAGCATGGCGTTAATCATATGCGGGGACAGATCGCCCATTGTGCCATTGGCTTTGCCTGTTGTGCGCCAGCTGGCTTCTGTTTGCGGGTTTGCATAAAAATCTTCGGTATGCTCGCCGCGAAAATAGGTTATTTCACCAATTTCACCTGCTGCTAGCATTTGCCGTGCAAGCTGGGATGCGGGGGTTCTGATATAATTAAACCCGCTCATATTCACAATGCCAGCATCATTGGCTGCTGCTGCCATGATGCGGGTTTCGCTTAAATTTAAACCAACGGGTTTTTCACAAAAAACAGGCTTTCCAGCCTTAAAGGCAGCCAGCGCAATTTCAAGATGGGTGGCTTGCGGAGATGCGATGATAATCGCCTCCACCTTGGGATCATTCACGACATCTTGCCAATTTGCGGTTGAACGGTTAAAGCCATATTGCATGGCTTTTAACGCTGCGCCCGCTTCGCTGCTGGTGCAGATCATCTCGCAAACAGGACGCAAATTTGTGTTAAATACCGTGCCAACTGCTTTCAGCGCAACACTGTGCGCTTTGCCCATATAGCCCGCCCCAATCACGCCAATGCCGATATTTTTCATTGAGATTCCTTAAGTTTTATGCTTGAATAATAGATGATTTAGCATAGATTATATAACATATCATAATTATATAACATATCATAATAGAGTTTGACATATATCTTGACCTTAATTCGGGGTCAATTCATTTATCCGCACCTTAACATTAATTATAATATAAGATGAATATGAATAATACAGCAAAAACCATCAAGCTTACACTCGCCCAAGCCATTATCCGTTATTTGGCAAATCAATATATTGAAACACAAGCTGGCATTGTGCCGCTTTGTGGGGGTGGATTTGGTATTTTTGGGCATGGCAATGTGACTTGCCTTGGTGAAGCATTATATGAATATCGCGATCAATTACCGCTTTATCGCGGGCAGAATGAACAATCTATGGGCTTTGCGGCTGCAGCCTTTGCCAAATATCATCTTAGGCAACGCTTTATGTTCTGTACCGCTTCTGCGGGGCCTGGCACATCCAATTTGCTAACTTCCGCCGCGCTTGCCCACGCAAACCGCTTGCCGATGCTGTTATTATGCGGCGATGCGTTTTTAACCCGCTTGCCCGATCCTGTGTTACAACAAATGGAGAATTTTAATGATCCAACCTTTGGGGTGAATGATTCGTTTAAGCCCGTTACGCGTTATTGGGATCGCATCACCCACCCCGCGCAAATCATTCAATCGCTGCCCGCTGCCATTTCAACCATGCTTGATCCCGCAGATTGCGGGCCTGCCTTTTTAGGTTTAATGCAAGATGTTCAAGGCTGGACTTATGATTATCCACACGCGTTTTTTGAAAAAAAGATACACCGCATTCGCCGCCAAGCCCCCGATCAAGCCGAGCTTGCAGCTGCGGTTGCGATTTTAAAAACAGCAAAACGCCCGATGATCATTGCAGGGGGCGGGGTGCAATATTCCAAAGCGGTTGAAGCCTTAACGAAATTTGCTGAATTAACCCATATCCCCGTGGTGGAGACGATTGCAGGGCGCGCGAATTTTCTGGATACGCACCCTTTAAACTGCGGGCCAGTTGGGGTTACGGGATCTAATTGTGCGAATCATATTGCAAAGCAAGCCGATGTGATCTTGGCAATCGGCACAAGATTACAAGATTTCACGACAGGATCATGGACGGCATTTGATGGCGATGCAAAGCTGGTTACAATCAATGCCGCGCGCCATGATGCGGGCAAGCATTTTGCCGCGCCCATTATTGGGGATGCAAAATTATCGATTGAATTATTAAGCGCTGCGCTGGGTGATTATCAATCCCCTGAAAGCTGGACGCAAAACGCAAAAGCCGTGCGCAAGCAATGGCAAGCTTATGTTGCAAGCAATATTGATCCCACCAACAAGCAAAATTCTTATGCGCAAGCAATCGGGGTCGTTAATAAATTATGTGATCCTGCGGATCGCATCATTGCGGCTGCGGGCGGGCTTCCTGCTGAAATTACCGCAAATTGGCGCACTTTAAAAACAGGGACGGTGGATGTTGAATTTGGCTATTCTTGTATGGGATATGAAATTGCAGGCGGGTGGGGCGCGCGAATTGCGCAATCCAAGCATGAACCCAATCAAGATACGATTATTTTTACAGGCGATGGGTCTTATATGATGCTGAACAGCGATCTTTATTCATCCGTGCTTAGCAATCAAAAATTAATTGTGCTGGTGCTGGATAATGGCGGGTTTGCGGTCATTAATAAATTACAAAATAATACTGGCAATGAAAGCTTTAATAATTTATTGGCGGATTGCCCGACCATTGATAAGGCTTTTGGCGTTGATTTTGTGGCGCATGCGCAATCTATGGGCGCGGTTGCCGAACAGGTTGAAAACCCCGATCAGCTTGGAGATGCTTTTAAGCGTGCAAAAGCATCGGCTAAGACTTATGTTATTGTGATGAAAGTTGACCCTTTTGATGGCTGGACAGCCGAAGGGCATACATGGTGGGAGGTTGGAACCCCCCATATCAGCAACAGCGATAAAGTAAATGCCGCGCATCAAGCGTGGGAACAAAGCCGCAGCCAGCAGCGAAAAGGGGTATAGGGTGATGCGTGAAGATAATATTGCCATGATGCAAGCGGCTTTATCCAAAAATAAATTTATTTTGATTGGGCGCGCGGGCATGGATTTATATCCTGATCCGCCTGGCACGAAAACAGAAGAAGCGGTTAATTTCTATAGCTGCCTTGGCGGGTCATCCGCAAATATCGCGGTCGCAATTACAAAGCTTGGCGGGGAATGCAGTTTGGTGACTTGTGTATCCGATGATGCGATTGGACGATTTGCCATCAATGAATTAACAAAATATGGGATCGCAACCGATTTTATCAGGAAAGTGGGCGACGAAGCCCGAACTTCGCTTGCGCTGGTGGAAACGCGCATTGAAGATCATCAATCGGTGATTTACAGAAATGGCGCAGCCGATTTTGAAATGACAAAAGCCGATATTGAACAGATTGAGTTTGAACATTATGGTGCGTTGATTGCAACAGGCACAGCCCTTGCTGCCGAACCATCGCGCAGCGCAAGCTTTCATGGGTTTGAAGCGGCAAAGCAAGCGGGGCTGCCTGTAATTTTTGATTTGGATTATCGCCCATATTCGTGGGAATCACGCGAAGATGCGTCATCAACTTACAGCAAGGCTGGCGCGATGTGCGATATGATTATTGGCAATGATTTGGAATTTGGCTTTATGGCAGGCGATTATGCAAAAGGGTTTGAAAAAGCGCGCGAACTTGCGGCAATGCCCAATAAAATTGTGATCTATAAGATGGGGGAAAGGGGCGCGATCACCCTTACCAACACTCAAGAAATTCACACAGGCATTTACCCTGTAACGGCGTTAAAACCAACGGGGGCAGGGGACAGCTTTATGGGGGGGCTTATCGCTTCGCTTGCTGCTGGATATGACCTTCGGGACAGTGTGCTGCGTGGATCAGCCTGCGCATCGATTGTGGTATCCAAAGTTGGTTGCGCCCCCGCCATGCCAAGCCTTGAAACACTAGAAAATTTTTTAAAAACCAACCCTGATTTAACCCAACCTGAAGCATAGGATTAGGATAGAAAAATGCATATAGCACCCTTTGACAATCAAAATAAACCCATCATTGATCAGCATAGCGATGTTACCCCGCTTACCTATTTTAACATTGTCAAATTAACCAAAGGGCAGCAATTTGACTATTGCCTTGCGGATTATGAAAGCTGCGTTGCGCCAGCAACAGGCAATGTAAAAGTTGAGGTTGGGGATCAATCCTTTGATGATATTGGTCGGCGCACCAGCCATGTATGGGACGGCGAACCAGAAGGGGTATATGTGCCAACCAATATGAATGCACGCATTACATGCAATAGCGATCAGGCTGAAATCTTTATTGCGGGCGCAAAATATGATAAAATCCTTTCCCCCTTTGCGGTGCGCAAAGATGAAATTGACATGGTGCAATATGGATCGGACGACACCAAGACCCATCGCAAAATCAAACATATTCTGGGCGGAAAACATCATGATAAGGTTGGACGCTTGCTGGTATCCGAACTTTACACGGTGGGCGCGGGCGGCTGGTCAGGCTTTCCATCCCATAAGCATGATACGGATGATATGCCGAATGAAACCCGTCATAATGAAATTTACAATTTCAGATTTAACCCAGATCATGGCTTTGGGATGCAGCTTTTGCAAAAAGACGGGGATCAGGTTGGGGATGCCTTTCATTTGGTAAATGGGTCAAGTTTTGCCTTTTCCGAAGGCTATCATCCTTGCGTGGTTGCCCCTGGTTATGAAATGTATTATTTCACCATCCTAGGCGGGCAGAGCCAGCGTTCCTTGCGCCAGCTTTTTCAACCAGAACATGCCTATCAGGTGGAAACCATTCCAGGCATTAAAGATATGGTGGCGAAATTCAAATGAGCATTGCAACCTTATCAGAAGTTTTAACCCCCGCCTTAAAGCAAGGATATGCCGTTGCTGGGCTGGTTTGTCTTGGCTGGGAAGATATGCGCGCTTATGTTGAAGCCGCAGAAGCTGAATCGCTTCCCATTATTTTACAAGCAGGGCCATCGTGCAGGGCGCACACCCCGTTGCCTGTTTTGGGAAAAATGATGCGCCATTTGGCGGAATCGGTCAGTGTTCCCATCGTTATTCATCTTGATCATGGTTATCTGATAGAAGAATGCCAGATTGCGCTTGATAGCGGCTTTACCTCGTTAATGTATGATGGATCGCGAAAACCGCTTAATCAAAATATTGATGAAACCGCAAAAATTGCAGAAATGGCGCATCAAGCAGGCATTTCTTGCGAGGGGGAAATCGGCTTTGTTGGTTATGCTGGCGGCGAAGATTCCGCAGGCACGAACCCTGATGAAGCCGCAAAATTTGCCCGCGATAGCGGCGTTGACGCGATGGCAATATCGGTTGGCAATGTGCATTTGCAGCAAGATCAAGCGGGCGGCATTGATGAAATAAGCTTGCGCCAAATAGAGGCGGTTACCAGCATTCCGCTGGTGATCCATGGCGGTTCTGGCGTTCCTGCCATGCAGCGCGCGCAGCTTTCAAAAACATCTAAAGTTTGCAAATTTAACATTGGCACAGAATTAAGAATGGCGTTTGGCGGCGCATTGCGCGAAGCCGTCAC
>JBGCED010000079.1:0-4754 GCA_045106055.1 Alphaproteobacteria bacterium
ATATAAGCCGAAGGTCATGCAAGGGCTTGTAATAAGCCTTGATAATTTATGCTTAATCGCATAAACCTATGCCAGCTTATTGTCAATAGCTTATTCAATATAGAGCAAGATTATCATAGATAATATGAATGCAATCATGGAAAATACCCCCCTCCCCTCACAAGAAGCGGTTAAGGCAGGCCCTGTTCATCACGATATGATTTATGCAAAATCATCGGGCGCAGGCATATCAGCGGTTGCGATCATTCGGGTTTCAGGCGGCTTGGTTACAGATTTAATTGAAGCCCTAACGCGCAAGCCCTGCCCCCAGCCAAGATATGCAATGCTTGCAACCTTTTATGAGCTTGCTCCTGATCATTCTTCCGATCATGCCAACATCATTGATCGGGGTCTGTTGCTTTATTTTGCTGCGCCAAACAGTTTCACAGGCGAAGATATGGCAGAATTTCATATTCATGGCGGGGAATCGTGCCAAAAAGACTTTATGGCTGAACTTGCAAAATTTCCAAAATGCCGCCCCGCCGAACCTGGTGAATTTACCAAACGCGCCTTTTGGAATGGTAAAATGGATATGGTACGAGTAGAGGGGCTTGCTGACCTTATCCATGCGCAAAGCCGCGCGCAAAGAAAACAAGCGGCAGCGCAAAGCTTTGGCGCATTATCAAATCAATGCCATAACTGGCTATCTATGCTGATTAAGATGCGCGCCAATATGGAAGCCCTGATTGATTTTAGCGATGAAGAGCTGCCAGAACAAATTGAAACCCAGCTTAATGATCAAGCAGGCGCATTGCGAATCGCCATCAATAACAGCATTATTGACAGCAAAAAGGCAGTTAAGCTGCGGGAAGGCTTAAAGCTTGCCATTATCGGCACGCCAAATTCTGGAAAATCAACCTTGCTTAATCATCTATCCAATGAAAAATTAGCGCTGGTTACCGAACATGCAGGCACAACCCGCGATCTTATAAGATCACATTTAGAAATTGCAGGCGTTCCCGTCACCATCATTGATAGCGCAGGGATCAGAACTACTGCCGATCCGATTGAACAGCAAGGCATTGCACTAAGCCATGATTTGCTTAGCAAAGCCGATATTGCAATTATTATGACCAGCATTGCAGAATCCGAATCGGTCAATTTAGACCTTGGGAAAATGAGCGCCGATCAGCATCAAACGCCAAACCCGATTAGGGTAATTAATAAAATTGACTTAAACCCTGAATATAGAAAAAATGATCAGTTTGACCACTATATATCGTTGGTTACTCAAGATAATGTTGATGGCTTGCAACAAGATTTAGAATCGCGCGTGCGCGCCATCGCCCATATCGCGGATATGCCGCAATTTAGCCGCCAGCGGCAAATTAACATCATACAGAAAATCATTGATGCGCTGGATGGATTTCAAGAATCAGCGCATGATGATTATGGGGTTAGGGCTGAATATTTGCGCATTGCCAGCGATTTAATGGGGCGGCTGCTTGGCAGAATTGACATTGAACAAATATTGGATAAATTGTTCAATGAGTTTTGCATCGGCAAATAAAGCGTGTTTCTGCTTTGGTAAATTGTTAATGTTTCACATGAAACATTTTAGATTAACTTCATAAATCTTTAGCATAAAGGATCGGTTATAATGGATTATGATGTCATTGTCATTGGCGGCGGACATGCTGGATGCGAAGCTGCGGCAGCTGCGGCGCGCATGGGTGCAAATAGCTGTTTAATCACCCACCGCCTAGACACGATCGGTATTATGTCTTGCAATCCAGCCATAGGCGGACTTGGCAAAGGGCATATTGTGCGCGAAATTGATGCGCTGGATGGGCTTATGGCAAAAGCGATTGATCGGGCGGGCATTCAATATCGTGTGCTTAATCGATCAAAGGGGGCTGCGGTTCAAGGACCAAGAGCGCAAGCCGATCGTGATCTTTACCAAAGCGCAATTTATAATCTATTACAAGATCAGCCAAACCTAACTTTGATTGAAGCTTCGGTCGAAACTTTTTTAATGTCTGCCGATCATAAATTAGAGGGCGTTATAACGGGCGATGGTAAGAAAATAAATGCCAAAACCATTATTATCACAACAGGCACTTTCCTGCGCGGGATGATGCATGAGGGGAATGTTAGCACCCAAGGCGGGCGCGTTGATGATCCCGCAGCATTTGGGCTATCATCTGCTTTATCTGGCTTATCGCTTAATATGGGGCGGTTGAAAACGGGAACACCCGCGCGCTTAGATGCGCGCACCATTAATTTTGATCTATTGCAAAAGCAATGGGGCGATGACGATATAGAGCCTTTATCCTTTATGACAGAATCCATAGCGTTAAAACAAATTTGCTGCTATATTACAGAAACCAATGAAGCCACCCATAAAATCATTGCTGACAATCTTGATCAATCCGCATTATATGCAGGGATTATTGAGGGAACGGGTCCGCGCTATTGCCCCTCGATTGAAGATAAAATCATCCGATTCGCAGATAAAAAATCACATCAAGTTTTCCTTGAACCAGAAGGATTAAATTCACATTCCATCTATCCTAATGGCATATCCAATTCCCTGCCCCAGCCGATCCAGCTTGCATTTCTAAGATCAATGCGCGGACTTGAACAGGTTGAAATGCTAAAACCTGCCTATGCCATTGAATATGATTATGTTGACCCCAGATGCCTTAATCATAATCTTGCAACAAAGAATATGCCCAATCTGTTCCTTGCGGGACAAATTAACGGCACAACAGGCTATGAAGAAGCGGCGGGTCAGGGTTTGATTGCGGGGATTAACGCCGCCTTATTCTGTAAAGCTGAAGCACCGTTGATCTTGGATCGCGCCACCGCCTATATTGGTGTGATGATTGATGATTTGGTAACAAAGGGCGTTGATGAACCTTATCGCATGTTTACATCGCGCGCAGAATATCGGCTATCTTTAAGGGCGGATAACGCCGATTCGCGCCTAAGCGATATTGGCATCGCTTTGGGGGTTGTGGGGGATTTGCGGGCGCGCCATTGGGCTGCTTGCAAAATAGCGCAAGAAGATGCAAAAAGACAGCTTACTGAAATTAGGCTTAGTCCCCATGAATGGAATGCGCAAGGCATCAAAGTTAAGCAAGATGGAAAAATGCGAAGCTTGCTGGACATTTTGGCAATCACACCAGACGATGCGCTTGCTTTATTATTTTCAAAATATGATCTATTGCATAAAATTGATTCAAAGATTTTTAAAAAAGTTGCAACCGATTCAAAATATAATTCCTATATTGATCGCCAGCAAATCGATATTGAGGCAATGCGCAAAGATTCGCAATTAAAATTGCCAACTGATTTGGATTATGCCGCCATTGGCGCTTTATCAAATGAAATGATCGAGCGTTTAAATCATGCCAAGCCAGAATCAATCGGGATTGCTGCGCGTTTGCCCGGCATTACCCCCGCTGCAATTTCTGCGCTTTATCGTCATATTAAACACCCAACCATGGCGGCTTAATTTATGTTTGGGCAAGATGAGTTCGCAAGCACTTTTAATGTTTCACATGAAACAATAGATAAATTAGCGCATTATCAAACCTTATTATCGCGATGGAATCGTACAATAAATTTGGTCTCAAAACCAAGCCTAGAGCATCTATGGCATCGGCATTTTGCCGATTCGGCGCAGCTGATTGCGCATATTCCAAACACTGTTGAACGCATCGTTGATTTTGGCTCTGGCGCGGGACTTCCTGCGATTGTGCTGGCGGTCATGCGCCCCGACATAGATTATATGCTGATTGAATCAGATCGCCGAAAATCCATCTTTCTTCAAACCCTTATCCATGAATTAAAACTTAAAAAAATCATCATCAAGAATGACCGAATCGAAAATATAAATCTTGTAGAATCAGGCGTTGAAAAATCAGGAAAATCACCTGCGTCTTTGCTATTTACCGCAAGGGCATTTGCGCCTTTAGGCAGCATTCTTCACCTCATCGAGCAATTATATCAAAACTCAACCATCCATGAAAGCAATCAATCACGGCAATTATTATTGCTTAAAGGGGAATCCGCGCCAACCGAATTGACAGAAGCTGAACAATCATGGTATGTGCAATATAGAACAATGGCAAGCATCACAAAAGCCGAAGCTGTAATTTTAAAAATTGACCATTTTAACAAATTACTTTAAAAACCATATCTAGTTTGGCTTTAAAGCACGAATCGTAAAGCCCCATAAATTTTAACCACCCTCTAATTTTTACTTACAAAATATAGCATATCTTATATCATGGCAAAATCACCCCATCCCTTTAACGACCATTCTGCGCCGCTTGCAAGCGCGAAATTTAGATATAAAAAAGTGCCGACCATTCCGCCACCGCCAAATCAAGCCGCAAGCGAATCACCCAGAAGCCCTCTAAACGAATCAAGTGTAAAGACAGATTTTTCACAAGAAAATGGCAATCATAAAGATCATAATATGCCAGAATCATTGCATGAATCACCACATGAATCAGCAGCAAGCAGCGTAAGTAATGCAACCAGCACAAGCGGCACAAACACGGGAAACCCCAAGCCTGCGCCCCGAATCTTGGCAATTGCAAATCAAAAAGGCGGCGTTGGAAAAACCACCACAGCCGTTAATTTAGCGACCGCCTTGGCGGCTTGTGAAAAGAATGTCCTGTTGATTGATAATGATTCACAAGGCAATGCCAGCACAGGGCTTGGCATTGATCAATCCATGCGCAGCCTAACCATATATGATT
>JBGCED010000080.1:0-2681 GCA_045106055.1 Alphaproteobacteria bacterium
AATGGCGATTGGATCATCAGTGAAGCCCGCCATCAATTATCAAGCCAAGGATTAACCACCAACATCACCGCCACCTTAAAATGAAGGCTCAATATAATGGCGTTCAATCGCCACGCAGGCTCTACGCCGCATTAGCGGCGGCGCGCAGTCGCGCTTATTATAAGGTTTAATAATGGCGTTCAATCGCCACGCAGGCTCTACGCCGCACGAGCATTTTCAGCAAAAGCGGTGTTTTGTGTTGCAATCATCTGGATGATGATATGGGGGTTTTGCGGTTTGAAAATGCGACAAAACCAATAGCGGCGGCGCGCAGTCGCGCTTATTATAAGATTTATAATGGCGTTCAATCGCTTTAAAGCTGGGCAAGGATGGGTTCAATGATTGAAAGCTCATAACCAAGATCAACCGCTAAGCCATCTTCAAAATCTGATTGGCTAAGGGCTTGCTTAATGTCAAGATGGATTTGGCGCAGCAACCGTTCTACCAGCTGCCATTCATCATTATTGGCGGGCATAAGGATGATTTTTTCGCTAAAATAAAGCCGTTCAAAGCGCATATTGCTTCTGGTGCTGGCATCAATCAGCCTTGCAGATAACATCAGCCAGCGATCTTGATGGCGTTCCATAAAAGCGCCCGCAATGCTGCCTTTGCCTTTGTTTGGCGCAACCGATAAACGATCATCCAGCAGCTGCATCATCCGAATAAACAACCAAGGAGCAAGCGGTAATGTGGTCTTTGTTGCTGCCATGATTTAGCGCGAATTTACATATGAATGACGCGATCAAACGCATCCAGCACCGATTCATGCATCATCTCGCTTAAAGTGGGATGCGGGAAAATGGTGTGCATCAAATCGGCTTCGGTTGTTTCAAGCGTTCTTGCGATATTATAGCCTTGAATAAGCTCGGTAACTTCTGCGCCAATCATATGTGCGCCCAATAATTCGCCAGTTTTTGCGTCAAAAATGGTTTTAACCATCCCCTCAGGCTCGCCAAGCGCGATCGCTTTCCCATTGCCCATGAAGGGAAAGCGTCCAACCTTGATCTGGTGACCTGCTTGCTTTGCCTTTTCCTCGCTCATTCCAACCGATGCAACTTGCGGGTTGCTATAGGTGCAGCCTGGGATGTTTTTGAAATTTAACGGATGAACGCCCTTGACCCCCGCAATTTTTTCAATGCAAATCACCCCTTCATGTTCCGCCTTATGGGCAAGCCAAGGGGGACCAGCAACATCGCCAATCGCATAAATGCCCGCAATATTGGTTTGCGACCATTCATTGACGGCGATATGGGTTTTTTCAACCTTGATGCCAAGCGATTCCAGCCCCAAATCTTCAACATTACCAACAATGCCAACCGCGCTGATCACCCGATCAAAATCGCGCTTTTCAATCTTGCCGTTGATTTCCAAGCTGGCAGTCACATGATCCTTATGGCGTTCCAGCGATTTCACACCTGATTTTGTTAAGATTTCCATGCCTTGCTTGGCAAAGGATTTATCCGCCATTTTGCTAATTTCAGCATCTTCAACGGGCAGGATACGATCCATGACCTCGACCACGGTGACTTTTGACCCAAATTCATTGAAAAAACTGGCAAATTCAATGCCAATCGCGCCAGAACCAATGACCAATAGCCGCTTTGGCGCGTGATCTGCGACCAGCGCATGGCGATAGCTCCAAACAAGCTTGCCATCTGCTTCCAGTCCTGGGATTTCACGCGCACGCGCGCCTGTTGCCAAGATAATGTCTTTTGCGCTTATGGCGCTTATTTTGCCATCTTGCTGGGCAATCTCAATGGTTTTTAAATTTCCCGCGCCTTTTACAAGCTTACCGCGCCCCATAATGACGGTGACTTTATTTTTTTTAAGCAAATGCTGCACGCCCTTGCTAAGCTGCCCCGCAACTTGGCGTGATCGTTTGATGATTTGCGGCATGTCAAACCCTGCGCCATCGGCTTTTAAGCCATAAGCATCGGCATGTTTCATATTGCGATAAATTTCCGCCGAACGCAGCAGCGCTTTGGTCGGGATACAGCCCCAATTTAGGCAAATGCCGCCCAAATTTTCAAGTTCAACCACCGCAACTTTTAACTTTAATTGTGCAGCGCGAATCGCGGTGACATAGCCGCCAGGACCGCCCCCCAAAATGATTACATCAAACTTTGTGTCACTCATGCAATAGCTCCCTTACAATTTTTTGAACTTTATCAAACAGAATTTATACTAACAAAATATGGCATTGATGCAAATTAATAAATATAGTTAATAAGTATAGCCAATCAACTTTATTTTGATTAAATATGCGCATTTATGTCTGCGCACATCGATCGCTATCCGTGCTGCGTTTGCGCTGTACAGGATGTGATTTTCAAGCGGCGCGGCTGTAAAGCTGTTTTTGAAAATCAGTAAAGGTTTTTTGAATATTCTTGGCAATATCCCCCTGCGCCCCATCATTTGCGGTAACCCTGACACAATAATCAATATTGCGAAAGGCGTTTTCATACATGAAGCATAGACCCTATATTATATATTAAGTGCCAAAAAAATAACGGGCAATGCCGAAACAATAAATGATCAAAAAAACCAAATTAATCCATTTTAATTGAGGTTCATGATGCAACCAAGCGCAATAGATCCAGATTAAACAAAAGGGAAAAGACAAAAACATGGTAAGCGGATAC
>JBGCED010000081.1:0-4528 GCA_045106055.1 Alphaproteobacteria bacterium
CGCTTAAATTCAATAGATTAAAACGCATCAATAAGAATTGATTGCGATTAAAATGCATCAATAAGAATTGATTGCAGGGGCAGGATTTGTTATAAATCCTCATGGATAAAGATAAAGACATTCCGCAGCATGATTCTTTAAAAATACGCCCTGCCGCCATTGCAGGGCAGTTTTATGCTGCCGATCCCGAAGAATTAACCATTAAGCTGGATCATATGCTGGATCAAGCAGAATCAACGGGCGCGCTTGATGTTGGGCTCGAAGATTCGCCCGCACCCTTTCCTAAAGCCTATCCCCAGGCCTACCCTAAGGCATTAATCGTTCCCCATGCGGGGCATGTTTATTCTGGCAGCTGCGCCGCTTCTGCTTATGTTAAATGGAAAGATAGCCCCATAAAGCAAGTCATCATGCTGGGGCCTGCCCACCGTATGGCAGTAAACGGCATGGCGACCAGCAGCGCAAGCCATTGGCAAACCCCGCTGGGGCAGGTCAAGATTGATAAGGACGCGCAGCGCCTTGCCGAAAGCTTGCCTTTTATTAAGCCCGATGATGGCGCACATCAACAAGAACATTGCTTGGAAGTGCATCTGCCATTTTTACAAAAAATATTGGGCGATGATTTTACGCTGCTGCCGATTGCGGTTGGTCAAGCTGAAATTGATCAGGTGCGCGAAGTGCTTGAATTGCTGTGGGGCGACCATGAAACAGGCATTTTAATTTCCACCGATCTAAGCCATTTTCTGCCCTATGATCAATGTAATCGCATTGATGGCAAAACGGCAAAAGCGGTTGAACAATTTCAATGGAATGCGATTGGACGCTATCAGGCTTGTGGGCGCATTCCGCTTGGCGGGCTGTTATCGCTGCCTGTTCTTGGCAAAACAGCAGCAATCACCAAGCAATCTTTTGCGATTGAACGCTTGGGGCTAATCAATTCAGGCGATCGCGTGGGCAGCAAAGACCGTGTTGTGGGTTATGGCGCATGGGCAATATATGAAAGCGCAGAAGCAGCAGCGCATATTGCGCTAAAAACAGCGCATATCGCGCCAACAGCAGGGGAATTGACGGATCAAGAACGCGCGGATATTGAACTTGTCGCCAAATATGGTCAGGCCTTGCTGCGGCTTAGCCAGCAAGCCTTGCATTTGGCGGTGCAGCAAGGAAGATTGGTAAAACCGCGCCATGATGGGCTTAATGCAAAGCTGCTTGAAGCGCGCGCCGTGTTTGTGACTTATGAAAAGCAGTTTCAGCTGCGCGGCTGTATTGGCTCGTTGCAAGCCCACCGCCCCTTGGTGGATGATATTTGTGCAAACAGCATTGCTGCCGCGCTTAAAGACCCCAGATTTCCGCCGATTGCAGAACATGAATTAAAGGATATACAGATAAGCCTGTCTTTGTTGGGCAAGCCAGAACCCATGGCATTTAATGATCAGGCTGATTTACTGCGCCAAATTCAGCCCTTTAAGGATGGCTTAATCTTGGAGGATGCGGGCAAGCGCGCAACCTATTTGCCGCAAGTATGGGAACAAATCCCAACCGCCGAAGCCTTTTTGGCATCCTTAAAACAAAAGGCAGGGCTGCCCGCCGATCATTGGTCGGATCAGATTAAAATCATGCGCTATCGCGCAACCAAAATTGCTTAACCGATAAAGGATATATGGGCGCATGGAATTTAACACCAAATGGGCGCAGGAAACCCTGCCAATATTGCATGATCTTTGCTTGCAAGCGGGCGATGCGATCATGGAAATTTACCGCAGCGATTTTCAAGTTGAATATAAGGATGATAAAATGCCCGTTACCGAAGCGGATCGGGCCGCTGAAGCGATCATTATAAAGGGGCTGCGGGCGATCAATCCAGATTGGGCAATCGTTGCGGAAGAATCATCCTCTTTAAACGGTGCGCCTAAGGTTGAGGGGCGCTATTTCTGGCTGGTTGATCCTTTGGATGGCACCCGTGAATTTATGGCGCGCAATGGCGAATTTACGGTGAATATTGCGCTGATTCAAGATTGCATTCCCGTTATGGGCATTATTTATGCGCCCGCAATCGGGCTTGTTTATACAGGCATTCAAGGGTTAAATGCCCAAAAATGTAAGCTTGATGATGATCAAGGCTATGCGCCGATTTCTGCAAAGCGGGTTGATGATGATGGCGCGATCATGGTTGGTTCCAGCCGCAATCATCGCAGCACCCATAATTTGCAGCTTTTAATCCAAGAACAGACCTTGAAAGCGCGGCTTAACATGGGCAGCTCGCTTAAATTTTGCTTAATCGCCGAAGGCAATGCCGATTTTTACCCGCGATTGGGGCGCACGATGGAATGGGATACCGCAGCGGGTCATGCCATCTTAAATGCCGCAGGGGGCAGTGTAACCCATATTGATGGCGCACCCTTTTTATATCATAAAAATCCAATTTTTGAAAATCCCGCCTTTATTGCTCGGGGAAAATTATCATGAAGCATGCCCTAGCTGGTTTTTGTAAAATCGGATATGCGCTGCTGCTAAGTGGGGTTTTTATGGCGGGCATCGCGCATGCAACCCCAATGCAGCAAGCCAAATTGCAATGGCTGGATAAGGTCACGGCCAGAATTTCTAATTTTACACTTAACCTTAATGAACAAAAGCAAATTGGGCCGCTTAATGTGACCTTGCGCCATTGTGACCGCACCCCGCCGCAAGAAACGCCTGAATCCACGGCTTTCATTGAAATTACCGAGCAGCAACAAGGCAAAGAGCTTGATTTGCTGTTTTCTGGCTGGATGTTTGCATCTTCCCCTGCTGTTAATTCGCTTGAACATCCCGTCTATGATATTTGGCTTGTATCCTGCCAGCATGAAGTTGAAACACATAATAATGAAAGTCAGTGAGAAATAATGACAGACAATGAAAATTTTGAATCTTGGGAATCGGTTAAGGTAACCGTGTGTAATTTGCGCGGGCTTCATGCGCGTGCGGCGGTGCGTTTAAGCAAATTGCTTGAAAATTACACCGCAGATGTGCGCTTGGTTGCCAATGGCGGCGATCCTGTATGCGCCAGATCCGTGATGGAAGCAATGATGCTTGCCGCATCCAAAGGCACAATGTTAAATGTGATCGGGCATGGCGACGATGCACCCCAAGCGCTTGAAGCCGTCGCCGACTTGTTTAAAAACCGCTTTGATGAAGCGGAATAGGGGGTAAGGGCGGGGTAATGCAGTTCATAAAGGCAATTAAACGCTATTGCTTGCGCTTTTATTGCTTTTATGGCAGATAGGCATGCATTCAATCCGTTAAATGTTCCCGTAGCTCAGCAGGATAGAGCGACAGATTCCTAATCTGTAGGCCACTGGTTCGAATCCAGTCGGGAACACCACTGCTGCCAGCCCCACTACCGCCACACCACTGCTGCCAGCCCCGCCCCCACCAATCGCCGCATTTTTGGAAAAAATTAAAGGGTTTTCTTGCAGTTTCACAATATATCAATTTCTTATGATTAATGAAAAAACAACAAAGGGAGCATACGCCTAAATGACAAGCACATTAAACCAGCAGCAGCTTTTTGGGGAGTTCATCCAAGAATGGTCACTTGAAAAATTGCAAAATAATTTAACCTTGGAAACTTATACGAATTTAGACAAAGAAAATTCCTTCACCTATTGGATTGAGCATATATTAAAGGAATGCGGCAGCATTAAAGGCGGGTCTTCGTATAAGTTTGGCATTTATAAAACGGCGAAGCACCCTGAGAAAGTGTCGGGGTGCAAGCATGATGGGGATTATGCTTGGCTTATCAAATATGGCGAAACGCGCGAGGAAGCTTTTGAAACCGTTAAATCGCATATTATAAATATCGCCCAATATGCAGCAAAGGGGGAATGGGGTAAGATTGATGAAATTGATTTAGGACCAGCAACAAAATGGAAGATTGCCTTTCATTATCAGCGCCACAAATTTGATCTTGCCTGTATTTTTAATAAGGACATATTGCGTTTCTATCTTGATGAACAAAATATTAAGTCTAAGGGGCTTTCAATGCCTCAGCTTTATGCGGAAATCAAGGAACATAAAGGTTTTAACACATTAGAGGGGGCTTTTCATGTTGGTTCACAAATATGGGCTAGCCATAGCCGATGGAAGTCAAGACAGGAGGAAGACGAATTGGGCCCGGATTTTATAATTGATGGCAAACAGTTAAGCATAAAAGAAAGTCAAAATACGCGAAGAGTAATAACACAGAAAGATGTAAATAGGATTAAAGTGAACAAAGGATATAAATGCGAAGCCTGCAAGCTTGTTTTCAAAGATCAATATGGAGCGATAGGTAAAAAATTTATTGAATTGCATCATTTAAAACCTGTGAAAGATATGAAAATTGGACAAAAACATAAACTGAGGGAATATGATTTTGCGGCTTTATGCGCTAATTGTCACCGCATGATTCACAGAATGGAAGATGTATCCGACCTAGAGGGATTAAGAGACATTATCAAGAAAAGTAAATGCGGCGGATAAAATTAAGGGTTGAATAATCGGGTCGTTTTTT
>JBGCED010000082.1:0-10519 GCA_045106055.1 Alphaproteobacteria bacterium
CCCACTTCTTTTTATTTGACAATATAAGAGAATCAAATATTACTCTAATAATTGTCTGTTAAAGATTTGAATCAGGTCAAATAAAACTAAGAATCAAAATCAACGGGACACTTCACCCGCTCCAATACATTTAATTGATGCTTGACCAGATGGCTTTTTAACGGCATGCTGTTAAAAGGTTAAAATAATTTAATGATTTATAAAAAATGGATAATTTAAGCCTTTTTATTGTCTCTGCATTATTGACGATTATCACGGCTGCAACGCCGCTTGTGTTTGCGGCGCTGGGCGAGCTTGTGGTTGAAAAATCTGGCACCTTAAATCTTGGGGTGGAAGGGATGATGATTGTGGGGGCGATTGCCGCCTTTGCGGCGGCGGTTACCACGGGTTCTGGCTTGCTTGGCGTGCTTGCGGGGGCTGCAAGCGGTGCGCTGCTTGCAGCTTTATTTGCACTTTTAACCCTATTCTTTATGGCAAATCAAGTTGCATCTGGGCTTGCACTTACCATCTTTGGGCTGGGGTTAAGCGCGCTGATCGGGCATAATTTCGTTGGCAAAAGCTTTGAAGGCATTGATAATCTTTCCATTCCCATTCTAAGCGATCTTCCAATCATTGGCACCTTGATCTTTGGGCTTGATCCGCTGGTTTACCTGTCGATCATTTGCGCATTTGCGATTGTGTGGTTTTTAACAAAAACCCGCGCAGGGCTGATTTTAAGGGCGGTTGGTGAAAATCATCATGCAGCCCATGCAATCGGACATAAGGTGGTTTTAATTCGCTTCGCTGCCATCTTGTTTGGCGGGGCAATGGCGGGGCTGGGCGGGGCGTATCTGTCTTTGATCTATACCCCCTTATGGGCAGAAAACATGACCGCAGGCAGGGGCTGGGTTGCGCTTGCGCTGGTGGTTTTTGCTGCGTGGCGACCATGGCGCGCCTTTTTTGGGGCTTATTTATTTGGCGGCATTTTCATCATTCAATTATATGCGCAAGGCTTTGGGCTGCAAGTGCCATCGCAGCTTTTATCGATGCTGCCTTATGTGATTACCATTTTAGTTCTGGTGTGGATTTCTGCGGATCAGTCCAAACAATCCAACAACGCACCAGGTTCGCTTGGCAAACAATTTTTTGCAAGTTCTTAATTTTTTCATTCTCTAACCCGCTTTATATAAGGAGCATATTATGATGTTTTTAAAATCCGTTAAATCTGCAAAACATATTGCAGCAACGCTGGCGATTGCCGCTGCGCTAATTTTTGCAAATGGGGCAAGCCATGCAAGCGATCCGTTTAAGGTTGGCTTTATCTATGTTGGTCCAATTGGCGATCATGGCTGGTCCTATCAGCATGACCAAGCGCGCTTAGCCGTGGAAGAACATTTTGGCGATAAGGTCACCACCGCCTATGTTGAAAATGTGCCAGAGGGCGCAGATGCAGAACGCGTGCTGGATCAGCTGGTCGCTGCTGGCAATCAGCTTATTTTTAGCACTTCTTTTGGGTTTATGAACCCCACCTTAAAAGTGGCAAAGCGCAATCCTGATATTTTATTTGAGCATGCAACGGGCTTTAAAACGGCGGATAATGTTGGCATTTACAATGCCCGCTTTTATGAAGGGCGTTATGTTGCAGGGCAGACTGTTGCCAAATTAACCAAAAGCAACATTATTGGCTATATTGCATCCTTTCCCATTCCCGAAGTGGTGATGGGGGTTAATGCAACCCTTCGCGGGGCGCGTGCGGTCAATCCTGATGTTGAAATTCGGGTCGTGTGGGTCAATAGCTGGTTTGATCCAGGCAAGGAAGCCGATGCTGCCAAAACCTTAATTGATCAAGGCGCGGATATTATCATGCAACACACCGATTCCCCTGCGCCAATGCAAGTTGCGCAAGAACGCGGCGTTTGGGCGGTTGGTCAAGCATCCGATATGTCCAGCTTTGGCGAGGATGCCCATGTCACCGCCATCGTCAATAATTGGGCGCCTTATTACATAGAGCGCATTCAAGCAGCAATCGATGGAAATTGGTCTGTGGATAGCACTTGGGGCGGATTTCAATCTGGCATGCTTTATTTGTCCGATTTTAACAAGGGCATTCCCGAAAATATCGTCGCAGAAGCACGCGCCCTAGAAGCGAAGATTAAGGCTGGTGAAGTGCATCCATTCCAAGGCCCCGTCATTGATCAAAATGGCAATGAACGGCTTGCAGCAGGCGAGATTATGGATGATCGCACCATCAATTCCATGGATTATTTTGTGGAAGGCGTGATTGGCACGGTTCCCAATTAAGGCTTAATTTAAAATCAATCACAAGCCCCTTAAATCATCATCGGTTTAAGGGGCTTTTTTTTAAACCATATCAAATAATTTGCGAAATAATAGGGGCAGATGATTGCATAATTTGATGATGAAATGATGCAAGCCAAGCCCCAAACATAGGATAATGATCAAGGACGCAAACATTAAATCGGTTTGCATTTTGCCATTTGCGTGCAGCATTAAAAAGCCAAGCCCCTTTGATCCCCCAACCCATTCCCCCACAATCACCCCGATTGGGGTAACTGATGCCGCAATTTTTAATCCTGATGCAAGCTGCGGCAGGGCTGCGGGAATCCGAACCGCCCACATTAACGCAAATGGGGTTGCCCCAAGGCTGGTCGCGGCTTGAAGATGCTGCGGTTTGGTTTGCATAAGCCCATCATAAAAGCTGCGAATGATTGGAAAATAGATAATCAAGCTTGCCATCACGATTTTTGACCCATAACCAAAGCCAAACCACAAGGTAAGCAATGGCGCAAGTGCAAAGACGGGCAATGCTTGCGAGCCAATAAAGACCGGCAGCGCAAAACGCGCCAGCCATGGTACCATAACCAATAGCAATGCCATTATAATCGCAATGCTTGCCCCAAGCATCAATCCCGCAATCATTTCACCAAAAGTCACCGCACCATGATAAGATAATAGCCCCGCATTGGCATAAAGGCTGTTCATCACCCGCAATGGATCTGGCAGCAAATAAGGCGGAAAATCCGCAAGCTTAACCGCGACCCACCATAGCAAGCCCAGACATAAGATTAACCCCACGCGTTCCGCTAATTTATGAATTATCTGCCCCAAATTTTGTTCCATAAAGTGATATGATCATTTTCTGTTATTTTAAATCAAGTCTTCATTAATTATGATTGATTCAGGGGCTTTTTCATGGTTAGAATTATGGTTAATAAGTTAATCACAAAGAGGAGGTTGTGCAAATGAATAATATGGATAAGACGGACATGCAATCTGATAATATGCATGCTGATCATGACGTGATGCAGCCGATTGAACGCGCCAAAGGTTTGCCCAACCGTTATTATACGGATCAAGCGCATTTTGACCTTGAAAAGCAGCAGCTATTTTACCGCCAATGGGCATGTATTGGCTTTAAAAAGGATCTGTTTGAAGATGGCATGGCAATTCCCGTGACGCTGCTGGATGTTCCCTTATTGATGGTGCGCGACAAGCACGGCACGGTGCGGGTGTTCCAAAATGTTTGCCGCCATCGGGGAATGATCTTGGTCGATCGCCCCACAAAATTAACCAATTTAATCCGCTGCCCTTATCATAGCTGGTGCTATAGTCTTGAAGGGAAGTTGCGCTCAACCCCGCATTTTGGCGGGTCGGGTAAGAATAAGCATGAAAGCCTTGATCCAAATCAATTTGGCTTGATCCAGGTGCGCGCGCATCTGTTCATGGATATGATCTTTGTTAATTTATCAGGCGATGCCGCTGATTTTGATCATTATGCAAGCAGCCTTGGCACGCGCTGGCATGAATTTACCAATCAAAAGCTGGTGCATGGCGGCGAAGATGCCAGCTTTGAACTTACATTAAACACAAATTGGAAGCTTGCGGTTGAAAATTATTGTGAAAGCTATCATTTGCCATGGATTCACCCTGCGCTGAACAGCTATTCAAAGCTGGAGGATCATTATACGATCACCGCTGATGATGGTAAGCATGCGGGGCAAGGGACGGTTGTTTATAACCCTTATCTTGAGGATCAAGGGCGGGTATTTCCAAATTTCCAAGGCTTGTCATCGGCATGGGATAAAGCGGCTGAATATATTGCATTATTCCCAAATGTCTTGCTTGGCGTGCATCGTGATCATTATTTTGCAATTCATCTTAACCCTGTTGCCGTCAATAAAACCGTTGAACGGGTCGAGCTTTATTATGCCCATGATGATGTTATTTTGCCTGAATGGGAAATGCTGAAGAAAACCCACGCCGAAATGTGGCGCAAAGTCTTTGAAGAGGATATTTATGTCGTAGAGGGAATGCAACAAGGCAGAAGCGCCCCTGGCTTTGATGGCGGCAAATTCTCGCCCGTGCTGGATACAGGCACCCATTGTTTTCATAAATGGGTCGCAAGCAACACAAACCGCAAAGCTTGAATGCGCTCCCTTTAAAAGAACACACGCCCCTTAAAATGTTGCAATCATTTTAAGGGGGTGTTTAACACTTTTGAATAATCCACCAAAATGCCATAATGCGGGTCTTCAATCATATTGACCTGCACCATATCCTTGGCTTTTTTCAGCAATAGCACGCAATCTGGGCTTAAATGCACCAGTTCAACTTGCTTTCCTGCTTCTTTATATTTAAGGGCAACCGATTCAATCGCCTCCAACGCGGAATGATCCCATACGCGCGATCCATTAAAATCAATCACAATATGATCAAAGGACTCATTTGCGGGATTGAATAAATTCTTGAATGCCGTGACAGAACCAAAAAATAAGGGACCATGCAGTTTATAAATCTTGATCCCGTCTTCTTCATTTACCCCCTCGCTAAGCCAGATATTATGGGCGGATTTCCACGCATAAATCAATGCAGACACAATCACCCCAACAATGACCGCCAGCGCAAGATCATAAGCAACCGTCACCGCCATCACCAATAGAATCACAAAGGCATCGCCTTTTGGAATTTTATGCATGATCCTGACGCTTGCCCATGCAAAGGTTGAAATCACCACCATCATCATCAACCCCGTTAAGGCAGCAAGCGGAATCATTTCAATCCAGCTGGAGGCGAATAAAATAAACACCAGCAGAGCAAGCGCGGCCGTGATCCCTGATAATCTGCCGCGTCCACCTGATTTAATGTTGATCATGGATTGCCCAATCATCGCACAGCCGCCCATTGCCCCAAACAGCCCGCAGCTGGTATTGGCAAGCCCTTGCCCAATACATTCTTGTGATGTGCGCCCGCGTGTATCGGTCATTTCATCAATTAAGGTTAGGGTAAGCAAGCTTTCAATCAAGCCAATCCCAGCAAGGGTTAAGGCAACGGGAAACACAATCATCAAGGTTTCAAAAGTAAAAGGCACCATGGGGATGTGAAATTCAGGCAAGCCCCCTGCAACGCTTGCAAGATCGCCAACCGTCTTGGTATCAAGCCCAAAGCCAATCACCAACGCCGATACGCCAAGAATGGACACTAAGGATGCAGGTAAAAATGTACCCAATTTTGGAATTTTAGGAAAAGCCCAAATGATAAACATCGTTAATAGGGTTAAGCCAACCATCACATATAATTGACCTGACTGCATCCATCCGCCGTTAAACAGCACGGAAATCGCGCTATGGCTGCCTGATTCTGCATCATTTGCGCCCCCACCATTTAAGGCTTTAAACTGCCCCAGCTGGGCAAGAAAAATCACAATCGCAAGCCCATTTACAAAACCCAGCATTACAGGATAAGGCACAAGCCGAATGAATTTTCCCAAATGAAATATGCCCGCCAAGATTTGCAATAATCCACATAATAAGACGGCTGCAAATAAATATTCAACGCCATAAACCAGCACCAGCCCGACCATTGCAACCGCAGTTGCGCCAGTTGCGCCTGAAATCATGCCGCTGCGCCCGCCAAAGATTGAGGTCACAAACCCCATAATAAAGGCAGCATAAAGCCCAACCAATGGCTCTAATTTTGCAACAAAGGCAAAGGCAATGGCTTCTGGCACAAGCGCAAGCGCAACCGTTAGCCCCGACAGAATATCGGCTTTAGGATTTTGGGTTAAACGAAAACGGCTTACCAAGCGGATCATCTTGACATATCTCTTTATTAAAGTTGAATTAAAGCGGGTGGTAAAGCATCGCAGCGCAAAATGCCAGCAAAATATGATCTTTTGAGAAATATTAATGCCGCCAATAACACTTGACAAGATGTGTAATTCAGGGCAGAAACCTTCACATCAGACTTTAAACATCATCTTTGCTGTTCAGCAAATTTTATAACTCCCCCCATTCAATCTTGAATTTTACCAAATAAAAAGGTGCAAGCTTTATGCATTTAAAAGAATTAAATAAAAAAACCCCGCAAGAATTATTGGTCTATGCAGAAGAGCTGGAAATTGAAAATGCCAGCAATATGCGCAAGCAAGAATTAATGTTTGCCTGTTTGAAACGCTTGGCAGATAATGATACCCCAATTTATTCTGAAGGGGTGCTTGAAGTATTACAAGATGGGTTTGGATTCCTAAGATCGCCCGAAGCAAATTATTTGCCAGGTCCCGATGATATTTATGTCAATCCGAATCAGGTGCGAAAATTCGCACTTCGAACGGGCGATACGGTTGAAGGTCAAGTGCGCGCGCCCAAAAATGGCGAGCGTTATTTTGCGCTGGTTAAAGTGAATACTGTCAATTTTGATAAGCCCGAACAGGTGCGCTACCGCGTTAATTTTGATAATTTAACCCCGCTTTACCCCGAAGAAAAACTGCATTTGGAATTGCCATTTAATGCGGATAAAAAGCAAAATCTATCAACGCGGGTGATTGATTTAATCGCCCCGCTGGGAAAAGGGCAACGGGGCTTGATTGTTGCCCCTCCGCGCACAGGGAAAACGGTTTTATTGCAAAATATTGCCCATGCAATCACCACCAATAACCGCGAAGTTTACTTGATTGTGCTGTTGATTGATGAACGCCCCGAAGAGGTAACCGATATGCAGCGATCAGTTGAAGGCGAAGTGGTAAGTTCAACCTTTGATGAACCCGCCGCGCGCCATGTGCAGGTTGCGGAAATGGTAATTGAAAAGGCAAAACGCTTGGTTGAACAAAAGCGCGATGTGGTGATCTTGCTTGATTCCATTACCCGCTTGGCGCGCGCTTATAATACTGTTGTGCCAAGTTCGGGAAAAGTGCTGACGGGCGGGGTTGACGCAAATGCGTTGCAGCGTCCCAAACGCTTTTTTGGCGCAGCCCGTAACATCGAAGAAGGCGGGTCACTGACCATTATCGCAACCGCTTTGATTGATACAGGCAGCCGCATGGACGAGGTTATTTTTGAAGAATTTAAAGGCACAGGCAATTCAGAAATTATCCTTGATCGCAAGCTTAGCGATAAGCGCACTTTCCCTGCGATTGACATTACCAAATCAGGCACTCGCAAGGAAGAATTATTGGTTGAAAAAGCCATTCTATCAAAAATGTGGGTCTTACGCCGTATTTTAATGCCGATGGGCGTGTCGGAAGCCATGGAATTTTTGCTGGATAAGATGAAACATACCAAAAGCAATGATGATTTCTTTGATTCCATGAATCAATAATAAAATAGGCACAGATATAATGCATGAATTTATCAGTGTGCGCGGTGCGCGCGAACATAATTTAAAAAATATTGATCTGGATATTCCTAGGAATCAGCTTGTGGTGATCACGGGGCTTTCAGGCTCTGGAAAATCATCGCTTGCCTTTGATACGATCTATGCCGAGGGGCAGCGGCGCTATGTTGAAAGCCTGTCGGCTTATGCGCGGCAATTCTTGGAAATGATGCAAAAGCCTGATGTTGATCAAATTGACGGTCTGTCGCCTGCGATTTCGATTGAGCAAAAAACCACCAGCCGCAATCCGCGTTCAACCGTTGGCACGGTCACTGAAATTTATGATTATATGCGGCTATTATGGGCGCGTGCTGGCATTCCCTATTCGCCTGCAACGGGCTTGCCGATTGAAAGTCAAACGGTTAGCCAAATGGTTGATCGCATTATGCTGCTGGATGAAAGCAGCCGTCTATTTGTGATGGCACCCTTTATTCGCGGACGCAAAGGGGAATATAAAAAAGAGCTGGAGCAACTTAAAAAGCAAGGGTTTCAGCGGTTTCGGATCAATGGTAAGCTTTATACGCAAGATGCGCTGCCTGTTTTGGATAAAAAGCTAAAACATAATATTGATGTTGTGGTGGATCGTTTTGTCGTGCGCGAAGGGCAGGAAAGCAGGCTTGCCGATTCGATTGAAACCGCGCTTAAATTATCAGAAGGGCTGCTAACGATCTGCCCCGCTGAAACGGTTGAACAAGGCAGCACCACCAAGAATAAAGTGGATGCGCCCGATGGTGAATTTATGCTTTCTGCAAAATTTGCTTGCCCCGTTTCAGGCTTTACGATTGAAGAGATTGAACCAAGGTTATTTTCATTCAATAACCCATTTGGGGCTTGCCCGCAATGCGGCGGGCTGGGAACGGATATGCGCTTTGATGCGGATATGATTGTGCCTGATAAATCAAAAACGCTGCGCGATGGCGCAATCGAGCCATGGGCAAACAGTCAAGCCCCGATGTATCGCCAAACGCTGCAATCCATCATGGATCATTTTGATTTAAATATCAATATGCCATTCAAGGATTTGCCTGAAAAGGTACAGAATTTATTATTGCATGGCAGCAATGAAGAAATTGATTTTGAATATGATACGGGGCGTTCTATTCGCCGCTTGAAGCGTAAGTTTGAGGGCATTATTCCAAGCATGGAACGCCGTTTTCGTGAAACTGAATCCAACTGGTCGCGCGATGAATTGTCAAAATATCAAACCATTTATGCTTGTGCTTCTTGTGATGGGTATCGCTTAAAACCCGAAGCCTTGGCAATTAAAATTGCAGATAAGCATATTAGCGAGATTTGCAATCTTTCCATTTTGGGGGCAATGGAATGGTTTGTTGATCTGCCCACAAAATTAAGCCCAAAGCAAAATGACATTGCCGCTGCCATTTTAAAGGAAATCAATGAACGGCTGGGATTTTTAAATAATGTTGGTCTGGATTATCTAACCCTTGCCCGCAATAGCGGGACATTATCGGGCGGCGAAAGTCAACGCATTCGCCTTGCTTCCCAAATTGGATCGGGGCTAACAGGGGTGCTTTATGTGCTGGATGAACCCTCTATTGGGTTGCATCAGCGCGATAATGAACGGCTGTTGATTACCCTTAAACGGCTGCGTGATCTTGGCAATACGGTGATTGTGGTTGAGCATGATGAAGATGCAATTTTAAGCGCCGATTATTTAATTGATATCGGCCCTGGTGCAGGCAGGCATGGCGGCAATATCATTGCCCAAGGCACGCCTAAGCAGGTTTTAAAATCCAAAGATAGCATTACCGCGCAATATCTGAATGGCACAAAATCAATTCCCATTCCAAAGAAACGCCGCACCCCGCGCAAGGGGCAGGAATTAAAATTAATTGGCGCGCGCGCGAATAATCTACAAAATGTCAGCACCACCATCCCGCTTGGGGTCTTGACCTGCATTACAGGCGTTTCAGGATCGGGAAAATCATCGCTGATCATTGAAACCCTATGGCAAATTCTGTCAAAAAGCCTGATGGGTGCGCGCACCACCCCTGGTGCTTATGATAGCATTAAGGGCTTACAATATTTGGATAAGGTAATTGATATTAATCAATCGCCGATTGGGCGCACACCGCGTTCAAATCCCGCAACCTATACAGGCGCATTTTCACCGATTCGGGACTGGTTTGCAGCCTTGCCAGAAGCAAAGGCAAGGGGCTATAGCGCGGGGCGTTTTAGCTTTAATGTCAAGGGCGGGCGCTGCGAAGCATGTGCGGGCGATGGCATGATTAAGATTGAAATGCACTTTTTGCCTGATGTTTATGTGCAATGTGATCAATGTAAAGGAAAGCGCTATAACCGCGAAACGCTGGAGGTTACTTACCGCGAAAAATCCATTTCTGATATTTTGGATATGACTGTCGAGGAAGGGTGCGAGTTTTTTAAAGCCAGCCCCGCCATCTTTGATAAGCTTGAAACTTTACGCAAGGTTGGGCTTGGCTATATTCATATTGGGCAGCAAGCCACCACCCTTTCAGGCGGTGAAGCGCAGCGGATCAAGCTTGCAAAAGAATTATCGCGCAAGGCAACGGGGCGCACCCTTTATATTCTGGATGAACCCACGACGGGGCTTCATTTTGAAGATATTCGTAAATTGCTGGAAATTATTCATACGCTGGTGGATAACGGCAATACGGTGCTGGTGATTGAACATAATTTGGAAGTGATAAAAACCGCAGATCATGTGATTGATCTTGGCCCGCTTGGCGGCAATAAGGGCGGGCAGATTATTGCCACAGGCACGCCTGAACAGATTGCAGCAACCAAGGGCAGCCATACGGGCGAATGGTTAAAACCGCTTTTATCTTAAAGCGTTTTTTCGTTCAAACGCCACTAAGGCTTACGCTGCACT
>JBGCED010000083.1:0-9403 GCA_045106055.1 Alphaproteobacteria bacterium
GGCTTGTATTTTGGCAAATAAGTTTGTATAGCTGAACGCGTTTTAAGATGACATATTTAACTTTAATTTAGCGTATATGGAAACCATGGAAAAAGAAGATTTTTACCAATTATTGGGCGTTGCAAAAGACGCTTCAAATGATGAATTAAAGAAATCCTATCGCAAATTGGCGATGAAATATCACCCTGACCGCAATCCAAATGACGAAGCGGCAGCGGCGCAGTTCCGATCCATTTCAGAAGCTTATGAGGTGTTGAGCGATCCTCAAAAACGCGCAGCCTATGATCAATTTGGGCATGCAGCCTTTGAACAAGGCGGCGGCAGACAAGGGCGCGGCGGGGCGGGCGGCTTCCATGATATTGGGGATATTTTTGAAGAATTTTTTGGCGGTGGCGGCATGGGCGGCGCACGCGGGCGCGCACAGCAAAATCGCGGCTCTGATCAACGCTATGATTTGAACATTACCCTAGAGGAAGCTTTTCGCGGTAAATCGGTTGAAATTCGCGTGCCAAGTGTGGTCGCTTGCGATGATTGTGATGGCTCAGGCGCACAAGAAGGATCAAAAAAAACGACTTGCAAAACCTGTAACGGTCACGGTAAAGTGCGGGCTAGCCAAGGGTTTTTTACGATTGAACGCCCTTGCCATGCGTGCCAAGGACAAGGGCAAGTCATTGAAAAGCCCTGCAAAAGCTGCCATGGTCAAGGCAGGGTTAGAAAAAACCGCAATCTGGCGGTTGACATTCCAGCTGGGGTTGATGATGGATCAAAAATTCGTCTTTCAGGCGAAGGCGAAGCGGGCTTTCAAGGCGGAAATGCGGGCGATCTTTATATTTTTCTATCGGTTTTACCCCATAAATTCTTTGAACGGCGCGATCGCGATATTTTCTGCAAAATTCCTGTATCCATGATTGATGCTGCCCTTGGCGGCGAGCTTGATGTGCCAATCTTGGACGGCACAAAGGCGCGCATTAAAATCCCATCAGGCACACAAACAGGCAAACGCTTTCGCTTGCGCGGCAAGGGGATGAGCATTTTAAGATCACAAAATCGCGGCGATATGTTTGTTGAGGTTGAGGTTGAAGTGCCAGTCAACCTAACCCAAGCCCAAAAAGAATGTTTGGAACAATTTAAAGAAGCAGGCGGATCGGATGATAAGCATTCCCCATTGCGCGAAAAATTTGTGAATAAAGTGAAAGAATTTTGGAGCGATTTAACTGATTAATGCGCCTGAATATTGGCGGGATCATTTTCCAAGGCGGCTTGCCCCCCATTTGGCAAGCGCAGGATCAGGCGATGTGCTTGCGGGCATGATTACAGGACTATGTGCGCGCAAAATGCCCCCTTTTCATGCGGCATGCGCTGCGGTTTATCTTCATGCACAAGCAGGAATAATGCTGGGCGCGGGTCTGGTTGCAAGCGATTTGATTGACAAATTGCCAATTTTGATCAAAGAATATGATCACACGCAATAATCAAAAATATGAAAGCATATAAATGAAACAGCTAACCCCCATTCCGCTTACCGCTGAAAGCTTTAAACCTTTTGGCGATGTGATTGAACGCGACCCTAAATCGAAACAAAGCTTTAATGATGGCGATGCCCATCGCTTCCATGATTTGGCAAGCGTTGAAGCCTATGACGACCCCAATAGCGAGGGGGACGGGCGCGCGATCATTTCGATTGCAAGCTCTGTTCCAAAATCTTTACCGATGGAACTTCATAAAATGGAACGCCATCCGCTGGGTTCGCAAGCTTTTATTCCCTTGTCGGATGCTCCATTTCTGGTTGTAATCGCTGCCGATAAGGATGGCAGCCCCGATACCCCGATTGCCTTCATTACGAATGGCAAGCAAGGCATTAATTATAAAGCTGGAACTTGGCATGCGGTGCTAACCCCGCTTGATAAAACCAGTGAATTTATTGTGGTTGACCGCGAAGGCGCGGGCGATAATTGCGAAGAAATCATGCTGGATCACCCCTTTTTAATCACGCCATAGCATGACGGATTTATTATCACGGCAGGAAATAAACAGCTTGGTTGATGATCACCCAAAATGGCAGCTTGATGATCAAGCGCGCCCAACCTGTTTGATCCGAACATGGAAATTTAATGATTTTGCCGAAGCTTATGGCTTTTTAACCAAAATCGCATTATTGGCGGAAAAGCTGGATCATCATCCAGACATTCACCTGCATTATAACAAGCTAACCCTAAACCTTACCAGCCATGATTCAAAAGGGCTAACCACACGCGATGCGAAATTTATCCATCGGTTGGCGGCATGATTATTTTTTGATCCGCATCTGCTAGCCCCACAAGCAAATGGTCACTTAAATCACTAAATTTAAAGGTATTTTTTATATCCATAAAGTTAATTTACTGGAATTTTCAAAAGCGAAATATGCTGCTATTTAAAATTGGTGCCCAGAAGAGGATTTGAACCTCCACGAAGTTGCCTTCACAGGTACCTGAAACCTGCGCGTCTACCATTCCGCCACCTGGGCCTATCGGGCGAGCCTGTCCATTTTAAATTTGCCCGCACCACATTATTGTTTCAAGCATTGCCTTTAAATAATCAATAAGTCAAGCCAGTTAATGGGGGATTGCCCTGTTTTTTCTAGAAAATGATTGGCTTTTGAAAAATGCTTGCAGGTTAAAAATCCGCGATGGGCAGAAAGTGGCGAGGGGTGCGGGGCGCTTAAGATTAAATGCTTGCCCTCATCCAATAATTGCGCTTTGCGCTCATCCAACAATCGCGCTTTGCGCTGGGCATAATTGCCCCATAACATAAAAATAAGCGGTTTTTCCTGCTGCGCCAGCAATCCGATCACATAATCACTAAATATTTCCCAGCCTTGCTGTTGATGCGCCCCCGCGCTGCCTTGATTGGTGGTTAGGCAATCATTTAACAATAATATTCCTTGCTGCGCCCAGCCTGTTAAATCCCCATGATTTGGATGAAATGGGCAATCATAATCCGTTGCAATCGCCTTGAAAATATTCTTTAAGCTGGGCGGCGGCATGATGTTTTTTGAAACAGAAAAGCTAAGCCCATTTGCCTGCCCTGCCCCATGATAAGGGTCTTGCCCCAGCAAGATGATCTTGACTTGATCAAAGGGGGTTGCGTTAAAGGCAGCAAAGATATTGGATAAGGGCGGACAGATAATCTGCCCCGCATCCTGCTGTTGCTGAATGAACGCTTCCAATTTTTTAAAATAAGGCAGCTGAAATTGATCGCTAAGCAGCTTGCGCCAGCAAGGCTGGGTTAAATAGGCATCAAGGCATATTTGCTTGCTCATATCTCTTCTTCGGAAAGCTTGCATTCCTTGTCAATCTTATCCTGTTTTTTAGCATACCAAAAACATAAGATCACAAATACCAGCAACACGCCCTTTGTGGTGATCAGCCAGCCCAAGGGAAATCCCCAAAGCGTCACTTGATTAAGCGATTCAACAAATAAGGGAATGAACATCGATGCAAGCAGCCATAAAATTAAGGCGCGGATCATCAAGGTCTTTGTGCGCTGCTCATGCTGTTTAAATTGATCCACCAACAGATTTTTCTTATTGGCAAGCGTTCTTACCGAATGCTGGCGGTATGTTTTTTTGGCTGCACTCATGCGCTAAACGATTCCAACACAGATCGGATATTTTGAACAGAAGCAGCCCCCGCAAGACTATAGCGATCATTAAAGATATAAAAGGGAACGCCATTAATTCCCAGCTGGCTTGCCATTAACCGATCTTGCTGCAAGCGCTGGCTTGCTTTTAAAACAGCTTCATCCTCAAATGCTTCTTGCGTGCCATCAGCAGATAGGAAGCTGCGCGCGATTTTTTCATCAAAGCCAGCTTCAACCGCAAGACTGATCAACAGATCAGCATTGCTAATATCCTGCCCCGCCTCAAAATAGCGTTCAAATAACAGCACCGCAAATTTTTCTGCGGCCGCACTGCCCGCACTTTCCTGAATTAGATTTAGCAAAATATGGGCGCTGCTGGTTTGTGGGGTCAAGGTGATCGCATCAAGCTTTAGCGGCGTATTTTGCGCCGCTGCCGCCTCAATAATCGGGCGGTAAGCATTGTGATAGCCCGCCTCTCCGCCAAATTTCTGGTATAAATAAAGCTTACGATCCATGCCTTGTGCTGGCATATCGGGATTAAGCTGAAACCCATGCCAGATCACTTCAACTTGACCGCGAAACCCATCATCCAGCACCTGTTTCAAGCGATCATAGCCAATATAGCACCATGGGCAGATCGGGTCAAAAAACACTCTGATGCTTAGCGGATTGCCATGATTTGCTGTCATTAGGGGGTATTCCTGCGCTCAATTACATTTAGCACCGATTGCGCGGCATCAATGATGGATGTGCCTGGTCCAAAAATCGCAGATACCCCCATATCATATAAGGTTTGATAATCTTGCTGCGGAATGACCCCGCCGCAAATGATTTTAATCTGATGCCCGCCCGCTGCATCCAGTGCCGCGCGCAATTCAGGCACAAGGGTTAAATGTCCCGCAGCTTGGGATGACACCCCAACCGCATCCACTTTTAATGCGATTGCTTGATCCGCAGCTTCAATCGGGGTCTGGAATAAGGGGCCTGTTGTGACATCATAGCCAATATCCGCAAAGGCACTGGCAATCACCCTTGCGCCGCGATCATGCCCATCTTGCCCCAGTTTTACCACCAGCAAATGGGGCATCCGCCCTTGGGCTTGCTGATAAGATTGAAGCTGATTAACCACCGCTTGGAATGCTTCATTATCCTGATTTTCCCCGCCATATACCCCGCTTAGGCTTTTATAATGCGCATTATGCCTGCCAAAGCAATCTTCAAGCACCGCCGATATTTCACCAACAGTTGCACGCGCACGCACCGCATTGACGCTAAATTCAAGCAAATTTCCCGTGCCATCAGACGCAGCATCTCGCAATGCATTAAGCGCATCATCCACCGCTTTTTGGTCGCGCCTTGCGCGAATCTCGGTTAATTGCTTGATTTGATCTTGGCGCACCTTGCTATTATCAATCGCAAAAACATCAATATTTTCTTGATGTTCAGGCTGATATTTATTCACGCCAACAATCACTTCTGCGCCTGTATCAATGCGCGCTTGGCGCAAAGTTGCAGAATGCTCAATTTGTAATTTTGGCCAGCCTGTCTCCAAAGCTTTGGTCATGCCGCCCATCGCTTCCACTTCATCAATCAGTGCCATCGCTTTGGTAATGAATTGATCGGTTAAGCTTTCAACATAATAAGAGCCAGCAAGCGGGTCAACCGTTCGCGTGATGCCCGATTCCTCTTGCAAAATAAGCTGGGTATTTCTTGCAATGCGCGCGGAAAATTCTGTTGGTAAGCCAATCGCTTCATCAAAGGCATTGGTGTGCAAGGATTGCGTGCCGCCAAGCGATGCTGCCATTGCCTCAATCGTTGTGCGAATAATGTTATTATAAGGGTCTTGTTCGGTTAAGGACCAGCCCGATGTTTGGCAATGGGTTCTAAGCATCAGTGATTTTGAATCGGTCGGCGCAAAATATTTTTTCATTAATTGCGCCCAAATCACCCTTGCCGCACGCAATTTTGCAGCCTCGGCAAATAAATCCATACCAATGCAAAAAAAGAAAGAAAGGCGCGGGGCAAAATCATCCACTTTCAACCCGCTTTCAATCGCAGCGCGAACATATTCAATGCCGTCTGCAAGTGTAAAAGCAAGCTCTTGCACCAAGCTTGCCCCTGCTTCTTGCATGTGATAGCCACTGATGGAAATTGAGTTAAATTTGGGCATATTGCGCGCCGTATAGGCAATAATATCCGATACAATTCGCATCGATGGTTCAGGCGGATAGATATATGTATTGCGCACCATAAATTCCTTTAAGACATCATTTTGAATGGTGCCAGTAAGCAATTTTTGATCCACCCCTTGTTCTTCGGCTGCAACGATATAACCAGCAAGCACAGGCAGCACCGCGCCATTCATTGTCATCGATACCGACATTTTATCAAGCGGGATACCGTCAAATAATAGTTTCATATCCTCAACTGAATCAATCGCAACCCCCGCCTTACCCACATCCCCCATCACGCGCGGATGATCAGAATCATATCCACGGTGGGTTGCAAGATCAAACGCAACCGATAATCCCTTTTGCCCCGCTGCCAAATTGCGCCGATAAAACGCGTTGCTTGCTTGGGCGGTTGAAAAGCCAGCATATTGGCGAATGGTCCATGGGCGATTGACATACATGCTGGCGCGCGGGCCGCGTGCAAAAGGATATTGTCCCGAAAAACCGTCTAAATGGGGCAGGTTTTTAAGATCATCCGAAGTATAAAGGGGTTTTATTTCAAGCCCTGCTGCGGTTTGCTGCTTGGCTTGATGGGCATCATCCTTGCGCATTTCATGGTTAAACTGGGCTTGCCATTTAGCTTGTGCTGCTTGCGTTTTCGCCAAATCATCGATTCCAGTTTTGGGTTGTGTCATGCGCCCAATTCCTTTTTATATCACCCGCACCGGCTCAAATCATTGCTCATTTGCCAGTGCATTATCTTTGTTGCGTTGTTTCAACAACGCTTCCAGCTGATCTTCTTCATCCTCTTCATCCTCCATGCGCGCATCTTCGGGCATCGGCACATAGCGGGTTTTGAACGCCCCCGCAATAAAGGGCCCACCAACGCAAAGGGCAATGCCAAAAATCCAATGTCCAAAAAAGGCCGTGCTAAGTGTAAAGCCTGGAATAAATTGCAGCAAGGTGCGCAAAAAGCTTTTGCCATCAAAGAATAATAACAGCTGCAAGATGCTGTCTGCGCCCTTAGAATGTTCAAAACTTGCCGATGCGTTAAACAGATTCTGGCGGCGCGAGAGCATATCAACATAAAATTCCCCCTGTGCATGCACCGCAGGATCATTGCTGTCCAGCAAGCCAATCACATAATCAAAGCGATCCATCTGGCGCACCGCTGCCAGCTGATCCACCTGATCCAATTCTGCTTCCATATCTTGCAGTTCCGCTTGGGTTATTCTGGCGTAATCTTCCCAAAATACAGGAAGCTGGGCGAACAAGAATCCAATCAACAATATTACACCCACACGAATTGAAAGCTGTGCCATAGCAAACCTCTATATTTATTAGTTTTTAACCCTTAAATAATAGCAATCCCCTGTGCGATGTCAATATATAACAAGGATATAACAGGGTAATAATACAGTAATGACCTATTTTATACTGGTTTTTATGCTTGCGATACGATAAAAAGAAAGAATATAAATATTATTATTACATTCAATTAAAATTTAAGAGTTTTCAAACAGTGCCTAATTTAACATCCAATTCAAAATCCAGCCATTTAACATCCAACAGCCCTTCAAAAGATGAATTATTGTTTTTACCGCTTGGCGGTTGCAATGAAATTGGGATGAATCTTAATCTTTATGGTCATAAAGGCAAATGGATCATTGTTGATTTTGGGGTAAGCTTTGGCGGAGATTCCTTGCCTGGGGTGGATGTAATCATGGCGGACCCCAGCTTTGTTGAAGATCATTTGGAGGATGTGCTTGCCATTGTTTTAACCCATGCCCATGAAGATCATCTGGGCGCGATCCCCTATTTATGGGAAGATTTAAAGCTGCCCGTTTACGCAACCCCTTTTACAGCTGCCTTTTTACGCAAAAAATTACATGAGACGAATTTTGCAGCCGAAGTGCCAATTCACACGATCGGGCTTAATGAACGCTTTGAAGTTGGTCCATTTGATCTTGAATATATTGCCTTGACCCATTCCATCCCAGAACCCAACGCATTATTCATTCGCACCGATGCTGGGAATATTTTTCATACAGGCGATTGGAAGCTTGATCCTGATCCGATTGTGGGCGAACCCATTGACCTTAAAAAAATTGCAGCCATTAAGCAAGAGGGCGTTCGCGCCATGATGTGCGATTCCACCAATGCGCTTTCCGCAGGGCATTCTGAATCTGAAGGCAAGATTGCCGAAGCGTTAAAACAAGTGATTGCCCAGCAAAAGGGCAAGCTGGCGGTTGGCTGTTTTGCATCCAATATTGCGCGGCTGCGTTCAATTGTGGAAGCGGGACTTGCTTGTGGGCGCAAACCTGCTTTGATCGGCAGGTCCTTGTGGCGGATGCAGGAAACCGCGCGCGAAACAGGCTATTTAGAGGGCATTCCCAGCTTTTTAAGCGAGGCTGAAATTAAGGATTATCCCGCAGATAAGGTGATTTTAATCTGCACAGGTTCACAAGGAGAGCCGCGCGCAGCCCTTGCCCGCATTGCAAGGGGCGATCACAGCATCAAGCTTAGCAAGAATGATACGGTGCTATTTTCAAGCCGCGACATTCCAGGCAACGAGCTTGCAATTGGGCGTTTGCAAAATGGATTTGCCCAATTAGGGGTGGAGGTCATTACCGCCAGCGAATTTCCCATCCATGCTTCTGGTCATCCTTGCCGCGATGAATTGGTTGAAATGTATGATTTGATCCGCCCCGAAATTTTAATCCCCGTTCATGGCGAGCCGCGCCATTTAATCGCCCAAGCCAAATTGGCACAGGAATGCCAAATTCCATATCAATTTGTGCCAGAAAATGGGGTTATTCTTGACCTTGCAGGAACGGAAGCGCCCAAGCAAATTGATGAAGCATTTTCAGGGCGATTGGGGCTAAGCGGGGATGATTTGCTGCCACTTGACCATGAATCCATCCGCAATCGCCGCAAATTATCAGAAGCTGGCGTGGTGATGATCACGCTGCAGCTAAAAAAACATCAACAGCTTGCCGATATTCCCAATATTTCGGTGGTGGGGCTGCCCGAACCAACAATGGATGAACGAAAAACGCTGGTTGCATTAATTTATGATCTTGCTGAATCTGCGCCATCATCAGCATCCAAGAAACAGGGCAAACGCGCACAGCGTCATGTTGAGGATAAACGCTCCCCGCGTAAAAGCACAAGATCAAACCATCACGCCGCAATGGAAACAGAACAAGGGCTTGCCCTTGGCGAGCGGGTGCGCCGCGCGGTGCGCCGCCATTTTTCTAGCCTAAACGGGATGCGTCCCATTGTGATTGTGCATGAAGTAACATGACAGGCAAAGCCCATAAAGACCATCAAGCATTTGCTGCAAATGACTTTGCTGCGAAGGACTGGGTGATCCCGCCCAATTTAACAGATCATCGCCTTAAATCATCAATAAAAGGCATGGATCATCACGGCAATTCCCTTGATTTAAACATTATCCATGAACGCGCTATTAGCTTATTTTTAAATGGGCAGGAAATCATCACCAATATGACGATTGGCGATTATCCAGAATATCTGGCGGTGGGTTATTTGCATAATCAGCGCATGTTAAAACCCCATGAACGAATCACGGCGGTTGAATATGATGA
>JBGCED010000084.1:0-25907 GCA_045106055.1 Alphaproteobacteria bacterium
ATATTGTGCGCTTTGGGGCGTGATGATTTCCCCCATGATCCTATATTTCCTAAATTCACCTGAAGGTGTTATGGATATTGCCCGCGCCTTTTTCATCACGGCTGGCACATTTGCAGGATTAAGCATTTTTGGCTATACAACGAAGCGTAATCTTGCCCCGATTGCAGCCTTTGCCACCATGGCGGTAATTGGCTTAATCATTGTTGGGCTGGTTCATATGATATTTTTCGCGCCATCAAGCGGCTTTAGCCTGATTTTCTCGGTTGGTACGGTCTTGTTATTTTCCGCCATTACCGCCTATGAAGTGCAGCAAATTAAATCCATGTATATGCAAAATCTTGGCAGCCATGTGATTGAACGCTATTCCATCTTTGGTGCATTGCAACTTTATGGCAGCTTTGTGGTTCTGTTTATCCATATTCTTAACATTATCGGCATCATGCGCGGCGGTGACTAAGACACCAAGCCAATTGATGTTCAATATGGTTTAATCAAGATTGATCCTATTTGATGATCAATCTATCATTCAAAAGCACCTAGGGTTATAAATTCCATTCCCTAGGTGCTTTTTATATATCTTAAGAGACATTTATGTTTACGGGCATCATTCAAGAAGTTGGACGCATTATACAGATGGAATCCCTGCCATCGGGGCATCTTAAGATGGGCATTGCCACCAAGCGCGATCAAAAAAATATTCAAATTGGCGCATCCATTGCTTGTGATGGGGTTTGCTTAACCGTTGAAAGCATGAAAAGCGCAGCCAATCCTTTTAACACGGTCTTTTTTGTAACGGCTTCGGCGGAAACCACAAGCCTGACCACTTTAAATCCAAGCTTGCAGCAATTTAAAATCGGGCATGATGTTAATCTTGAAGGATCGCTGCATTTGGGCGATGAGCTTGGCGGGCATTTTGTATTTGGTCATGTTGATCGCGTGATTACGCTAAAGGATCGCCAAATGGTTGGCAGCTCTTGCATGATGCGTTTTGATTTGCCCTCATCCCTTGCGGGATTGGTTGTTAAAAAAGGCTCGGTTGCCCTAAATGGCGTTTCCTTAACCGTGAATAAAATTGAAGATAATGCGTTTGAAATCATGCTTATTCCCCATTCGCTTAGCAATACCAACTTGCAGCATCTTCAAGCTGGCGATAAGGTGAATTTTGAAGCCGATATGCTGGCGCGCTATGTATTGCGCCAGAATCTATTGCACCAAGATATGTTACCGCAAGGCGAATTGGCAGAAATGCCAAAAGCTACCGCATCTGATTTATAAGGATTTATCATGTCTGTCGCGCCCGCCGCCTTAGCATCTGCACAAGAAATCATTGATGAAGCCAAGCAAGGCAAGATGTTTATTCTGGTCGATGATGAAGATCGTGAGAATGAAGGTGATTTAATCATTCCCGCCCAAGCCGTCACCGCGCAGCATATTAATTTTATGGCAAAATATGGGCGGGGCTTGATTTGTTTGGCGCTGGATTCTGGATCGGTCAGCAGACTTAATTTGGATTTGATGCCGCAATCCAACAGCAGCCGCTTTGGCACAGCCTTTACCATATCGATTGAATCGCGCGAGGGGGTGACCACAGGCATTTCAGCTGCCGATCGCGCAAAAACCATTCAAACTGCTTGCGATCCAGCTGCAACCGCGCGGGATATTGTAACCCCTGGCCATATTTTCCCCCTTGCTGCGCGGGATGGCGGGGTGTTGGTGCGCGCAGGACACACCGAAGCTTCCGTTGATATTGCGCGGCTTGCGGGGCATCATTCCGCAGGCGTAATTTGCGAAATTATGAATGATCAGGGCGAGATGATGCGGCTTGGTGAATTGCTTCATTTTGCTGGCGAGCATGGGCTTAAAATTGGCACGATTGCCGATTTAATTGCCTATCGCAGGCGGCATGATCGCCTGATCAAGCTTATTCACACATCAAAAATAAACATTGAAGGGGCGGGGGAATTTTCGCTTAGCATCTATCAAAATCAAGTGGATGGAATTGAACATCTTGCGCTGGTTCGCGGCAATCCCGTTCCAGATAAGCCAACGATTGTGCGCATGCATGCATTTCATGTTTTCAAGGATTTATTTCTGCAAGGCGGCGATGATTCGCGCATTCAGCGCGCGCTTGCTAAAATGGGGGATTATGATCAAGCCGTGTTTGTGCTGATCCGCGAAACCAACCAGCATTCTTTGGTTGAATTATTGGGAGTTGCGCCTGAAAAGCCATCAAATGCACCAATTAATGCGCAATCTGAAGAATTAAGGGATTACGGAATCGGTGCGCAAATCTTGCTGGATATTGGGGTTGGGCGCATGATCTTAATGTCCAATCATAAACGCCATGTTATTGGGCTGGAAGGCTATGGTTTAAAACTTGAAGATTGGGTGCAAATGGGATAATATCCTTTTTCAATTTATTTATATCTTAAATAAGGGTTTGAAGATCATGGCACGCGGTTCAAAATTTAGGTCAAAATCCAGTCTATACGCCAGCAATACCCACCCCAGTAATGCCCACTCCAGCAATCCATACGAAATAGAGCCCGTTCAATATAAAGGGCCTGCGGTAAAAATTGCCATTGTCATTTCCAATTATTATGAACATATCAGCAAGATGCTGCTGCAAGGCGCGGTTGCAGCCTTGAGCGATGAAGCGGTTAAGACAAAAATGGGCAAGAAGATTGATTATAGCATTATTGAAGTGCCTGGTGCGCTGGAAATCCCCGCTGCAATTTCAGCGTTGCGGTCCGCTGAAAAATCGGACGGATCGCCCTATTTTGCGGGCTTTATTGCGCTTGGCTGCGTTATTCGCGGGGAAACTTCGCATTATGATATTGTATCCAACCAGTCGGCGCAGGCCTTAATGAATATGGGCTATCAAGATCACACCGCCATCGGCAATGCGATCTTAACCGTTGATAATGAAGCGCAAGCCATCAAACGCGCCGATCCTGAACAAGGCAATAAGGGGGCGGGTGCAGTGGAAGCCGCGCTTTCATTGCTTGCCATTCAAGATATGTGCGGGGTCAGCCCTGATGATTATTTTCAGCAACAGGTCGCGAAAGAAAATGACATCAGTCAAATTGGCGCGCTGCTTGAAAAGCTTACCATGGACAGCGATGATGATGAAGACGATGATGAGGAGGATGAAGATGATTTTGATTCCGATTTTGAATCTGATTTTGATGATGACCAAGCGTCATTCTTACTTAACCGCCCCTATAAAAATAAAAAATCCAACTAGTTAATTTTGTTTAGCTTAGCCCCCAAGGATGCTTAATCTTGTGAATGATACCCCTTCTTTGCGCGCCAGACAGCTGCGTGCAGCGCGGCTTGCAGCCATTCAATCGGTTTATAGTCACCGCATGGTGGGACATGATCCCGCCGCGCTTATTCATCATTTTGTTGAATCTGGCAAAATTGCCCCCTTGCAATATGATGATGGTGATGAGGATTTAACCTATGATCCAAATCAACCAGATGCGCTTGATGCCGATTTCCCTTTATTTAAAAAATTGGTTCAAGACACGATTGCAAGCTGGGATGCGCTTGAACAAGCGCTTGAAGCTGCCTTGCAACAGGTTCAGT
This sequence comes from Alphaproteobacteria bacterium, assembly GCA_045106055.1. Classification (GTDB taxonomy): domain Bacteria; phylum Pseudomonadota; class Alphaproteobacteria; order CBDDJK01; family CBDDJK01; genus JBGCED01. Next base: position 3,592 of record JBGCED010000084.1, read on the forward strand.
TTGACGGCTATTTACCAAAGCGCGAAGCCTTGTTATTTTGTGTAATTATGGTCGGGCTTTCTGAGTTATCGCGCGCAAATAAAGCCCATAAAATTAGGCTGATCAATGAATATGTATCGCTGGCTTCCAGCTTTTACAGCGATAAAGAGGCGGGGCTTGTTAATCATTTTCTGGAAAGCTACAGCAAAACCCTTTAATCAAATGCCCCTGTCATGTATCCGCTATAGACAAAGGCGGGGCTTTGCGCTAAAAGCAATTCAACATTATTTTAATTTTATTATTTTTATCAAAGCATTACTATGAAAGAATATATTATCTCAGCGCCAGCCCCTAGAATCATAGGGCGCGTCAACTGGGTTGGCTTTTACAGTCTTTATTTAAAAGAGGTAAAACGCTTCATCAATGTTGGCGTGCAAACCGTTGCAGCCCCAGTGATCACCACCTTATTATTTTTGGCAATTTTCTCGCTTGCGCTTGGTAAGGCTGTGCAGATGGTGGGCGGTGTGCCGTTTATTCATTTTCTAGCCCCAGGGCTGATTGTGATGACCATGTCGCAAAATGCCTTTGCCAATACTTCAAGCTCGATGGTCATTTCAAAAGTGCAGGGAAATATTGTGGATGTGTTAATGCCGCCAATATCACCGATTGAATTTGTCATGGCTTACGCGCTTGCAGGGACAACACGCGGATTATTGGTTGGGCTTGTATCCTATATTGGGATTGCCATTTTTGTTGCCGTTCCTGTCGATAATATTTGGGTGATCTTTTTATTCGGATTTTTATCTTCCATGATGCTTTCCCTGCTTGGGCTGGTAAGCGGCATCTGGTCAGATAAATTTGACCATATGGCAGCGATTACAAATTTTATCATCACCCCATTTTCATTTTTATCGGGCACATTCTATATGATTCAGCAGCTGCCCGAGCCTTTTTACACCATCGCCCATTATAATCCTTTCTTTTACATGATTGATTCATTCAGGGGCGGGTTTCTAGGGTTTACAGAATCGCCAGCATCCCGTGCTTTTATGATCTTAACAATGGTAAATATTGGGTTGATCCTGTTGGCATGGATATTGGTCAAACGCGGTTATAAATTAAAAAGCTAAGAATAGAGGAAATACGGATGATTGAAAAATCTTTATTGCTGCTTCCAGGGGATGGCATTGGCGTAGAAGTCATGGCTGAGGTTGAGAAAATCTTGCCATGGGTTGAACAAAATTACCATGTAAAATTTGCCCTAACCCATGATGTGGTTGGCGGAGCATGTTATGATGCCCATAAGCTTGCCATTCGTGATGAAACGGTTGAACAGGCAAAAAACGCAGATGCGGTGCTGTTTGGTGCGGTTGGCGGGCCAAAATATGATGATGCGCCGCGCGATCAACGCCCCGAAGCGGGGCTATTACGCCTTAGAAAAGATTTGGATCTGTTTGCAAATTTGCGCCCTGCCCTATGTTTTGATGCGTTGATTGATGAATCCACCCTAAAGCCAGAAACATTGCGCGGGCTGGATATTTTAATTGTGCGCGAATTGACCAGCGGCGTTTATTTTGGTCGTCCGCGCGGCATGCAAAATTTTGAAGGCGTGGAACGCTGCATTGATACCCAAGCCTATACAAGGGCGGAAATTGAACGGGTTGCAGCCGTTGCCTTTGATCTTGCGCAAAAGCGTAATCATAAGGTAACCTCAGCTGAAAAGGCGAATGTTATGGAAACAGGCGCATTTTGGCGAAAGATCGTCAGCGAATATCATCAAACCCATCATAAGCAAGCCATTGCGCTTGACCATATGTATGCCGATAATTGCGCGATGCAGCTTGTGCGCGCGCCAAAGCAATTTGATGTGATTGTAACCGATAATTTATTTGGTGATATCCTATCCGATGTTGCAGCAATGCTAACAGGGTCGCTTGGAATGTTGCCATCTGCATCGCTTGGTGCAAAAGATCAAAATGGCAAGGGCTGCGGGATGTATGAACCCGTCCATGGCAGCGCACCTGATATTGCGGGGCAGAATAAGGCCAATCCATCCGCAATGATCCTATCTTTTGCAATGGCATTGCGCTATTCTTTGGATTTACCAGAAGCTGCAACCAAAATCGAGCAAGCGGTACAAAAAGCCCTTGCAGGCGGGGCGCGCACCGCAGATCTTGGCGCAGGCAAATCCGCAATTTCATGCACCGAAATGGGCAGTGAAATTCGGGCAAAATTGCTTTAAAGGCAAAAAATGAGCTATGATCTAAATTTAGCATTGGCAGCGCATCAGCGCGGTGAATTTGACATTGCAGAGCCGCATTATCGCGCTGCCATAGCCGAAGATGGCGATAATATCAAACTCTTAAATTTCTTGGCGACTTTGCTTGCGCAGCAATCGCGCTATCAAGAAGCAAAGCCTTTTTTTGAACGGGCGATTGCGATTGATGATCAAAATATCAGCCTGCTGTCCAATTATGGGCATTTGCTTTACCGCATTCAAGATTATCCGCGTGCAAAGCAAATCTTGATGAAATCCTATGAATTGCAGCCAAATAATCCAGGAAGCTATGTCAATCTTAGCATGGTTTTATGCCATTTAGGCGAATTTGATGCCGCGACCCGCATCTATGACCGTTTTATTGATGCCATAAAGCGCGCAGGGCAGCTTGTACCATTTACCATTTACCGCCAACGCGCCGAGATTTCAATCAAAGCCGAACGCTATGATCACGCCATAGATGATTTAAAAGCGGGGCTTGAACAAGATGGGGCGGAATCTGAATTGCTGCCTATTTTGGCGGATGCGATGGAAAAAAAAGGCGAAACGGAAAAGGCTGAATATTTATTTCAAGGCTTGTTGGCAGACGACCCATTTAACCCCAAGCTTTTAAGCCAATATGGGGCATTATTATCAGCGCGCGGCGATCATGACCATGCATCAACCTATTTTGAACGCGCCGTCAGGTCTGATCCAAACTCAATAGACCTTCTTTGTAATTTGGCCTTGTGTCATTATAATGCAAGAAATGATGATTCCGCAATTACCGCGTTTCAAAATATACTGAATAAAGACCCGAATCATTCCGTTGCGATGGGGTTTCTTGCAAATGTCTTTCGCTTTAAAGGCGCTTATGATGAAGGCTTAAAAACCATTAATCAAGCCCTTAAAATTGACTCGGCAAACCCTGATTTATGGCGCAACAAAGCACTTATCCACAAAAATATGGCGCAATATGAAGAAGCATTAAAAGCGTGCAAAAAAGCGGTTGAGTGTGATCCCCAAAACGAGGAAAATCACATTTCCCTAGCCTTGCTTTATTTGCTGATGGGGGATTTTGAAAAAGGCTGGCCTGAATATCAGTGGCGGTGGCAAAAAAAGGGGCAGCAAGTATCTGAATTTCAAGATTTAAAGGTGAAATATCCAGATAAATCATGGAATTCAAACATCAAGCTGACAGATAAGCATTTGATCCTTGCGCCAGAACAAGGCTATGGCGATTTTATCCAATTTTATCGATATGTTTTGCTTATGGCAAAGCATGCAAAACAGATTACCGTTCCCTTATCCATGGCGCATGAACGGCTAATCCCAATGATTACCCCCACGCTTCCAGATAATGTATCAATCGCCCTTCACGGAACCACGATCAATGATTTTGATTATCACACGACCATGCTTGATGTTGCTGGAATGTTGTGGAAAAATCAACCCTATCAACCGCCATTACCAACGGCTTTTCATCCCGACCATCTGGCAAGTCAAGCCGCCCTTGATCTTATCAAGCGATTCCCCATGCAAAATGGGGGTAAGAAAATCGGGCTGGTTGCCGGCGGAAACCCTGAACATCCAAATGATCGGCGGCGCAGCATCCCCCTAGCTGATTTTGAGCATATTTTTGAATTGCCGCATAATTTTTATCTGCTGCAAAAGGATTTACGCGACAGCGATTCTGAAATAATTAAGCAAACCCATAATTTGCACCCCATCGGTCCGAATTTTGAAAATTTCGCTCAAACCGCTGCCGTGATTGATGCGATGGATATGGTCATATCGGTGGATACATCGGTTGCCCATCTGGCAGCCACCCAAAATGTTGAAACATGGCTGTTATTGCCGTTCAATCCTGATTGGCGATGGCTGATTTCTGGTAAAAAGTCCCAATGGTACCCTGCGATGCGGTTATTTCGCCAGGAACAAAATCAAGGGTGGCAAGCCGTTCTACATAAAATTTACACCCTGTTAGCCAAGGTGTAAGCGCATGACAGCGGATAAGCAAGCCATCACGCTGATTAAAAATATGGTGAATTGCGCAAATATTGGCGATCTTGACCAAGCCTGCACCCACGCAGAAACCTATATTGAACAGATTAAATATCCGCGTCTTTCTGATTTACGCAATATTGGGGTATTATTCACACGCGCCAATAAATATGCGCTGGCTTTATTTGTCTATCATTGGGCATTAAGGCTGCATCCAAATGACATTCAAACCCATTATAATTTGGCTTATACCCATTTTTTATTTGGAAAATTACAAGCTGGCTGGTCCTATTTTGAGTGGCGGTTCAAGCTGGATTCAATAAAAAAAACGCAAGCCGAACGCAGCTTGGGACATTTTAAAGATCGTCGCTGGCTTGGCATTAATACGCTTCAAGACAAGCATCTTATCTTATGGGCTGAACAAGGTTATGGCGACATGATTATGATGCTGCGCTATTTGCCGCTGATCAAGGCAAAAGGGGCTTATATTGAATTATTGCTGCCCAGCAATTGGCATGCGCTTATCCCCTTGCTTCAAAATCATCCCCATATTGACCGCTTAACATTGGATTGGAGCAATTTGGATGATCAGCATGATTATCATTGTTCCTTATTCAGCTTGCCGCTTGCCCTTAACACGGATGAACGCGCGATCCCTAAGCCGTTTCCTATTGCCCAAGATGCGCATCAAAAGCAGCAATTCCAAGCATCCATCAAAGCTAAGTTTGGCGAAAATCACAAGCCCTTAATTGGCATTGTCTTGCAAGGGGGCGTGCATTTAGGAAAAAGCAAAGAACGCAATTTTTCAATCGATGCGGCAAAAGCATTATTGGAAAATTTAAGCGAATCCTATCATTTTGTGAATTTACAGCGCGACCCGCAGCCTCAATTTACAGAGTTATTCAATCAATATGGTGTGATGGATGGGATCAAGATTGATGATTTCAAGCAATTGGCAAGCCTGATTGATTGCTGCGATTGCGTGGTGGGCGTTGATACCGCCATTTTGCATTTATCGGCATCCATGGAAATTGATACGCATATGTTTCTTTATTATGAAAATGATTGGCGCTGGCAGCTAAAGCGCGATGATAGCCCGTGGTATCCCGCTTTAAAACTATACCGCCAACCCATTGCGGGCGAGTGGATGCAAGCCATCACCCATTTTCTTAAACGGTCATTATTATAATCTTAAGCAGATTGTTGCAGGGCAATTATAAATCATTCTAGCAATAGCTTCAAAATTTATTTCCAGATATAGCTTGCGGCGGGGATGGTATCGCCTTCATAATCTGCTGCATGGGGGTTATAATTCAAGATTAAAAGCTTGTCGGCGGCGGCGCGGCGGCGCACCCCTTTTGGCATGATATGGTATGGAATATCAAGCGTATCACATAGGGTTTTAAACATATTCACATAGCCTGCTTGATCCAGCCATGCGCCTAGATAAAAACCCACATCGTCCCGTACTAAGACAGGTGCGCGATCATCAAGTGTTTTCAGTATAATATCCCCCTCACCCTCTAATTGTTCAAACCAGTGAATGATGTTGCCGCCATGCTCAAGCGGAATTGATATATTGGGGCGCATGGAGTGAACCCGCGCCGTGGTAACCCCCGCAAAATCCGGTCCTAGGGAATCAGGGATGTGCATATTTTGGGTTTTTAATCCCGTTCGCGGCCCTGCAAGCACCGCCCCATCAAACTGATCAATCGCAGCTTTCAACGAATCATTCCATGTCATTAATCCTGGAATTAAAACAAGTTTACGCACGCCAAAATCGGTGACATTGGCAGGCAGAATATCCACATTAAGCCCCATTGATCGCAGCGCGCGATATTGTTCAAACACCAAGCGAAAATAATCAAAATCCTTGCCTTGCGGCTGAATTTCCCATGCCCATTGGCTTTCATAATCAAAAATAATCGCAATATCCGCATCGCAGTGTGTTATATCGCCCAATCCTTGCAATTCATCGGCAACTGCTTTTGCTTCAAGCAGGCCTTGTGTATCCTTATGATCGGGGCGCAGCAATCCTGCATGCATTTGTTCTTGGGCAAAAGGCGCTTGCCGCCAGCGAAAATAGCTTATGACTTCTGCGCCATGGGCAATCGCCTCCATTGACCATAATTTCACCATGCCATCAAGCGGAATGGGGTTATAGGGCGCCCAATTTACAGGGCCTGGCTGCTGTTCCATCACCCACCACCGCCCCTTGCCCACCGCGCGATAAAGATCATGGTGAAAGGCTTGAAAATCAGGATCGCCTTGGCAGGAAAAATGCGCTTTCCAATCTTCATCTTCTTCTGCAAGCACTTGTTCTAAAAAGCCCAGCGGATAGCTGTCCCAACTTGCAATTTCAAGGTCTTTGCCAAGCTTGAAATGGTCAAAATCTGTCACCCGTCCCATATAATTATGGATGAAAGGGCGTGCGGTATGGGGGCGCATTGCGGCAATTTGGGCTTGGTTAAACGCAATGACTTGATCGGATGCATAGCGTCTGAAATCCAGCTGATGGGATGGGTTGGCTTCGGTCACGGTTAGGTTCGGTAAGTCTATTTCGCTAAAATCCGCATATGCCATTGACCAGAATATATTGCCCCATGCCCGATTAAGCGCATCGGGGGATTGATATTTCCCTGAAAGCCATTCTTGAAAGCCGCTGCGCGCAGCATTTGAATGGGAAATCACCGTTTCATGGCAGCCATATTCATTGTCAATCTGCCACGCTTTTACCGCTTTATGCTTGCCGTAACGCTGTGCCATTGCGCCCGCCATCCGCGCAGCCTCGCGGCGATAGCCCAAATGGGAAAAGCAATAATGCCGTCTTGAACCAAATTTGCGCTCACGCCCCTGATCATCGACCGCAAGCATGTCAGGATATTTTGAAATTACCCATCTGGGCGGGGTTGCGCTTGGCGTTCCCATGATGATGTGAAGCCCCGCTGCTGCCAGCACACCAACCGCTTGATCCAGCCAATCCCAATCAAATTTGCCTTCCGATGGTTCAAGCTGCGACCATGCAAATTCACCAATGCGCACCCATAAGATGCCTGCCGCAACCATCCTTTGCGCATCTTGTTCCCATAATTCGGGTTGCCAATGTTCTGGATAATAGCATACGCCCAATGCTGGTTTCATTCTGCTGTCTCAACCATATAATGAATCATAGATTTTGATAATTTCAACCGCTTTTTGACGCACGCTTTCTGTGCTATCCCCTGCTTTATAAAGCGCAGAACCAATGCCAAAACCTGTTGCACCCGCTGCTTTCCATTCAGCAAAATTCGCTATATTCACCCCGCCAACCACAAAACATTGAACATTGGCAGGCAGCACCGCGCGCATTGCTTTAAGCCCCGCAGGGGTCACCATTTCCCCTGGAAAGATTTTAAGCCCATCCGCGCCCGCTTTGATCGCGCGAAAGGCTTCGCTTGGAGTCATCACCCCTGGAAAACTGTGCATTTTTGCTGATTTTGCGGCTTTAATGACGGCTTCATCGCAATTTGGGGATACAATCATTTGCGCGCCAATATCAACCAGCGCGGCAACTTCGCGTTCATCAAGCACCGTGCCGCCGCCAAACAGCCCCCGCCCTTTAAAATGGGTGCATAGGCTGCTAATGCTGGTAAAGGGGTCTGGCGAATTTAGCGGCACTTCAATTTTTGTGATTCCTGCATCCAGCAATATTTGCGCAATGCCAATCACCTCATCAGGGGTGACTCCGCGTAAAATGGCAATGATATTACGATCCATTAAACATCTCCTGATGGGCGCGGCGCAGCCCGTTTAGGGTTAAATCAGATGCGCTAAAATTCTTGGGCTGCGTGCCAAGCGATTCCAGTGCCAGCGCATAAAGCCGTGCCAGCTTTCCTGCGCCAATGATGGTAATCGGGTTATCTTTCCAAAAATCGGTCATGCCCGCAAGCTCTGCGCCAATTAGGCTTGCTGAAATCCGCGCAATTCCATATTGATCCCCGCCAAGCAATGCGCCCGCGCGAAATGAGAATAATGCGGTCATCATGGTTTCAGGATGATCCATCATTGCTTGAAGGCTGCTTACAAAAACAGCATCATCCCATTCACCCAATGAATGGCGCAACACCGATTGCGTGGTTAATAATCCAAATAATTCCCCCGTTAATGCGGTTTGAAAATTAATGATGCGCTGGTCTTGGACGCGCACCCATTTTGAATGGGTACCTGGCAAGCAAATCACGCCTTCATAATTTGGAAATTCAGTTAAAAAGCCCGCAATCTGGGTTTCTTCGCCGCGCATGACATCGGCTGGATATTGTTGTTTAATCCCAGAAAGAATACGCACATCAAGCCGCGATTCGCTGGTTTTGACCTTAACCCATTCTTGTATGGGCTTGGTTGGCACGCAAGCATAAGGGGCTTCGCACCAGCCTTGGCGTGATCCAGCCATGCCGCATATCACCACTTGCATTATCTCTGTCCCAAGCCATGATTCAATATGGGAAAGCAAAACAGGTTCAAATTCATGCGGCATAAGCCCATTCATGCCTTGATCCGATGATTTTTGCGCGCATATATCGCCATTTGCGCCCATTGCCCAAATGCGTAAATTGCTTGTTCCCCAATCAACCGCAACCCAATCAATCTTCATGCGGCATCCATTTGCTTGAGATGGCGGGCTGGAAAATCAGCAAGCAGCCCCGCTTGATAATGGGCTTCAAGCATTTTAGTAACCATTTGGTGAATTTGATCAAGATCAAGCTCTGCGGCGGTATGTGGATCAAGCTTCGCTGCTTGATAAAGCTTGGTAATGTCTTGATTAATAATTGCCTCAACCGCCAATTCTTGCACCGCTATTTGGGCTTGAATGATCCCGCGCAGCTGGGCTGGAATATCCGCAACCAAGCAAGGCTGCACCCCATTGCCATCCACAAGGCACGGTGTTTCAACCATGATCCCTTGTGCAAATTGCGGGATTTGCCCTTTATTTGCCATATTGATATAGGTGACGATGGGCGCGCCTGTGATTAAGGAATTCATAATATCCGCGCCCATTTCATGGCTTTTTTGATGGTTAAGCGGCTTGCCAGAGGTAAGTTCGCCCGCTTGCTCTTTCCATTCTGCCGCCTGTTCAATGCAGCGTTTGGGATATTCATCAAGCGGGATGCCAAATTTTTCAATCAAATCATCGCGCCCATTTTTAATAAACCATGGCACATATTCTGCCAAATGTTCCGAGCTTTCGGTGCAGAAATATCCAAAATGCCGCATTATTTCATATCGCACCTTATTGGGGCAGCGCGGCATCAATAAGGGGGGTTTGGGAAAGCGTCCCTGATCATATCCCTTTATCAAATCAGGATAAAGATCGCGCCCTTTTTGATCGGTAAGCTCAAGAAAGAATGCAACATGATTGATCCCTGCAACGCGGTAACGCAAATCATCAGGCTTCATATCAAGATCATGGGCAAGCTCCATCACTGTATTTTGAACAGAATGACAAAGCCCCATTTTCTTAATGTCTGGATAGGCTAAATCAAGCGCCCACATATTCATTGCCATCGGATTCACATAATTCATCAGCCACGCATTGGGGCAGTATTGGCGCATTCCCTGCGCAACTTCAAACAGATGAGGAACGGTGCGAATGGCGCGCATGATCCCTGCAACCCCCAAAGTATCGCCAATGGTTTGGGAAAGCCCAAATTGTTTGGGAATGTCAAAATCAATCATTGTGCCTGGATCATATCCGCCAATTTGAAAGGCGGTCACCACAAAATCCGCATCTTCAAGGGCTGGCGCAAGCGTTTCATGGGTTGAAATGGTTGCAGCCTTGCCAGCATCTTGAATTAAGGTTTGTGCAACCAAACGGCTTTCTTCAAGGCGCAGCGGATCAATGTCCATCAGCGCAAAATGACTGTCACAAAGCGATTCAAAGGTTAAAGCATCCCCCACTAGATTTTTCATAAAAATGGTTGAACCTGCACCAATAAAAGCAATTTTTATCATTTAACAGCCCCTAAAGTTAAGCCTGCAATAAAATGTTTTTGCATTAAAAAGAACATCGCAACGGGCGGAATCGCTGCCATCAAGGATGCCGCAGAAACCAAATGCCACTGCGATACAAATTGACCATTAAGCGCCCTTACCCCTGCAGTGATTGGCTTTGATGCTTCGCCTTGGGTCAGCACCGTTGCCCAAAAGAAATCATTCCATACAAAGGTAAAAATAAGCACACTTAATGCGGCAATTGCAGGGCGCACCAAGGGCAGCACCACATGCCAGAAAATCTTAAATTCTCCAACCCCTTCAATGCGCGCACTTTCGATTAAGTCAAAGGGCAGCGCCTTGATAAAATTACGCATGAATAAGGTGCAGAAACCCGTTTGAAACGCAGCGTGAAACAATACCAAACCTGTTACCGTATCATAAAGCCCGACGCTTACCGATAGATCGCGCACCGGCACCATCAAAATTTGAAACGGCACAAAATTGCCTGCCACAAAAATAAAAAACAGCGGAAGTGCCAGCCGAAAGCGATAGATTGCAAGTGCATAACCCGCAAGGCAAGCAAGCGCAACCGATATCAGCACGGTTGGAATGGTGATTTTAATTGAATTTAAAAAATAAGTCCCCGCTTCTGAATTTCTAAAGACATCCATATAATTTTGTATCATTTGAAATTCAGTGGGCCAGCCAAACATATTGCCTGTATTAATATCGGCAGCCGAACGAATAGAGGTTAGAAAGATTGCAATCAGCGGCAATAGCCAAATAAATAAAGCAATGGGAACAAAGACTTTATAAGCGCGTTGGCGTGATTTGGGGCGTTTTTCAATCGGGGTTGGAAACATCTTCTATCCTCGTTTTTCGTCTTGATACATGACCCAAAGAAAATAGCTGATAAAGCCAAGCATGATAAAAAACAGCATCACCGCAATCGCCGAACCATAGCCCATGCGAAATCCAAATTCCGATAAAGCCTGTTCAAACATGAAATATGAAAGCACGCTGGATGATCCATAAGGTCCGCCTTGGGTCATAATCGCGATCATGTCAAAAGAACGCAATGCGCCAATTACCGTGACCACAATCGCAAGAAAAGTCGCCGGCCATAATTGCGGTAAAATCACATAGCGCAGCATCCGCCACCCTTTTGCACCATCAAGCCGCCCTGCTTCAATTTGATCGCCTGAAACATTGTTAAGCCCGGTTAAATATAAAATCATGCAATAGGCAATTTGCGGCCATAATCCCGCAAAAATAATGCCATAAGTCACAAACCGTTCATCCCCCAAAATTGAGGGCGGGCTTGCGCCAAAAAATTGCCAAATCTCCCCGACAATTCCAAAATTTGGATTATAGAACCATGTGAAAATCAACCCAACCACAACCTGAGAAATCACAAAGGGAAAGAAAAACATCGATTTATAAAACCGCATGCCCATAATGGTTTGATTTAAAAATAATGCGATCATCAGCCCCGCAGGAACGGCAAGCATAAACATTAAAAGCCAAATAATATTGTTTTTTAATGCGATGTAAAAACGATAATCATCGAATAATTCAAAATAATTATCAAGCCCCACCCATTGACGCACACCGATTCCATCCCACGCATAGAACGATATCCAAATCGATTGAAAGATGGGCAGAATAACATAAATTAAAAAGAAAATCGCCGCAGGGAAAAGAAAAATAAACGGCGCAATTCTTTGACGATTGGCGCTTTTATAATGAATGCGAGGCTTCGCTTGCTTTTGAGGATTATGGGGCTGGAAATTCAAAATGATCTTCCTAATTTTTGATAAATTGTGCAAAATGGATAAAATTCAGCCATTCTGATGACTGAATCTTATCCTTGATTTTACTTATTTATAAACGCGCTTTTGAACGCTATCCAAGCGTTTTAAAATCGCATCCACACGATCTGGATGGATCATAAATTCTTGAAAGCCTTTCATGCCTTCACTTGCCATTTCAGCGGGGGCATCGCGATCATAAAATTGTGCAAGCCCTGCTGCGGTTGAAACGGTTTGAAAGCCTTCAACAATGAATTTATCATCTGCATTGATCGCCGCTTTTGAGTTTGGCGGTAATTGTCCAATGGTTTTATTCCATTCACTTTGAATTTCAGGCTGGGCAATAAAGGCAAGGAATTTGCGTGCATTGTCTTTATTTTCAGCGCCTGATGGAATGAATAACGCATCGGCAGGTGCTTCTTCTGCACGGGCTAGCCCTGGGGTAATTTCAGGAAATTGAAAGAAATCAATTTGATCTTCGCTTAAACCAGCATCCTTATAGGCTGCAACCGAGAAATTGCCCATCACATACATCGCAGCTTCGCCATTTGCAAAAGGCGCAATTGCATCTTGCCATGACATGGTTGCATGATTATCCACAAACGAGCAACGCTCTAGCATGGTTGCCCAATTTTCAAAGGTTTTCTTGATGCGATCATCACTATAGCTAATTTCGCCCGCAGTCAGCGCATTATGAACATCATAGCCATTGGTGCGCAGATTTAAATAATCAAACACCCCCGCAGCCGTCCATAAATATTTGGTGCCAATCGTAAAGGGGGTAACGCCATTTGCTTTCAGCGTATCGCACGCTGCAAGCATATCATTCCATGTTGTGGGTTCTGTGATGCCATATTTTTCAAAAATATCGGCGCGATAATAAACGCCCCATTGATAATAGCTATAAGGAACGCCCCATTGCTTCCCATCGCGGGTCATGGTGGGTTTAATCGCTTCAAAGCTGGTTGAAAGATTGGGGTCTGATGCCCATAGGTCTGAAATATCTTCAAATTGACCTGCATCAACAAACGGCGCCATTCTGTTTCCAGGATACCAAGCCGTAATATCGGGCGCATCCGCAGAAAGGAAATTGCGAATCGCGGTTTTATGGGCTTCGCGGTCATTAATATTAACCACCACATTAATGCCAGGATTTTCAGCTTTAAAGGCTTCAACCGCTGCTTCAAACCCTGCCTTTGGCGCGGGGTTAGGATCATCAAAATTAATGATCAAATCGCTTGCAAACGCCGCAGAGCTTAAGCCCGCCCCCGCAACAAGTGCCATGATGCTATTGGAAATTTTAGACATTTTATTCTCCCTAATGATATGTCTGATGATATAAGTCTTAAATATGCTTAAAAAGGTTTCATTATTTGAAACTAAATTTTAACTATTGATATTAAGACATGATTACCCTATCATGTCAATTATATTATGGATAAAATAAACATGCTTGAAAAAACAAAAATACAAGATGGAACAATCGGCAAGGCATTCAAGCTGCTGGACATCGTAGAAAGCTTTCGCGCGCCCGTTAAATTCAATGATATTCTTGAAAACAGCCCTTTTCCAAAGCCTTCAACCTATCGGCTATTACAAAATTTGGTCAATCAGGATATGCTAAGCCATAATCAGGATACAGGGCATTATATGCTGGGATCACGCCTTATAAGGCTTGCCCATTCATCATGGCAACATGCATCGCTTGCGCCGATTGCCGCGCCTTATTTGGATGCGCTTTCCGATAAAACGGGGGAAACCATTCATCTTGCAAAATTGGATCATGGGCAAGTGCTTTATCTTGATAAGCGCAATGCAAAACGCCCAATTTCAATGTTTTCTGATGCGGGCAAGATCGCCCCTGCTTACTGCACAGGCGTGGGCAAAGCCATGCTGGCATTTTTACCGCCAGCTGCCCGTGATGCAATGATCGCGCAGCAAAGCTTTTACCCTCATACCGATCACAGCCTAACCCGCAGCGATGCGCTTAGCGGCGAACTTGATCGGATCAAGCAAAGCGGCGTTGCGTTTGACCGCGAAGAGCATGAGTTAAATATTATTTGCATCGCCGTGCCGATTCTATCCGAGTCTCATAGGGTGATGGGCGGCATTTCAATTACAAGTTCAACCACAAGAACAAGCCTTGAACTGCTTGGGCAATATCAACATCAACTTCAACAAACCGCAAAGGAAATTGGCGATCATGCCAGCGCATGGATGCTGCCAAATATGGGAGGGTAAATTAATATGTCTGGGGTAACTCTATCAAATATCATCAAACGCTATGGCGATATTCAGGTCATTAATGGCGTAAATCTTGAAATTGAAGCGGGAGAATTTTGCGTGTTTGTTGGACCGTCTGGCTGCGGAAAATCAACGCTTTTGCGCATGATTGCGGGGCTTGAAGACATAAGTGCGGGGAATGTCCATATTGGCGCACGGGATGTAACCCATAGCGATGCTGCGGATCGCGGCATTGCGATGGTGTTTCAAACCTATGCGCTTTATCCGCATATGAGTGTTGAGGAAAATATCACCTTTGGGCTTCGCATGAACGGCGTTGATAAGGCAACCATCAACACAAAGCTTGCCGAGGTGTCAAAGATTTTAAAGCTGGAAGAATATTTAAAGCGCAAGCCAAAGGCGCTTTCAGGCGGGCAGCGCCAACGGGTGGCAATCGGGCGTGCCTTGGTGCGCGGGCCAGAGGTTTTTCTGTTTGATGAACCGCTTTCTAATCTGGATGCAGAGCTGCGCGTGGATATGCGGGTTGAAATTGCCCGTTTGCATAAGGAAATTGGCGCAACCATGATCTATGTCACCCATGATCAGGTGGAAGCGATGACCCTTGCCGATAAAATTGTTGTGCTGCGTTCTGGCGTGATTGAACAGGTTGGCGCGCCGATGACTCTTTATAATGATCCTGACAGTAAATTTGTCGCAGGCTTTATCGGCTCACCCGCCATGAATTTCATTGAAGCCCATATCAAAGATGGCAGCATTCATGCAGCAGGACTTAATGCAGATAAAATCATTCCGCCGCCTGCAGCAGGCAGCAGCTTTATCATTGGGCTGCGCCCCGAACATATAAAGCTTGATCCAACAGGCAATGCGCTTACCGTTGATATTGTTGAAAAGCTGGGCGGGGTCACCTATGTCTATGCCCTTAATCAAGAGGGAAAGCGGTTAATCATTGAAACAAAATCCAGTGATGCCCCGCAGCAAGGCGATCAAATCGGCATTATCTTTGATCCCAAAGATGCCTATTTCTTTGACCCAAGCACCGAAAAACGCATCCGTTAATATTCATTATTTGGGTTTAACGCCTAACCTTGGGTTTTTTTATAGGCATCAATGGACTTTAATGCGATTTGGATTGATTCGGAACATTTTTTTAATTTCAATTTCGTTACGCCCTTATCCATAGAAGTAATTTTTGTCTTCAGTGCTTTATCCAACTGTTCAAGCCATCCTTTCTCTTTTATTAAATCGGATTCAGGTGGAATTTCTTTAAATCTTGCTGCTAAGGCAGATGCCACATAAGGCTTATCCGCATTGGACATATTGCAAAAAGTTTCAACAAAATCCGCTATGTCTATATCTTGCAAGATCGGGCTATCTTGGAATAAATGGGATTGACCTGGTGACGGGGATAGCATAACAACAAGCCTCTTAGGATCATCTTGCATGTTGTAAAGAATTTCCTTGGCACCCCCTACTAGATTTTTGCGATGGGAATCTCTAACCGCAACATTAAGTGCTCCGGTTAAGGTTCGAAATGCTTCCGTATTTTGTGCTCGAAACATCATGCCGTGATAATCAACATCATACCTATTGATAAAAGCATACGCATCTCTATCGCATGGCAACTTGCCCGTTTCCGCAAGCGCTTTGATATAATTTTCAAAAAGTGCAACAATGTCAGAAATGGTTTCAGTGATGACTTCAAACTCGGCAAGCTCTAAAAATATTCCATATAGATGCTGGATTTCACCAAGAGCGGTAAATTGCCGATTCTCAAGCGATTCCCATACAGAATTATGCAGCTTTCCAAATTCTTCTTCTCCCAAATAATGAAAATTCCATAATTTTTGCCAATCAGGCATATCGCTGGAAGAGAAAAAACGGGTTTGCTTCAATTCATCATTGATTGCGGCCCTATCCATGATTCCCTTGTGAAATAAATTGTCCCAGATTTGCACCTTCAATAAGGGTTCATACAAATTGATTCGGGCTTTATATTTCTCTTCAATGGCAGAATATTTTTTTGAAGCATCATTTTTCCCTGTGTGCGCTGCTAAATGGCTTTCATAAAATTTGCTAATTTCACCCGCTGCAATTTCACCTGCATAAATTTCCATGGAGAACATGGTAAACAGCTTTAATATTGCGCTAATAACTTCTTCATTTTTTTGAATGTCTAATTCTAAATTTAAGAAAAACCGCTCAAAATCCATCAGCAATTTTCTAAGCGATCTAAGATTATTATATTTGGAACAATGAAAGATGGTAAGGATATTGTCTTTTTCGCGGGCTAGGATTTTTTTAAGACACGGGCATGTGATAACATCATTAACAAGACACGGGCATGTGATAACATCATTAACAAGACACAGGCATGTGATCACATCATTAACAAATTTATCATAGGTTGCTGCCACATCCGCCTCTATTTCAAAGCTTTTGCCAATTAATTTTTCCTTAACCCTGTGCCAGCCATGGGGGCTCTGCTTACCATCTTCAAAAAACTTTGTATCATTGGCAATGATGATCACCTTATAGCCATTTTTTTCAACAAATTGATTGATAAAGCCAAGCAGGATATTTCTGTCAATCGTGGCGCGTTCTAAATCATCAAAGATTAAAATATATCCCTCTGTCTTGGTGAAATAATCAACAAGCTTAAACGCATCAAAATCCCAGCCAAACCATTTACTAGCCATTTTAAAAATTTTTTCAAAAATCCCTGCAGTTTTGCCTGATAAAACGGGGTACAGCTGCCGAAAGAAATCAGCCTTAATATCTTCCAGACTGGACATACCATAAAGGCTAACTGTTAAGAATTTTGCGCCTTCGTGCTTCCCCTTAAAACCTTTCATAAATTTTTGAATGAAAAAGGATTTGCAATATCCCCATATCCCCTTAATCAGCACTGCATATTCTGGGGGCGTGGCTGGGGCTATGCCTAATTCGTGGTTCCCCTCAAAATCCTTTATAAATTCTTGAATGAAAAAGCTTTTGCCGCAGCCCCACGCCCCCTTAATCAGCACCGCATATTCTGGGGCTACGCTTAATTTGCAATAATGATTTAAAAAATCGGTGATATGATCATTTTTCATTTTATTAAATAGTGGCGGTTTTTGCGCGCAGGGTTAATATTTGCGCAATAAGCCAACCAAGCGTCCTTGAACATTGATCCGATCGGGGCGGTAATGGTTGATTTGATAATGACGGTTTGCAGGAAATAAGGTGATCATGTCATTCTTATATTCATAGCGTTTCAAGGTGGCTTCATGCTCATCAATTAATGCCACGATAATTTCCCCGCTTTCTGCTTGATCAATCCGTTCAATCACCACCGTATCACCATCAAGAATGCCCGCTTCAACCATCGAATCGCCCTCTACCTCCAGCGCATAATGATCGCCCTTGCCCAGCATCGTTACAGGCACTTCAACCATAATTGATTCATCGCGCAATGCTTCAATCGGTGTTCCTGCGGCGATCCGCCCATAAAGCGGAAGCTGAATGATATTATCACGCGCGCTTGTTTTTTGCGGCGAAGCTTGCACGCCGACAATATCATGGTGGCGAATGCTATCAGAGCGCCGATTGCGCTGCGGAAGCGTTTCTGGATCAATATTTTCAGGCAAGCGCACCACTTCCAATGCGCGCGCGCGGTTATTCAAACGGGTTAAAAAACCGCGTTCAACCAAACCGCTGATCAAGCGGTGAATCCCTGATTTTGATTTTAAACCAAGCCCTTCTTTCATTTCTTCAAAAGACGGCGAAACGCCATGCTTTGCCAAATATTGGTGAATAAAAAGTAACAGATCATATTGTTTTCGGGTAAGCATTATGCGCCCCTTTCCATTTTAAAAAGATGATTCATTGCCTTAGAATAAGAATTTATGATGCTTCTTTATTCCAAGCCCAATCAAAATCAACAATAAACGAACAATTCATATTTGTTCATTTACACATCCTCTTAATGATCTATTTATGTTCGCTTATAAAGTCAAGAACGCGGGGGTTGTTTTTTCAGCTGAAATCAACCTTAACTTGTGGCGATCATATTGGGCGCATGATAGATTTTCTGCTCCAAAGCGGGGACAAGCTGCAACGCAGTTTCAGCATAATAACGGGTGATGCGCTGTTTTTCCGCAAGCATTCTTGCGCCGTCATCCCTGCCATTCCCAGCATCGCCTTGATTAGACATTTTGGCATTTAACAGCTGGCTGGTTAGCGAAATACCGCCAGCAACAATTCCAAATAAATGATTAAAATCCGTGGCAAGCGCTGCCAAGCGATCCGCATTGCCCTGTTGTTTTTCTGCGGATAGGAAAAGAATATGTTCCGCGCCATTGGTTAGCGCATCAATCGCATTTGCCAAATGTTTTCGAATGATGGCAATATCCCCCCCGATTTCGTCATTCAGGCGGTTAATCAGGCTATTGGCTTCTTCTATATATTCATAAATCGCTGCGCCCTTATCTTTGATGATCTTGCGCCCAAGCAAATCCATTGCTTGAATGCCATTTGTGCCTTCATAAATTGGCAGGATTCGGGCATCACGGTAATATTGCGCCGCGCCCGCCCCCTCAATAAAGCCAGCGCCGCCATGAACTTGCAGCGCGGTTGAAGCAATCTCAACCCCTTTATCCGTAAAAAAGGATTTCACAACAGGCACCATTAAATCAACCCGCCGCGCTGCAAAAACACGCCATTCATCGGATTCTGTATGATTGGAAGTATCAAAAGCCAGCATCACATCCATCAATAAAGCGCGCATCGCATGAATATTTGCTTGCATATCCATCATCATACGGCGCACATCAGGATGCTGAATGATCGGCACGCTGTCATCTTGCCCGCGCTTGCCTTGCTTGCGGTCATGCGCGTAATTATTTGCATTTTGATAGGCACGCTCGGCAATGCCAAGCCCTTGAACGCCAACCATTAGCCGCGCCAGATTCATCATCGTAAACATAAGCGGCAAGCCTTGATGCTCGCTGCCAACCAAGCTGCCAAGCGCGCCCTTATCCTCGCCATAAGCCATGACGCAAGTGGGCGATCCGTGAATTCCAAGCTTTGATTCAAGCGCGATTGGCTTTAAATCATTGCGCGCCCCCAAGCTTCCATCGGCTTCCACCAAATATTTTGGTACAATGAACAGCGAAATGCCGTTTGTGCCAGCGGGTGCGCCCTCAATTCGCGCTAGAACCAAATGAATAATATTATCATAGGCTTCATGGTCGCCATAGGTGATATAGATTTTCTGCCCACGAATGTGATAATATTGCCCCGTATCATCCGCATGCGAAAAAACCGCCTTGGTTTTGATCTTGCCCAGATCGCTTCCTGCTTGCGGTTCGGTCAAATTCATTGTCCCGCTCCACGCGCCTGTGACCAATTTTTCAAGATAGGTGCTTTTTTGAAAATCACTGCCATGATGCGCGATGGCTTCGGCTGCGCCAATCGTTAATAATGGATTTAAGGCAAAGGCAAGATTTGCCGATTGCAGCATTTCTTGAACTGCTGCTGCCAATGTCCACGGCAAGCCCTGCCCGCCATAATCAGGATCAAGCGACAGCCCCGTCCACCCCGCATCCCGAAATTGTTTAAAGGCAGCCATCATGGATTCAGGCAGCCGCACCACCCCATTTTCAAGCATCGCGCCTTGTTGATCGCCATCAATATTGGTCGGGGCAATCACTTCGCTTGCAAATTTCCCTGCTTGATTTAGCAGTTCAACCAAATCATCCGCGTCAAATTCTTCGCAGCCCTTTATTTTCTTTAGCGCAGCACCAAGCCCCGCATGTTTAATCATAAAGCCATAATCATCCAGCGGCGGCACATAATCGGTCATGTTTGAAGCTTCCAATCAAATAAAATAAGTCAAAAAAAAAGATTAATCGCGCGGTGCATGCTTATGCAATATGCGCTGCAATGTGCGGCGGTGCATTTTCAATCTGCGCGCGGTTTCAGATACATTGCGTTCACATTGTTCAAATACGCGCTGTATATGTTCCCACCTAACCCGATCGGCTGACATCGGGTCTTGCGGTGCTGGGGCGATGGGGCGATCGCCTTTGGCAAGCAGCGCATCCATGATTTGATCCGCATCTGCTGGCTTTGGCAAAAAATCAATCACCCCTTTTTTAACCGCCATCACCGCACTTGCAATATTGCCATAGCCTGTCAGCATCACAATTTTGGTATCTGCATCCAAATCGCTTAGATAATCAATGACGGTCATGCCATTTCCATCTTCAAGGCGCATATCAATCACCGCATAATCAGGCGGGCTTTCTTTGGCGCACGCAATCCCTTCCTCAACGGAAGCTGCAAGCACCACAGAAAAGCCGCGCTGCGTCATTGCCCGCCCCAAGCGGTTGCGCAAGGGGGCATCATCATCCACAATCAGCAAGGTGCCGCGTTGTTCCTCGCTTTGTGTGCTGGGTTCTGTTTCCATGCCCTCCTCCTCATTATGATGCACCCCTTTTTTGCGTTAATGCTTATTAATACATGTGTTGACCGCCATTAATCGATAGGGTTGATCCCGTGACAAAGCCCGCATCATCCGCCGTCAAAAACAGCACACCGCGTGCAATTTCTTCTGCTTTACCAAGTCTGCCCACAGGGATTTTAGAAATAATTTTTTCCAAAACCGCTTCTGGAACAGCGCGCACCATATCGGTATCAA
Organism: Alphaproteobacteria bacterium; assembly: GCA_045106055.1. GTDB lineage: Bacteria > Pseudomonadota > Alphaproteobacteria > CBDDJK01 > CBDDJK01 > JBGCED01. The sequence goes on from JBGCED010000084.1 coordinate 24,536, forward strand.
TATAGCCAGGTGCGATCGCATTTACGGTAATGTTGCTGCGTGCGCCCTCTTGCGCTAATGCTTTGGTAAAGCCGTGAATGCCCGATTTTGCGGCGGCGTAATTCACCTGCCCATACTGCCCTGCTTGACCATTCACCGATCCAATATTGACAATGCGTCCAAAACCATTTGCACGCATCCCCTCAATCACGGCGCGGCAGCAATTAAAGCAAGACCCTAAATTTGTGTCAACAACCTGCTGCCATTGATCTTGGGACATGCGGTGGATTGTTGTATCGCGGGTGATCCCAGCATTATTAACCAATATCTCAACCGCGCCAAATTCAGCTTCAATCGCTTTCACCGCTTTTGTAACGGCATCAAAATCCGATACATCAAATTTGGAAACCTCAATCCCTGTGCGTGCTTTAAAAGCATTTGCAGCTTCATCATTGCCTGCATAATTTGCAACGACCTTATGCCCTGCCTTGCTTAGCATCATACTGATCGCTTCGCCAATTCCCCGTGTTCCGCCTGTAACCAATGCAACTCTTGCCATTGTAACACCTCCATTTCTTTTATGTTATTAAACTTTATCCCTTATATATCGGATAAGCCATCAAAGATTGCACATTTATTTTGATAATTGCAAGTCTCTATTTCAAAAAAACTTATTGAAATGATGATGATGAAAGGGCTTGAAACTTGCATTTTTTATGGTATATGATCATTCATCTTAACGCTGTGCGGGTGTGGTGGAATGGTAGACGCGCTGGACTCAAAATCCAGTTCTGGTAACAGAGTGTGAGTTCGAGTCTCACCTCCCGCACCAACCCCCTTTTATTGCATTTTAAAATACCTTACCACACTTTAACAAGTGCGCCGCATAGAATGCGCGCGCCAAGCCGTGTTAAAGAAACAGCCCTAATCTAGGTTAAGAATTGATTGGAGCGGGTAAACACGCCCCAAGCTGCACCGATGATTGGGGAATTTAACCCTGATCATCAAGAGCATCAAGATAACCAACCAGCAATTAAGACTGCTGCTTGAATTATTTTTAGAACAATATCGCAAAGAAAATGCAAGCCTGATCAGCGAGCAATTAAAGCTTTTTAAATCAGCCTTTGAACAGGGCGGGGAAAAACTGGAGAAATCGGTTTTAACTGCGCTTTCGCGGTTAAGTGATGAATCGCTTAACGGATCAATGCAGCAGCATTTAACCCAATTTTCAGCAATTAAACAAGCAATTGATAATCAAATCAACACAATAGGAGGGATGCAGACAAAGATCATAGATCAGCTTAAATTTCATCGTCGTTTTATGCACATGATCACCGCAATCAATTTTTCCCTGCTGGGGCTGGCGATTGCGATTATCTATTTTATTTTACGC
>JBGCED010000085.1:0-24675 GCA_045106055.1 Alphaproteobacteria bacterium
TCCAAAAGGAACTTAACAACATCATTGAAATACAAAGCAGCAAGGTGCGAAAAATCAAGCCAAAACGCCTATTTAAAAAAAGAAAAATCTGGCCCTAACCAATTTAATATAAATGGAATGAAACGCATGTCCCTAGCCCAAGATAACGCGCATCACCGTGAAGGTGAGCGCAAACATAAAAAAACTTGTTTTAAACAAAACGCCCAAAATAAAGCCTTAATTTAATATAAATGGAATGAAACGCATGTCCCTAGCCCAAGATAACGCCTTATATCCTTTTAAACGCTATGCTGAAATGACCGCCAGCATTTTGCTTGAAACAAAAGCAGTGATGCTAAGCCCCGATAAGCCTTTTACCCTTACCAGTGGCAGGCAAAGCCCTGTTTATGTGGATTGCAGGCGACTTATTGCCTTTCCGCGTGCGCGTGCGCAGCTAATGGATATGGGGGTAAGCTTGATTAACCATCATGTTGGCTATGACAAAATCGATGTGGTTGCGGGCGGTGAAACGGCGGGCATTCCCTTTGCAACCATGCTGGCAGAGCGCATGAATCTGCCCCTATGCTATATTCGTAAAAAACCAAAGGGCTTTGGGCGAAATGCAAGAATAGAGGGAAATGTTACCGAAGGTCAAACTGCCTTAATGGTCGAGGATATGACGACCGATGGTGGCTCTAAATTATCCTTTATTGATGGGTTACGCGATGCGGGCGCGGTGTGCAATCATTGTTTTGTGATCTTTCAATATGGTATTTTTCCTGATAAGATGAAACAGTTGGAAGCGCATGATTTATCGTTATTTTCGCTTGCAGATTGGTGGGATGTGCTTGCCATTGCCAAAGCGCGCCAAAGTTTTAATTCGCAGCAATTTGACAATATTGAACGGTTTTTAAACAGCCCGCTGGATTGGCAGGCATAATATCTGCCCCCCTCTGCAAACAAAGCCCTTTTAAAAAAAGCGGCGATTGAATGCAAAAAGAAGGAAACAATAAATATGCGATTGGTGAAATATTGCCTATGGATTATCTTGGTGGTTGCGGTTGTGTTTTTGACCTTGAATAACTTGCATTCTGCGCCTGTTAATTTATTCCCGCTTCCCTATACGCTAGAGGTGCCGCTTATCCTGATCATTTATGCATCCATTCTGTTTGGCGCGGTGACGGGCGCTGCCATCGCCGCCTTTGGCTTTATCCCGACCCATTATGCCTTAAAAATACAAACTGCTGAAAATAATAAGTTGCGGGCTAAATTAATGGAATATGAAACATCAAAAGAAGCCGATCAAGCCGATTCTAAATCGCCCATAATTTCACCATGACCCGCATAAAGACCCAAATTCAAATTTTATGTTTGATCGCAGGCATGGCAAGCATGATTGCTTTAGGGCTTATTGCGCGGGCGCAGCCCCTATATGCTGCCGAATTATTGATGTTTGAAACCAAGGGCTGCCCTTATTGCGCACTATGGCGACAAGAAATTGGCGTGATTTACCCCAAAACGGCCGAGGGGGCGCTTGCCCCGCTTCGCGTGATTGACATGCACAAGCCCATGCCCGATGATTTGGTAAAGCTTAAGCCTGTGCGCTATTCGCCAACCTTTATTTTATTTAAAGACAACGAAGAAATCGGACGGATCACGGGCTACCCAGGAGAGGATTTTTTCTGGCCAATGCTTGCAAACCTGCTTGAAACGCCATTTTAAACCTGCATATCCCATCTAAATTTCTTGTGAAATTTTTTGTTTGAATTCAGGCATGAAATCCTGCATATTCAAAAAAATTCAGTTAAAATATGTAACCATAACGCGATTGTGCAAACGCCATGTCTATAAACACGCTTTTATCCTTCATCTTTGCCTTGAGCCTGTTTATCTTCGCAATTTTTATTGGCACATCCAATGTGCTTATCTTTCTTGATTTTTCAAGCTTGCTGATGGTGGTTGGCGGCACATTTGCCGCAACTTTTTTGGGGCAGGAAGCGCGCTATGTGATGATGGCGCTGCGTGCGATCTTTGGCATGTTTGCGGTTTACAAGCAAGGGCGCAGCATTTTAAACCAAGATGTGGGGCGGATCATCCGCTGGGGCTATCTTGTTCAGCAAAAAGGCTTGCCCGCGCTTGAGGGGGAACTTGGCAAGGTGCGCAACGATCCCTTCTTAACCTTTGGCGTTGAATTATTGCTTTCAGGATATAATGGCACAGATGTGCGCGATTCACTTGAAAATGTCATGCAGACAACTTATGAACGCTCGATGGTGGTTGTCAGCATCCTTAAAGGGATGGCGCAAGCTGCCCCTGCTTTTGGCATGATTGGAACTTTGGTGGGGCTGATTATCATGCTTGATAATATGGCGGGCGATCCTAGCATGCTGGGAAAAGGGCTTGCTGTTGCGCTTAACACAACGCTTTATGGGGTGCTGCTCGCTCGATTTTCATTGATCCCAGCGGCAAATAAATTAACCCAGCGCCATCAAATCACGCGGTTTCGTCATACTTTATTGATTGAGGGGATGTCAAATCTTGCGGAACGGCGTAATCCTCGGCTAATTCAAGATCGGATGAACAGCCTGCTTGATCCTGCGATTCGCTTTAACATTGACAAGCAAATCCGAAATTAAGCCATGTCGATCAAGCCGCCCGAAGAAATTCCTGAAGAGCCCGAAGATTGGATCGTTACTTATGCGGATGCCATCACCTTGCTGCTGGCCTTTTTCGTTATCTTGGTGAGCTTTTCCAAAGTAAATATTCCCCAATTTGAAGCCGTTCAAGCGGGGATCAAAGATCAGCTTGGCGGGGCTGTTGATTCTGAACGCCCGATCTTTTCCCTGATGAGCCAAATGCAGATGGTCATGCAAGAACAGCAGCAAGTTGACCCTTCGAATGTTGATGTTGGCTATGATGATCAAGGCATTATCATGGAATTTGCCTCGGGAAATTTATTTGAACCTGGATCGGTGGAATTAACGCCGCAAGCAAAGCAAATTTTAATGCGGATTAAACAGGAACTAGAAGTGCCGCCTTTTGATATTTTTCTGATCGCGGTTGAAGGTCATACCGATGACACGCCAATTTCAAGCCCCTATTACCCTTCAAATTGGGAATTATCATCCGCGCGCGCGGCAAGGGTTGTCCGTTATTTTCAAGAGCTTGGCTTTGACCCTGCTTGGTTAAAAGCAAGCGGTTATGCTGATACAAGGCCGCTTTTTCCCAATCGCGGACTGGATGGTGCGCCCATTCCAGAAAACCAAGCGCGCAATCGACGAATCACCATCAGGCTGCACCCGTAAGGCAAAGCTTGTAATTTTATGATAAAAAACAATTTTTTGCTTTATTTAAGCACTATTAGCTTGTAATGATATTAATAAGCACAATAATTCATAACTGGAAAATGACAGCATGACTTTTGCGATAAAATTTTGGGGTGTACGCGGATCGGTGGCCTGTCCATCGCCATCACATATTGGTTTTGGCGGTAATACAAGCTGCGTTGAGATTTTTACTGACACCCAAACCATAATCTTTGATGCGGGAACGGGCATCCGCATGCTGGGGCTTGACCTGCTGGAGCGTCAAATCACCCATGCCAATATCCTGCTATCCCATACCCATTGGGATCATATTAATGGATTTCCATTTTTCTCACCCGCCTTTGTCGAGGGGAATCATTTTACCGTGCGTGCAGGTCATATTGATGTTGAAGATGGCGGCATTAAACAAGTATTTGCTGGGCAAATGGCACAGCCTTTCTTCCCCGTTCCGCTTGAAGCAATGCGCGGCACTTTGCATTTTGAAAATTTCAAAGCGGGTGAGCAATTCCAAATTGAGGATATTACCATTAAAACAGCACCGCTAAACCATCCCAATGGGGCAACGGGGTATCGGGTGGAGTATCAAGGAAAATCAGCATGCTATATTACCGATACCGAACATACGCCAGGGGTGCTGGATAAAAACATCCTTGATTTAATCCAAGGAGCGGATTTGGTGATTTATGACAGCACCTATACCGAAGAGGAATTTCCGTCCAAAATTGGTTGGGGACATTCCACTTGGGAACAAGGCATTAAACTTTGTGAAAAGGCTGGCGCGCATATGCTTGCCGTCTTCCACCATGACCCAACCCATGATGATGAATTCATGGAGCATCTGGAAGAAGAGGTAAGGCGGCGCTGGTCAGGGGCAACGGTCGCGCGCGAAGGCATGACGCTTCGTTTATTGTAAATTATAAACCACAAACCATAATTTATATTTTATAACATGAATATTAGCGATGCAAAAAATATTCTGATCGTAAAATTTGGATCGTTGGGGGATTGTTATCAAACGATTCCCACTATTTTCAGCCTATATCATTATTTGCAATCCAAACATAGCAATGATATGCGCATTACACTGATTACCCAGCCTGAATTTGAAAATCTGTTCAATAATTGCCCATGGATTGATCGGGTCATCCCTTTAGAGCGTCCAAGCAGCCGTAATTTTATCAAAATCCGTCAAATAGCGCAATTCATCTTGGATTTTGAATTTGACTGTGTGCTTGATTTACAACTGAATCGCTTGTCGCAGCGCATTAGCAAACGCTTAACCAATTCATCCGTGCTAACGATCAGCAACACACCGCATGCAAAGATCAGCTTAGAACAGCCTGAGGGAATGCAGCGGAGCGGGACAGATCAGCTAAATGCGCTTATGACATTGCTGGAAATCCCTGCTAAACCGTTCATGCCCAGTGATTTAGGCTGGCTTGCGGGGGTGCAAAATTCATTTGAATGGTTGGAGCTGCAGCGTAAGGTTCTGCTTGCCGTTGGCGCCAGCAATGGCAAAGGAAGCCGCAAATCCTGGCCCGCGCGTTGCTATGCAGAATTATCGGATATATTGCTGCTAAACGGCTTCACGCCCGTGCTGGTTGGCAATGAATTTGAAACTGCCATCGGGCAAAAAATTGAAGCAAAGGCGCGCAAAGTCGATGATATGATCGGCAAAACAAATCTTGAAGGCGTTTCGCAATTAATGAATGAATCGGTTGCAATCATCGGCAATGATACGGGATTAATGCATCTTGCGCCCTTGCTGAATGTGCCGTCAGTTACCCTATTTGGGCATCAAACCCGCCCTGAATTGCATGCTGCCAAGGGAAAATTTGCCACCCATATTCAAGTGGATATTCTGGAAAATCTTGATCCGACTCGCGTTTTTGATCGCATGATGGATGTATATAGCTATAGAACAAGGCTGCGACTTGCCAGTTTGAAAGCCCGCAAGTCAAAACCGATGCAAAATGATGATGAACCGCATGCGCCGCTCGAGACAAAAGACAATGCAGGCACCCATCGCTTCCTTGATGTATCACATTTTGATCGTAACAATAAAGACCCCATCTTGCTTGATGATTAAAGATAAGGATTGCGTTGCTTAACATGAATCAAACATCAAATCACCGCCATCATCCCATCATCATTATTCCTGCGCGGCTGCATTCGGTGCGGCTGCCAAACAAGCCCCTTGCCGATATAAATGGGCGGGCAATGATTTTGCATTGCATGGACCGCGCGCTTGAAGCTGACATTGCCCCCGTTCTGATTGCCGCAGCTGATCCAGAAATTGTTGATCTGGTGACGGATGCTGGCGGCAATGCGATCTTAACAGACCCCCAGCTTCCAAGCGGTTCTGATCGTGTATTTGCTGCGCTTGAAGCCTATGATCCAAAGCGCCGCCATGATTTAATTTTAAACCTGCAAGGGGATTTGCCAGGGCTTCCCCCCGAATATTTAATCCGCTTGCGGGATATTTTAATTCAAGATTCAAAATGCGATATTTCTTCGCTGGCAAGCCCCATGGATTATGAACAAGCACAAAATCCAAATTTTGTTAAAGCGATTGCGGGGCTTACCAATATTGGGGATCAAGCTTATAGCATTGGCTTTACCCGGGCGGTTGCACCATGGGCGCAATCCATGCATGATCAATCCTATTTGCATCATATTGGGCTTTATGGCTGGCGGCGCGATGCCTTGGAACGCTTTGTTGCCCTGCCCCCTTCCATGCTTGAACAGCGTGAACGCCTGGAACAGCTGCGCGCGCTGGAGGCTGGAATGCGCCTTAAACTGGAATTGGTTGCAACCTGCCCTGCTGGTGTTGACACGCAAGCAGAACTAGCGCTTGCAAGACTTGCTCTTGCGCCAAAAAAACGCTATAGCTAATTTCGTTTATTTTTATGCCATAGGAATGATACCGCATGACCAATTATCTAGATTTTGAATCACAAATTTCCGAAATGGACGGCAAGATCAAAGAGCTTCGCCACATCTCGGATTCAGGATCATTAGACATTGCAACCGAAATTAAACGCTTGGAACATAAAATCCAACGCCAGCTTGAGCAATTATATAAAAAGCTGGACCCTTGGCGCAAGGTTCAAGTGGCAAGACATCCAGATCGCCCGCGCTTTAAAAGCTATATTGATCAGTTGATTACCGATTTTCAACCCCTATGCGGCGATCGCAATTATGGCGATGATCACGCAATCATTGGCGGCATGGGGCGGTTTAATGGGCGCTCCGTGATGGTCATTGGCAGCGAAAAAGGGAATGATGTTGAAAGCCGTATCCATCATAATTTTGGCATGGCAAGACCCGAGGGTTACCGCAAAGCAATGCGATTAATGCAGCTGGCGCAGCAATTTAATCTGCCCGTCATTAGCTTTGTGGATACGCCAGGGGCTTATCCTGGTGTTGGTGCGGAAGAACGCGGGCAAGCAGAAGCGATTGCAAGATCCATCGCAACCTGTTTAAGCATTCGCGTGCCAATCATATCACTGATTGTTGGCGAAGGTGGATCGGGCGGCGCAATCGCGATTGCAACAGGGGATCGGGTCGCAATGCTGGAACATTCAATCTATAGCGTTATTTCACCCGAAGGCTGCGCATCAATTTTGTGGCGCGGCGGCGGGGATCATGTCAAGGCTGCTGCCGAAGCCTTGAAGCTTACCGCACAAGATTTAAAATCGCTGGAATTGATTGACCATATCATTGAAGAACCGCTTGGCGGGGCGCATCGTTTTCCAAAACATGTCATTAAGCTTGCGGGGGAATTCATTCAATCCGCCTTGGATACGCTAAATGAAGTTGATGCTGATTCGTTAATTACCATGCGCGAAGAAAAATATTTGGCGATGGGCAGGCTAAAAACCGATCCGCCCGCCAGCCGATTAAGCACCGCAAAATCTGCATAATGACGCACCTCCTCCCTGCGCACTCCCTCCCTGCGCAGCCTCCTATTGCGCAATCCCCTCTTGCGCAGCTGCAAGCCTTAATTGATCAATCTGAATTAATTTATGACCCGAAGCAAGCAAATGCCGCCGCGCAGCTAAGCATATTATGGCAGCAAATTCAAACGCGCCCGCTTGAAATATCTAGGAATGGCGGGTTTTGGGATCGCATCAAGCGGATTATCAAGCGGATCAGCATGCCCGCGCCTGATTCCCAGACCGATCTTATGCCGATCAAGGGCATCTATCTTTATGGAGATGTTGGACGCGGCAAATCCTTATTGATGGATATATTCTATAATCAGTTGGAATTTGACCTAAAACGGCGCGTTCATTTCCATCATTTTATGCTGGAAGTTCATGGCTGGCTGCAAGCATGGCGCATGCAAGATTCACATGATCAGCAAGACCCGCTGCCAAAATTTGCCGCTGAATTCTCACAAAAAACCTTATTATTATGTTTTGATGAATTTCATGTAAAGGATATTGCCGATGCGATGATCTTATCACGGTTATTTCAGGCCTTGCTTGATCAAGGGGTGGTGATGGTAATGACCTCTAATCAAGCACCCGATGCGCTTTATAAGGATGGGTTGCAGCGCAGCCAGTTTTTGCCATTCATTGCGCTGTTAAAACAATCGGTGAATATTATTGAGCTAAATGCGGATCAAGATTTCAGGCGAATATCTCAAAAAAATCCGCATTCCCCGCAGCAATGGCCAATTAATATTAGCCTGATGCCATATTGCTTAAATCAAAAAGGGCGCAAGATTGACTTTAAAACGGCGGATCCTAAGGCAAAATATCTAAGCGTTGGGTTTGATGAACTTTGTCTGCGCCCGCTTGGGGTTGTGGATTATATTGCCCTATGTGAAGCATTTGAATATATTGAAATTCCAGATATGATCCTGCTTACCCCCGAACTTAAAAGCCCTGCAAAACGCTTTATCCATTTTATTGATGTTGCCTATGAAGCGGGGATTTCGCTTAAAATCACCCTGCCCGTACACGGCAAAGCAGATGATTTGTGCAAAATAGATGATTTGTGCAAAGTTGATGCCTTGCGCGAAGAATATCGACGCACCGCATCGCGCTTGCATCAAATGCTATAGAATAAGCAAGCTGTTTTATTCGCTTTCAAAAAAACTATAAGATAGGGTGATGGTGTTTACATCCTTCATATTTTTATCATCCGCCATCGCAGGATCAACATAGAAATAAACGGGCATATCCACTTTTTGACCTGGGGTTAAGCTTTGAACATCAAAGCAAAAACATTGCGTTTTCATAAAATAAATGCCTGCTTTTTGTGGGGTCACATTAAAGGTCGCAACCCCCTCGCTGGTTTTATTGCCGATATTCATTGCCTGATAGGATACAATGCCCGCTTCGCCCAAACTTAATTGAACGGGTGCTGCTGGCGGCAAAAATTCCCAATCAAGCCCCTTCATCACATTTGCATCAAAGCGAATGGTCACTTGCGGTGCGGCGCTAAGCTGATCGGCGGTTACAGGCGCATTTTCCGCATCAACCCGCTGGGTTGTCCCGCCATAGCCCGTTACCCTGCAAAATAAATCATAAAGCGGCACGGATGCGTATGACAGCCCAATCATCAATAATACCCCAGCAAATAGCTGAAGCATTAACCGCTGATTTTGCTTTTTACGGTGATCAATAGGCTGTTCCATCGGATTATTCATGGCTTTAAGATTATAAAGTGCCAATGCGAACCAGCGTGATCAGATAGATCAACAGGCAAAACCCAACCACAATGCCAGCAATAATATAATTGCCCTTTGCGCGCTTTTTCTTAATTTCTTTTGAAGTTTCTTTATCAAGATAATCCATCATTGTTCCTAACGGGTTAAAAACGGGTTAAAAAAACATCCACCATCAGCAGCGCAAAAATTGCAAATAAATATAGGATTGAATAGCCAAACATGCGTTTGGCAGATCGGTGGGTTTGATCCCTTAATACAGCGATCGCTGCAATCACAAACAGCCCCGATAAAATGCTTGCACCAGCAGCATAGATCATCCCCGCAAGCCCCGTGAAAAAAGGTGCAAGGCTTAGGGGAAGCAGAATAAGCGTATAGATTAACATCTGTATTTTTGTATGTTGCTGCCCCGCAACCACAGGCAGCATCGGAACGCCCGCTGCTTGATAATCATCGCTTCTATAAAGGGCAAGCGCCCAAAAATGCGGCGGTGTCCAAAAAAAGATCAACGCAAATAGCAGCGCAGAATCAAGGCTGATTGACCCCGTGACCGCAGCCCAGCCAATCATTGGCGGAAACGCACCCGCAGCCCCGCCAATCACAATATTTTGAGGCGTCGTGCGTTTTAACCACATGGTATAAATGAAAATATAGAAAAAAGCAGCAAATCCAAGCAACCCCGCAGCCACCCAATTTAAAGCAAGCCCCATCAATCCAACCGCCAGTAAGATCACGCCCGATCCAAACATCAGCGCAGATTCTGGTGTAACCCGCCCTGCGGGCAGCGGTCTGTTTTTGGTGCGTTCCATCAACAAATCAATATCATGGTCATACCACATATTAACCGCCCCCGCCCCGCCTGAAGCCAGCGCAATCGCCAAAATCGCCACAAAGCCAAGCAATGGGTGAAGCGCACCAGGCGCAACATACATTCCAACAAACCCAGAAAACACAACCAGCGACATAACGCGCGGCTTTAATAGCCGCCAATAATCAATTGGCTCTGCGATTACAGGCAGTTTGCTATGCACATAAAGCTGCTGCTCTGGGGCTTCATTCTTGGAATGTGGTGCAGTCGCAATATTTGAAGTCATAGCCTATCGGATCGTTAAAAGATGCACTTAACGAATTTGGGGAAGCTCGTTAAAAGTATGAACTGGCGGTGGAGAGGATACGGTCCATTCCAAAGTCGTTGCCCCTGCGCCCCAATAATTTGCAGTTACCCGCTTTCCTGCTTTCAGCGAATAAATCAGCATGACGCAGAAAAATAAGGTTGAGGTGAACGACATATAAGCGCCGATGGAAGAGATATAATTCCACATATGAAACCCATCCGCATAATCAATATAACGGCGCGGCATCCCAGCAAGTCCCAGAAAATGCTGCGGGAAGAATAACAGATTAACCCCGATAAAAGTCGTCCAGAAATGGATATAGCCCGCCCATGAAGGAATTTCACGCCCAGACATTTTGCCCAGCCAATAATAAATCCCCATAAATAGCGCAAAGACCGCGCCAAGCGATAACACATAATGGAAATGCGCCACCACATAATAGGTATCATGCAGCTGCAAATCCATCCCGCCATTGGCAAGCACCACACCCGTCACACCGCCAACGGTGAACAAGAAGATAATGCCAATCGCCCACAGCATCGGTACGGTAAAGCGAATTGATCCGCCCCACATGGTTGCAATCCATGAAAAAACCTTAATCCCTGTTGGCACAGCAATGACCATGGTTGCTGCGGTAAAGTAAGCACGCACATCAACATCAAGCCCGACCGTGTACATATGGTGCGCCCATACCAAAAAGCCAATAAAGCCAATCGCAACCATCGCATACGCCATGCCTGTATAGCCAAAAATTGGTTTATTGGAAAAGGTTGAAACCACATGGCTTAGAATCCCAAATGCGGGCAGAATCATAATGTAAACTTCGGGATGCCCAAAGAACCAGAATAAATGCTGGAACAGGATGGGATCACCGCCGCCCGCAGGATCAAAGAAATGCGTTCCAAAATTACGGTCGGTAAGCAACATGGTAATTGCCCCGCCCAAAACAGGCACAGCAAGCAATAATAAAAAGGCAGTAACCAGCATTGACCATGCAAATAAAGGCATTTTATGCAAAGTCATGCCAGGGGCGCGCATATTTAAAATGGTCGCAATAAAATTAACTGCACCCAAAATAGAGCTTGCCCCCGCAAGATGGAGCGAGAAAATGGCAAGATCAACCGCAGCCGATGAATGGAATAATGCGCTTGATAGCGGCGGATAAATCGTCCAGCCCGTCCCCGCGCCGCCGCCAATCACCGCCGAAAGCACCAATAATAATAATGCAGGCACAATCAACCAAAAGCTGATATTATTCATGCGCGGGAACGCCATATCGGGCGCGCCAATCATCAAAGGCACAAACCAATTTCCAAACCCGCCAATCAAGCCTGGCATCACCACAAAAAAGACCATGATCAATCCGTGGGCGGTAATCATCACATTCCATTCATGTCCGCCTGACATATATTGAACGCCTGGATTTTGTAATTCCATGCGCATATAAACAGAAATTGCACCGCCGATTAATCCCGCAATGATTGAAAACACAATATACATTGTGCCAATATCTTTATGGTTGGTTGAAAATAACCAGCGCGAAATGCCCGAAGGGGCGTGATCATCGTGATGTGCGTCAATTGCTGTTGTTGCCATGGTCTTAATCTCCGTCTCTATTGATTTAATTTATATAAAATCAATCAATATATATTCTATGTAAAAAATTATTCTGCGCTTGCAAGTTGGGATTTAATTTGATTTTGCGGGATGGTCGCGGCAAATTCATCTTGTGCTTCCAATACCCATTCATCAAATTCTGCGGGGGAAACTGCATCAATCATAATCGGCATATAGGCATGATCTACCCCGCATAATTCCGAACAAAATCCGTAATAGCGTCCAGGCTTTTCAACCAGCACCCAAGCCTCGCTCAATCTGCCTGGAACCGTATCCACCCGCACGCCAAAATCGCTTAGTGACCAATTATGCAGCACATCGCCTGATGTGAATTGCAATCTGATTTTTGTATCGGTGGGAATCACAATACGATTATCCGTATCCAGCAACCGTTCTGCATTATATTCTATGGCTTCTTCTTGGGTGCGCGCTGCCAAATAAGCATCAATGTTAAACCCGCCATGGTCTGGATATTCATAATTCCAATACCATTGATAGCCTGTTATCTTTAAGGTCATATCCGAATCGGCAACATTATCGGTTGCATAAAGCAAACGCAAAGACGGGAATGCTAGCACCAGCAGAATAATCACAGGAATGCCTGTCCATAAAACTTCCAGCGATGCGTTATGGGTTGTTTTTGATGGGATCGGGTTGCGCTTTTCAGAAAAGCGCCAGCAAGTATAAGCAATCAAGATCATCACAAAGATGGAAACGCCAAACACAACAGGCAGCAGCCATAAATCATGGAATTCCTTCATCATTCTTGCAAGCGGTGTAACAGGTTCGGGCAAGCCCATTTTCCAAGCTTCAGGCTTTGCGGCAAGCGCAAGATTGCTGACCGCAGCAACGCCAAGCACGCCGCCTGTCACCGCAGATGTTTTTAAGATGTTTAACCTTAATAAAACCGCTTTTATCACACCAGATATATTTGCAACGCAGATCATCTTCATGCGCCTTTCTTTGAATTTTAATCATTGATCCAATGTTAAAAAATGGATCAAACTTAATTTCACACTATTTTTCAACAAAATCATTTTTTCAACAAATCATTATCCCAAAAGCCGCGATCAATCAACCCGTTTTTTACCCTCAACCATCGAAAACTGATCTTGCGCAAAGCGATCCGTCATTCCTGCAACATAATCACAAGCCTTTCTTGCTGCGCTTTTTTCAAGGTTGCAACCAACATCAAGCGAAACATGATCCTGCCAATCTTGGGGCAGTTGATCTGGATTTGCATTAAAATGCCGAAACAGCGTCTTAACGATATATTGTCCATGCTGAGTTTTTTCCAGTATTTTGGGGTTTTTATACATGTTTTTATGTAGGAATGCTTTTAATTTCTGTTGCTGCGCCGCGCATTCTGGCGATAACCCAATCATTTGCGTGCCTGCATGGGTAATGTCAAATTGGGTTAAAGCCTCAAGATCGCCCAAATTTTGCAAGCGCTTATGACTTTCAACCAGCACATCTTGCACCACCCCGCCAATTAATCGGCGAATTAGGCTATCAATGATGATCGCTTTGGCTTTAAACTGATATTGGCTGCGTAAATTTTCATAGCATGCGGCAATATGCGGCACTTCTGCCAGCAGCTGATCCAAATCAAACATGTTGGTTTTAAGCCCATCTTCCATATCATGGTGGTTATAGGCAATATCATCTGCGATTCCTGCAATTTGCGCCTCCAGCGCGGGATAATTTGACAGATTCAACTCTGCTTGCTGTGCCAAATTGCCAAGACATTCAGGCAGCGGGTAATCTTGCTGTGCAAGCGGGCCATTATGCTTAATCACCCCCTCTAAGGTTTCAAGCGTTAGGTTTAGCCCATCAAATTCAGGGTAACGCTGTTCCAGCATTGTCAGGATTTTAAGCGCATGATCATTATGATCAAACCCGCCATAAGGCTTCATTTCTTGTGAAAGCTGATCTTCGCCCGCATGCCCAAAAGGGGGATGCCCTAAATCATGGGAAAGGGCGATGGCTTCGGTTAAATCCTCGTCAACCTGCAATGCGCGCGCCAAGGTGCGGGCAATCTGCGCAACCTCCAGCGAATGGGTTAGGCGGGTGCGGATATGATCGCCCTTTGGCGACACAAAAACTTGCGTTTTATGCCCCAAGCGCCGAAAAGCCGTTGAATGCAAAATGCGATCACGATCCCGCTGATAGGGGCTGCGCGGATATGGATCAGGTGCTTTTGCTGGTGATTCTGGGTGAATTCTACCCCTAGAATTGGCAATCAAGCTGGCATATGGCGCAAGCGCAAACATGATTTATTCCAACCCGCTTAACAGGATCATTGCGGGGATAAAATTTCATAAGCCGCCGATTGTGACGGCGTTCGGCCCGAGCTAACCTGTAATTTTACAAGCGCCGTTTGAAAGGCGTTTAATTGCGATTCCCATACGGAATCATCGGATAGAACGGTTAAGATATTCTGCGCGATCTTATCACATTCACACGCATCTTGCAGCAATTCAGGCACAATCATCTTATCGCTTAAAATATTGATAAGATTGACATAGGGCGCTTTGACCATCCGTTTAAATAACCGATAGCTAATGGGATTAATGCGATAAGCAACAATATGCGGCAATGCCGCCATCGCCAATTCCAGCGTCACTGTGCCAGAAGCCGCAATCGCCGCCTCTGCCAGCGACAGTGCCGTGATGTAATCACCGCGTTTGGTAAGCACAATCGGTTTAATCGGCCAAGATGCAATGATTTGCTGCACCGTTTCTTCTAAATGCGGCAAGGTAATAATGATCGGCGATAATTTTAATTGTGATAAAAAATGCAATTGCGCCAGCGTTTCTCCAAATACAGGCAAATGCCGCTTAACCTCGCCATGGCGCGATCCTGGCATCAGGAGCATAAAATGCGAATCCGTATCGCACCCATGATCCGCGCAGAATTTTTCGCGATCAGGCTTAATACTAAGCGGCATTTCCAGCACACTATGACCAACAAATTTCGTATCAAGCCCTGCTTTTGTAAAATAATCAGGTTCAAAAGGAAACAAAGTCAGCATTAAGTCATAATATTTTGCAAATTCTTCTGCGCGCTTTGGTTTCCATGCCCAAACCGTGGGGGCAACATAATGCACTTTTCTTGCTTTAATCTTATGCGCAACCCGCTTCATCAATCTTAGATTAAATCCTGGCGAATCAATCGTGATGATAATGTCTGGGTTAAAATCTAAAATTGCTTGTTCGGTATCTTTCAAGATTTTCTTTAAACGAAAGAAACGGGGCAAAATTTCCAACAGCCCCATCACCGAAAGATCCGCAATATCTGCCAGCGAATCAAGCCCTTGCGCTGCCATTAACGGCCCGCCAATCCCCTTAAATTCAAGCTGCTGCTGCGGGATTTTATTTGCGCCCATCAAACGCTGATAGGGGGCGTTAAGCCCAATCACTTTGGTGTTAGAATGGCGGGAGCGTTCGCTTAATTGGCGCAATGCCTTGATCAAGCGTTCCCCCAGCACATCGCCCGAAGGCTCGCCCGCAACAATGAAGATTTTTAATGTTGGCAATTCCATAATGCTGCTTAACCCTTAACCCTTACCTTTAACAATCATAGTTTTTGCGTTGATGAATGCCGCATTGCGCGAATAAGATTTTTTGCAGCAATTTGTAAATCTTCATTTTCAATCTCGCTCCATTCGCGGGCAATTTTTGCAGCCTCAACGCTTAATCCCTTATGCTTTTGGGCTGCCTTTGTGGTGTCAATGCCGTCAAAAATCGTTGCAACAGGCACACATAACGCTTCTGAAATTTGGACAATTCGGGAGGCACCAAGCCGATTTGACCCTTTTTCATATTTTTGGACTTGCTGAAAGCTTACCCCAATCAGCCGCCCCAATTCTTCTTGGGATAAGCCATTGCCGATGCGCAGCGTCCGAATACGCCCCCCCACCGCTATATCAACTGGATGCGGCATTCATCATCCCCCAATTCATCATCTCCATCCCCAAATATACGATTTGATCATAATCCAACATGATGTTTGCACCCGCTAAGCTTTATAAAATTCTGAATATCCATAACAGCTTTTTTTGATGGTTTTATCAAGCCTTTTTATGATGATTCACTTAAAATCATTTCAAAGCGAGGGCTTGCGTTAATTGTGCTGAAATTGCATTCCAAACCAGTGCCACCGCCCTGATGGTGCGCGCAAGGTACAGTTTATGCGGGTTCGCCCTTTTGGAAAGGGTGCATCAAAACGCACTTCAATCCGATTGCCATATTGATTTTGCGACAGGACATTAACCCCGCTTGAAACATAACAGGTTAGTTGCTGCGCTTGAATATCCGCATCCGCCAGTGTAAAGCCAAAATTGGGCGGATTGGGCGGATTGGGCAAAGCTTGGTCAATGATCTTGTCATTTTGCTCGCCCAATAGTTGCTCGCCCAATAGCGTATCTTTGGGCAGAATATCCTTAATCGGCAAAGGCAGCGTTTGCATCACCAAGCTTAAATGCCCCAAATCACCATAATTTTCATTGATGGGAAAGCGCGGCACATAAAAGGGATCAAGCAGCCCGCGCGATTCACCCTCTTGATCTTGGCGTTCAACCGCAACCCCTGAATGCTGACCAAAGGCAAGCTGATAGCCATGATCTTTCACCTTTGCTTTTAAAGCCGCGCTGGTCGCCCCATAAGGAAAGGAAAAAATCTTGGGATCAATGCCAAGCTCCGACTGCATCAAGGCTTTTGCCGTTTCCAGCTGTATATCTTGCTCAGCTGGCTCAAGAATGGTCATATTGACATGATCATGGCTGTGCCCAGCAATCGTGACCAGCCCGCTTGCTTGCACTTCCCTAAGCTGATCAAAACTCATATAATCACTGCCCCCCGATTGCACCGGAGCGGTTGATACAAACAAAGCAACGGGCAGCTGTTTTTCCTGAATATAAGGCCAAAGCGAATCATAGAAAGAGCGAAACGCATCATCAACGGTAATTACGATTGTTTTATCGCGCTGGGGCTGATTGGCAAGATGCGCTTGCAGCATGTCTTCAATCGGGATAATTTCAAGCCCCGCACGCTCAAACATGTCAATTTGCGCTTTAAATTGATCCATTTGAATGTTGGTGGTGGGATAATCAGGCTCATCAAAACGATGATACATTAACACCACCCCCGCATAAGACAGGCTTGGCACGAATAAAGCAAGCATCAAGCACACAAGCCCAAGCGCGTGCATCGAAAATTTAAGCCTCATGGCAGTATATTTCCTCAATTAGAGTTAAAAAGGCACGCACCATATGGGGCTCTCCCCCTTCTGGATAAGCGGGGCGATTCGCCAAATTCCATCCCATCATATCAATATGCGCCCATTTAACCTTTGGATCAACAAAATGCTCAATGAACAAGGCGGCGGTAATTGCACCGCCAACCCCGCTTGCAGGGGCATTGTTAAGCGGTGCAGCCTTACCCTTTAGCTGTTTGCGGTAAGGATCATAAAGCGGAAGCTGCCAGCAAGGATCATTCATGCGCAGCCCGCCATCCATAATATCCGCAGCCAACACCGAATCATTGCAAAATAACGCAGGCAAATCCGTGCCAAGCGCAACCCGCGCTGCGCCTGTAAGCGTCGCAAAATCAACCAGCAAATCACATTTTTGTTCGCACGCATAGCTGATCGCATCCGCCAAGATCAACCGCCCTTCTGCGTCCGTATCGCCAATTTCCACATAAGTCCCCTTGCGGCTGGGCAGAATATCAAGCGGGCGAAACGCATTGCCTGAAATTGCATTTTCAACCGCAGGGATCAGTAATTTTAACTGAACAGGCAGGTTTAAACGCATGATCATCACGGCAAGGCTAAGCGCGCTGGCAGCCCCTGCCATGTCTTTTTTCATCAATTTCATCGCATTTGACGGCTTAATATCAAGCCCGCCACTGTCAAAAGTAACGCCTTTGCCAACCAAGCTGATGCAAGGAAGCACTTTATGATTTTGTGATTTTGGCTGCCAATTTAGCTCTATCAGTCTGGGCGCACTGCTTGCAGCCTTGCCCACATGATAAATTAATGGAAAATTTTGTTCCAGCAAAGATTCGCCGACAATTTCCGAAATGCTTGCATCATGCTGCGCTGCGATCAAGCCAACAAGCCGCCCCATTGCTTCAGGGGTTAAAATATCGGCAGGCATATTGACCATATCCCGCCCCAAATAAGTTGCTTGCGCGATTGCATTTACCCGCGTCACACTCTGTTCATCTGCCAGAATCAAGCGCGCCCACCTGACCGATGATACGGATTCGCTTTTAAAATAATCAAAACCATAGCAGCTAAGCGCAAATCCCAATGCACCATGGGCAAGATCAGGTGCATCTTCTATGTCAATCAAGATCGGGTAAAATGATTCGGCTGGCAGCTTAGGCGCTGCCATCGCCATATGTTCAAACATCCGCCCTTGTTGATAGACCAAAACGCCAGCCAAAATATAAGGCTTATCTTCAAACCAGCCATCATAGACCAAATAAGGCCTTCCGCATTCTGGTGCTGAACCTATCCGCGCCAGCTGATTGCGCGATGATGGCGCAAGCGTTTCCAGCCATGAATCATAATGATCCAGCCGAACAAGATAAAGCGGAGCATGTGTCTTTTGTGATGGTTCACCGCAAAACACAACATCGCGCCAAGTCTGATCGGTAAGTGCGTCAATCCGCGATTGTTCCAATGCTCACGCCTTAATGCTCAACATTACGCCATACGGATTTTTTAACCATAATCAGCACCACAAGAAAAATCGCCAAAAATGCAATCACTTTAATGCCCAGCGCTTTGCGCGCTTCAAATGCAGGCTCTGCGGCCCAGCTTAGGAATACCGCAACATCATTAGACATTTGTTCAATTGTTGCGGGCGTGCCATCTGCATATTCAACCGAATCTTCATAAAGCGGTTGCGGCATTGCGAACTGCCCCCCTGGATAATAGGGATTATAATACATGCCGTCCATCACGGTAAAATCTTCTGGTGGCTCTTGATATCCAGAAAGTAAGGCTGCAACATAATCTGTGCCATTGGCAAAGCCGCGCCCTTTCACTGCCTCAACAAAATTTGGAAAAATGCCATACCAGCTTGAATTTGCATGATTCCTAGATTTTACGATCAGCGATAAATCAGGAGGATAAGCACCGCCATTTGATGCGCGCGCTGCATTTTCATTGGGATATGGGTCAGGAAAAGCATCTGCTGCAATCGCGGTGCGCATGGTTGGATCACCAAAACTATCAGGCTCCCCTTGCACTTCATAATTGGCAGCAATCGCTTTAATTTGCGCTTCATTATAACCAAGATCGCTTAAATTTCTAAAATTAATTAGCGACAGACCATGGCAGGATGCGCAAACTTCCATATGCACTTGCAAACCGCGCTGCAAGGTCGCGCGATCATATTTCCCTAAAAAGCCTGTAAAGTCCCAATCTTGTTTGGGCGGATGCACCACATCCCCCGCAGCCTGCGCTGAATGACTGCCAAGCGTCAACGCGCCCGCACCAAGGAACAGCGCAATCAATGCTGCGGTTGTGACTTTTGCTTTGGACTTCGCCGATTTTTGCTGCGATTGCTCCAAAATTGCCTCACTGATTGAGTTTGGCAAGGTTTTTGGGCGTTCCAACCAACCAACAAGCGGTGTGATCACCAAGAAATGCGCAAAATAATAGATTGTCGCCCATTGCGAGATCACCACATACCATCCCTCAGCCGGTTTTCCGCCGCAATAGCCCAGCAAAAACACATTAAAGACAAACAAAAACACAAACCATTTATAAACAGGGCGATAGCGCGCACTTTTAACAGGCGATGTATCAAACCAAGGCAGCATCGCAAGCACCAACAAAGCCCCAAACATGGCAAGCACACCCGCCAGCTTGGAAGTCATTGCCCAGCTTAAAAACCAGCTATAAAGCCAAAAATCATCCGTAAAGCTGCGCAAAATCGCATAATAGGGCAAGAAATACCATTCAGGCACAATATGCGCTGGGGTCACCATCGGATTTGCCTCAATATAATTATCTGGATGCCCCATATAATTGGGCGCAAAGAACACAAAGAACGCAAAAACCAGCGCAAAGACTGCAACCGCGACCATATCTTTTGCGGTAAAATAAGGATGGAATGTAACCGTATCCCCCTTCAATCGCGCCTCAACCCCCGTTGGGTTGTTTGATTTTGCAATATGAAGTGCGATCACATGCAAGATCACCACGCCAACAATCACGAAAGGCATCAGAAAATGCAGCGCAAAGAAGCGATTAAGGGTTGGATTATCAACCGACAGCCCGCCCCACAGCCATTCCACAATTGGCTCACCAATAATTGGGAAAGCCGAGAATAGCTGGGTAATCACGGTTGCGCCCCAAAAGCTCATCTGCCCCCAAGGCAGCACATAGCCCATAAATGCCGTTGCCATCATCAATACCAGAATCAACACCCCTAAAATCCATAATAGCTCACGGGGATATTTATAAGACCCAAAATACAGCCCACGGAAAATATGAATATAGACCACGATGAAAAACATCGATGCGCCATTCATGTGAATATAACGCAACAGCCAACCATAATTAATGTCGCGCATGATGCGTTCAACCGACATAAATGCCATATCCACATTTGCGGTATATTGCATGGCAAGCAAGATGCCCGTCAAAATCATCACCACCAGCGAAATCATTGCCAGCGCCCCAAAGCTCCAGAAATAATTCAAGTTGCGCGGCATGGGGAACACGCCATATTCTGCGTGCATATATGAAAAGACGGGAAGTCTTTGGTCAATCCAACGCGTTACAGGATTTTTTAAGTCAAGCTTTTCCATCATATCACCCAATTAGCCAATTTTCACAATATTGTCAGAAATAAAATCATACTCAGGCACCGCCAAATTGGTTGGTGCCGGCCCTTTTCGAATGCGCCCAGAAGTATCATAATGCGACCCATGACACGGACAGAACCAGCCGCCAAACTCGCCCTTGGGGTCGCCTGCATTATTGCCAAGCGGAATACAGCCCAAATGCGTGCAAATCCCAACCATCACCAACCATTCAGGCTGAACGACGCGCGCTTCATCCGATTGCGGATCAATTAAGGTTTCATTATCATCTTGCTGTGCTTTTGCAATTTCATCTGCGGTGCGGTGGCGAATAAAAACAGGTTTTCCGCGCCATTTCACAACGATTGACTGCCCCACTTCAATCATGGATAAATCAACCTCAATCGATGATAAAGCAAGCACATCCGCCGAAGGATTCATGCTGTCAATCACCGGCCACATAAAAGCACCAGTGCCAACGACCCCCATGCCAACCGCAACATAGCTCATAAAATCACGCCGTTCATGTGTAATTTGATCGGAATCATTTGGGGTTTGATCTTGTGTTGCCTGGACAGCTTGCTTGGTCATAACGCACATGCTCCTTCAAGTCAGGAATAGTAATTTATTTTAATAATATCTAGTCAATTACTCAATTTTTACCGCACCAGCAAGCAAAAAATGCCCTAGAATTAGGTTGACGCAAAGATTGGCTTGATCTATATGAAGCTTCAAGCAGAATTTGGATGTTTTTCAAATTTCGGAGGGATGGCAGAGCGGTAATGCAGCGGATTGCTAATCCGTCACCGTGTAATAGCGGTGCGGGGGTTCGAGTCCCCCTCCCTCCGCCAATTAAACCGCAGTAAAACCGCATTCAAACCGCATTTTCAAAAAATTTCGATGTATTGCAGCTCATTGAGGCTTGATTGGGGAATCCCCCTTTAATTTTCTATAAAGCTGCGGTCCAATGACGATAAAACGGGCTCAAGCAAATAATCTAAGAATGTGCGCTTTCCTGATTTGATAATAATCTCTACGGGCATTCCCGAATGCATGATTATATCTTGGGGAAGCGCTGCCAGCGTTTTATGGTCTACGATGATTTTCGCCCTAAAATAAGGCTCTTTCGCCGTATCATCTTGCTTTATATCCGCAGATACCCATGCTACGGTTGCGCCAAGCGGCGGCGTTGTGCGCCTTGGATATGCTGATAAAATAACATCAGCTGCAAGCCCTGCATGAACAACATCAATATCAAGCGGCGGTATTTTTGCGTCTATGGTAAGCTTATCTCTTGAGGGAACAATGTCAAGAATAGATGCCCCCGCTGGCAAAACGCCCCCTATGGTTTTATATTCCAAATCCATGATTGTCCCCTCAACAGGGGAAGATATAATCGTTCGCGCCAGTGCATTTTGACTTTTATTTGAATTATATTCTAATTCAGATATTTTCATGGTTGCGGTTGCAAGTTCATCGGCAATGTTTTTATGATGTTCCGCTTCCAATTTGCTTATTTCAAGGGTTATTTCTCTCATCAATTCTTGATTGCTTGCAATTTCTGACTTGTTATTATTTATATCCCCTTTCAGTTCAGCTTGTAATCTTTGCAAAGAAAGCAATCTAGGCTTGCGCTCTAACCCCTTTTTTACCAAGGGTTTCAGCCCTTCAATTTCTTCTTCTAATAGATCAAACTGTTCATTTAAGTTCATATTCTCATCGATAGAGCCTTGAATTTTCCTTTGGGTTTGCTTTATTTTTTGCAGTAAAATTTCTTTGCTATGCTTCAAAGTTTCCGCGCGCGAATTAAATAAGGCTTGCTGCAAATCTTGCGCATTTTTGGCAATAATATTCTCTGTGCCGCCCAAGCGTTCATCATAGGCAATTTCATCTAGCCCCCCTTGCTCTGCCAGCAGGCGGTCCCGTTCTGCGATCAAATGTAACAGCTGCACGCGATATGAATTTGTCTGGGATCTCGCGGTTGATTGCTGCAAGGTAATAAGCCTAGCGCCTGCAAGGACATAATCGCCTTCTTTAATGTGAATTTCAGAGATAATCCCCCCTTCATAATGCTGAATTGTACGGCGACTGCCATCAGGCCCCACAATTCCCAATGCGTGCGTTCCGCGCACCAAAGGAACAAGCGCAGACCAAGCGCCAAACCCACCAAAGAAAATGGCGATGATGGTTAATCCTGCAATGCTAATGGTTTTAAGTTCGTTTTTAAGGGATGGGTTACGGATCATTTAGCTGGCAACCGGCTTTTGGAATATATCTTGTGGTTTGCCAAAGGCTTGAACCCGTCCATGATGCAGCCTTAATATCTTATCAAAGGATCCAATCATTTTTTGATTATGCATAACGATGATGATTGTGGCGTTCCATTCTCGCGCTGCTTTCAAGGTTTTTGTCATTGCAGAAAACCCGTCATCATCCAAGTTTGAACTTGGTTCATCAAGAACAAGAATTTTAGGCTTTTTGTAAATGGCACGCGCCAAGCCAAGCCGTTGTTGTTGCCCGCCAGAAAGCGGTGCGCCTTGTGCCGTTAACATCGTGTCATATCCTTTTGGCATATTTAGGATCATTTCATGGATATTTGTTAATTGCGCTGCTTCGATAACAGGGGCATCTGCGCCATCTTGAAAGCGCGCAATATTGCTTTTGATTGATCCTGGAAAAAATTCGCTGCGCTGTGATAAATACCCCAGATAAGGCCCCAAATTATCTGGCCGCCAATCATTTATGCTTGCGCCATCAATTTGTATTTTTCCAGCCGCCAAAGGCAAATATCCCAATATTGCCTTGCATAAAGTGGATTTGCCTGCCCCTGAATTGCCGATGATTGCCAATGTCTCTCCTGGATTTAAAGCAAACCCAACCTGATGCAATAAAACCCGCCTTGTGTCTGGCGAAACAAAGGTAACGCCTTGGGCGAATATTGCCCCCTTGGGCGCTGGAAGCGTTGTTGACCAAGCGCGATCTTCGGTATGTTGCAGCAACCCATTTAAGTGCTGCCATATCGCTTTTGCATGAACCAGCTGTTTCCAGCTTGCCACAATAACATCAACAGGCGCAAGCGCGCGTCCCAACAAAATTGAAACAGCAATAATCGATCCTGCTGAAATATCCCCTTTTACTGCAAACAGCACTCCCAACCCCAAGACCCCAATTTGAATCAACATCCTAATCCCCTTGGTAATCGCGCTTATGGTTGCCGTTAGATCATCAGATTTTGTATGGTTTCTGGCGCTGCCATCATGGATTGCTTTCCAATTACGCAAAATATCAGGCCACATTCCCATTGCCATCACGGAAGGGGCATTTTGAATGATGGCTTGGGTGAAACGATCCGATATGATATTTGCGCTGCGAATATCATGAATGCTTTGGCGCGTGACATAATAACCCATAACTGTAATTGCAATTAACAAAGTCGAAGATGCCATTGCCATAACGCCAAGCGCGGGATGAATAAACCAAATAATGGCAATAAAGACCGGAACCCATGGCAGGTCAAATAAGGCTGTAATCGCAGGGCTTGCAAGAATTGATCTAAGGGATTCGCCTTCTTCCAAGGGGCGTTTTCCCACATCAATTCCGCGTGATTGCGCCTTCATACACGCCTCAAGAATCGCGGGCTTTAGTTGATGCGCCCCCCATGCACCAATGCGGATCAAGCTGCGGGTTCTAATCGCTTCTAGCGCCATAGAGACCAAAATGGCAAACACGGCAATGATGGTAAGATATAATAAAGTTTCCAAATGCCGCGTAGGCACAACACGATCAAAAATTTGAATCATGTAAAGCGGAATGGTTAATACAAGAATATTGATGAAAAAGCTAAAAAAAGCGACAATGATAAATGATTGCAGAATTTGCTTCTTAATTTGGGCAATTAATGGAAAATCCATTTCATTTTTATATTGCATGCTTAATCATCATTTCAGTAATAATTTTTAAAATGGGTTTGGATTACGCCAGCATAACCACCAAACCGTCTATCCTGCATTTGATAAGCTTGAGGCCTATAAACAGATGAAAGCTGATCTTGTGCTTCATCGGCTTTGTTTGCATAAATGGATTGAAGCTTGGTGGGCGGCAGCACTTTTGTTGCTGGCGCAAAATCTGCGTTT
>JBGCED010000086.1:0-14088 GCA_045106055.1 Alphaproteobacteria bacterium
CTTGCGCGCAATTTGCTGCAATAATGCAAAATAGGGCGCAGCAGCAAACCCTTGCGGCGGAATACACATTAGCCCTGAAAGCGGCAAGCCAGATTGCTTGACTTGTTCAATAAAATCATCGGCTTCATCAAGCGCAATGCCTGCTTTTTGATCTTCGCAGCCAATATTTACCTGAATATAAAGCGATTTTAAAGCCTTTGCCTTGCTTGGATCAAGCGCCATCATTTTATCAAACAGGCTGGCGCGGTCAAGCGTTTGAATGCCATCAAATAGCGTGATTGCCTGATTAAGCTTGTTGCTTTGTAAAGGGCCGATTAAATGCAGTTCCAAATCAGGATAATCATTGCGCAGCGCAGGATATTTCTCCATTGCCTCTTGCACGCGGTTTTCCCCAAATAAGCGATGCCCCGCTTCCAGCAACACCCGAATTGATTCAGCATCAATGGTTTTGGTAACAACCATCAAATCGGGCATTAAATCAGGCGGCGTGCGCCCATAATCCTTTGAAAAGCGCGCTATATTTTCCTTGATCTGCTGATAATGTTCAAGGATGATGGCTTTATCCTTATTCATAAGCGCGCTGTTGTAATAAATGATCTGCCAGCACCAAAGCCATCATCGCCTCGCCAATCGGAACGGCGCGAATGCCAACGCAAGGATCATGGCGACCCTTGGTGATGATGGTGGCGGCTTCGCCTTCGGTGGTGATGGTGTTGCGCGATGACAGAATAGAGCTGGTGGGCTTTACCGCAAAGCGCACAATGATGGGCTGCCCCGAAGAAATCCCGCCCAATATCCCGCCTGCATGATTGCTTGAAAACTGCACCTTGCTTAAATCCCTGCTGCCATCGGCGGCGGGGTAAATCTCGTCCGCATTTTCAATGCCATTATAGGCAGCAGCCGCGAAGCCATCGCCAATTTCAACGCCTTTTACCGCATTAATGCTCATCATCGCAGAAGCCAGATCAGCATCCAATTTTGAATAAAGCGGTGCGCCAAGCCCTGCGGGAATGCCTGTTGCCTCCACTTCAATCACTGCGCCAAAGGAATTGCCGTCTTTGCGGGCGCGATCCAATTCAAGTGCAAATTCACCTGCAGCAATTGGATCTGGGCAGAAAAATGGGTTTTGATCCACGCTGTTCCAATCCATGCGGCTGCGGTCAATCTTGTATTGCCCCATTTGGATAAGCCCCGCGCGAATGATTGTTTTTTCCCCCAAATGATGGCTTAGGAATTTGCGCGCAATCGCGCCCGCCGCAACCCGCATTGCGGTTTCCCGCGCCGATGACCGCCCGCCGCCGCGATAATCGCGCATGCCATATTTCATGTGATAGCTGTAATCGGCGTGCCCTGGTCTGAATTTCTGGGCAATGTCGGAATAATCCTTGCTGCGCTGATCGGTATTTTCAATCAGCAAGCCAATCGGTGTGCCTGTGGTTTTACCTTCAAACACGCCAGAGAGGATTTTTACCCTGTCGGCTTCTTGGCGCTGGGTTGTATATTTGGATTGCCCAGGTCGACGCTGATCCAAAAAGGGTTGAATGTCTGATTCATCAAGCGAAATATTGGCGGGAATTCCATCCAGAATCGCGCCAATGGAAGGCCCATGACTTTCGCCAAAACTGGTAAAGACCAGACTATGCCCAAAACTATTTCCAGCCATGCTTTATATGGTTTCGATTCTGTTGTTTAATCTTTTTTAACGCTGGCAAGCAGCGCGCTAATTTCTTCGGCTTCATCCACTGCAATCATGCCGACCGTGTGATAGCCGCAATCCACATGCAGCACTTCGCCCGTCACGCCTGAAGCCAAATTGGATAATAAATAAAGTCCTGCGCCGCCAACATCATCCAAATTCACATTGCGCCGCAGCGGTGAATTAAGCTCGTTCCAGCGCAAGATGGCGCGAAAATCACCAATGCCGCTGGCTGCCAAGGTTTTCATCGGTCCTGCGGAAATGGCGTTGACGCGAATATTGCTTGGCCCTAGATCATTTGCCAAATAACGCACAGATGCTTCAAGTGCGGCCTTTGCAACCCCCATCACATTATAATGCGGCATGACGCGTTCTGCGCCGTAATAGGTTAAGGTTAGCAATGACCCGCCATCATTTAAATGGGGGCGCGCCAATCTGCAAATTTCAGTGAAAGAATAGCAGGAAATATCCATGCTGGTCAGGAAATTTTGGCGGCTTGTTTCAATATATTCGCCTTTTAGCTCTTCTTTATCGGAATAGGCAACGGCGTGAACAATAAAATCAAACTTTCCCCAATCGGCAACCAGCGTATCAATTACCGTTTGAATATCCGATTCTTTTGATACATCGCAGGGCAAAATATGCGTGATCCCAAGCTTTTCGGCAAGCGGGGTGACGCGTTTTAATAAGGCATCGCCTTGATAGGTAAAAGCAAGCTCAGCCCCAGCATCCGCCAGCATTTTGGATATGCCCCATGCGATGGATCGGTCATTGGCAACCCCAAGCACCAGCCCGCGTTTTCCGCGCATCACCCCATCCACCATCTTGGCATTTATTGTTGAATTTGTATCATTATCGCTCATTCGGCTATCCTATAGATGAAATCTTAAATTTACTTATTTATTTTTAACTTGTGCGGGCAATGCTTGCAAGGCTTATTAAGGCGAAAAGGTCTTGTCTTGTAATTCAAGGTCTTTCAATGCAATGTCTTGCAATTCAAGCCGCAGCTGCTGGCGCAATATATCAATTTGCATGGTTTCTTGATCCATTTCCATCATCCAATAAGTCCAGCCATTGCAAGTTGGTGCGCCTTGCACCAATGCGCCGACTTGATGAATTGACCCCTTATAGCGATCGGTCATTAATGATCCATCAATTCTAACCTTTGCGTGATGGCGTTTGCATGGGCTGTGAAGGATGGTGCCAGGGCGCAATAGCCCGCGTTCAACCAAAGTGCCAAAGGCGATCCGTGCTTCCTTGCGTTTGGGCGGCGTATGGGTGATGGCTTGTGGATCATCAATGGCTTGCGTGTTTTCAAGGCGCGTCTTTATAACCTCAATATAGGCTGGATCGCGCTCTATCGCGATATAATTGCGCCCCAGCTTTTTGGCAACCGCAGCCGTTGTGCCTGAACCTGAAAACGGGTCAAGCACGCTATCGCCAACATCGCTGCATGATAAAATGATACGGTGCAGCAAGGATTCAGGCTTTTGGGTGGGATGCGCTTTTTTGCCCAGATCATTCTTAATGCGTTCCCCGCCCCCGCAAAGCGGCATTTCCCAATCAGATCGCATTTGGCGATCATCATTCATTAATTTCATTGCTTCATAATTGAATTTATATTTTGATTTGCTGGAAGGGGTTGCCCAAATCATGGTTTCATGGGCGTTGGTAAAGCGCCTGCCTTTAAAATTTGGCATGGGGTTGGTTTTAACCCAAATCACATCATTTAACAGCCAAAAGCCCAAATTTTGCATATGATAGCCAAGTCTGAAAATATTATGATAGCTGCCAATGACCCAAAAGCTGCCATCGGGTTTTAAAATGCGCTTTACCTGTTTTAACCAAGCAAGCGTAAATTCATCATAGGCGGCAAAATCACTAAATTGATCCCAATCATCCCTGACCGCATCCACAAAGGAATGATCGGGGCGAAATAAATCGCCTTGGCTAAGCTGTAAATTATAAGGGGGATCGGCAAAGATCATATCAATGGAATGATCGGGCAGCAGCTGCATTTGTTCAACCGTATCCCCAATCAATAGCTGATTGATGGGCAGCGCGATTTGCGGTGATTCGCTGCGGGATTTGCGTTTATTGGGTTTCATGCTTGCATCGCCACTTAAAAAAACAGTTAAGACGCGATCAATGAATCATTTATCAAGATTAGTCAATATGTAATCCCGTGTTTTTACGATCACTCACCAATATAGGCACGCAATTCGCGTACCGCAACCGACAGCATCGCAAGATCAAGCACAGGATAATGGGTTAAATCATGCAGCAGGGAATCAATGCGCTGTAATGCTGGCGTGTCTTTTGCCAGCCATAAATCGGTGGGATTATCTTGATTTTCAGGATGATCGGCAATGATTTTGCGCGTCAAAGTGAATTGCAGCATCCATAAATCATCAATGACCGCACCAAGTGCAAGCCTGTTCCAATTCCCTTCTGCGCTTTGTAGATGATTTGCGGTTGACCTTAAATGATCAAATTTAAACCGCATGCCAATATGACTATAGCATTTACCCAGCGGGACAATATCCCAATTTGGATTAATGCTTTGCAGCCGCACAACATCCCAAGCGGTTGATAATAATTTTAAGCTGCCAATCTCTTCTGCAAGCTGATCTGATACATTCTCAACCTTAAAATTATTGCGGCGGCTTTCAAGCTCTTGATAGGCAGAATCCGATAAAATATCGCGGTAATGCGCTTTAAAGCTGGTAACCCCTGGCTTATAATGGGCAATTAATTTACCAATATCATCCAGCTTTGGATGATAGCGAATAAGCCAAGCGGTCATGCGTTCAATCGTCCGCCTGGTTTCGTATGCCATGCGATATTGTATCTTTGCGGGGATTTTGCCGTCACCATCCTCTATTTCTTTCCAAAGGCTGCGCAGTTCAAAAACCTCGCGTACGATTAAATAAGCCCGCGCAATTTGATCGGCACTTGCCCCTGTATCGGTGCGCGCTTGGTTTACAAAATCAAGCCCCGAACGGTTAATCATGGAGTTGGTGATTGAGGTCGCAATGATTTCTCGTTTTAATTTATGGCTGTGAATGGCATCAAGATAATCGCCTTGCAGCTGAACGGGAAAATAAAGCGCCAGATCATCTTTTAACATGGGATCATCAGGAAGGTCGGATGCCAGAATTTCTTGATAGGTGACATTCTTGGCATAAGCCAATAATACAGCAAGTTCTGGGCGCATTAGCCCTGTTTTTTGCTGCCGCCTTGCGTCAAATTCCTCTTCATCGGGTAAAAATTCAATGCTGCGATTCATATCGCCTGTGCGTTCCAGCGATTTTAACAATCGATGATGGCGATCCAGATGCTGGGCTGCGATTGATTGGCATACGGACAGGCTTTGGGTTTGTTGATAATTATCACGCAAGACCAAGGATGAGACTTGATCGGTCATGGCAACCAGTAATTTATTGCGCTGTTTCTCGGTTAAATCACCTGTTTCAACAATTTGCCCCAACAGAATTTTAATATTAACCTCGTGATCGGAACAATCAACCCCTGCGGAATTATCAATCGCATCGCTGTTGACCGCGCCTGATGCTTGGGCAAATTCAATGCGGGCAAGCTGGGTCATGCCCAAATTCGCCCCCTCGCCAATTACGCGGCAATTTAATTGATTCGCATTCACCCTGATCGTGTCATTGGCACGATCCCCAACATCGGCGTGGCTTTCGCGCGATTGTTTGACATAAGTGCCAATCCCGCCAAACCATAATAAATCTACCTTCATCTGTAACAAGGCATGAATAAGCGCATTTGGTGACATTTGATCCTGTTCCAGCCCCAACATTGCTTTGATTTCAGAGGTAAGGGTCAAGGATTTATCCTTGCGGGAATAGATCATGCCGCCCGCAGATAGTTTTTGCGTGTCATATTCGCCCCATGCTTGCACCGCATCAAACAGCCGCTTGCGTTCTTCATAGCTGCTTGCCGCATCGGGCGCAGGGTCAATGAAAATATGCAAATGGTTAAAGGCTGCTTGCAAGCGAATATGTTTGGATAATAGCATGCCATTGCCAAACACATCGCCCGCCATATCGCCAACGCCGATTGCGGTAAAATCTTGGGATTGTGTGTCATGCCCCAATTCACGAAAATGGCGCTGCACCGCAACCCATGCGCCTTTTGCCGTAATGCCCATTTGCTTATGATCATAGCCCGCAGACCCGCCAGAGGCAAATGCATCCCCCAGCCAAAATCCATGATCAATCGCAACTTGATTGGCATGATCTGAAAAGGTTGCCGTTCCCTTATCGGCTGCAACCACCAAATAGGCATCATCGCCATCATGCCTGACCACACTGCCAGGCGGGGTTAGCACCCCTGCAACCAGATTATCGGTAATATCCAGCATGGCTTGAATGAAATTCTTATAGCATGCAACCCCTTCTGCCATAAATTCAGCGCGGTTCATGCCGGCAGCTTGTTTTAAAACAAAGCCGCCCTTTGATCCCACAGGCACAATCACCGCATTTTTAACCTGCTGGGCTTTAACCAGCCCCAAAATCTCGGTGCGAAAATCTTCTAGCCTGTCTGACCAACGCAGCCCGCCGCGCGCAACCAAACCAAAGCGCAAATGAACCGCTTCAAATCGGGTTGAAAAGACGAATATTTCAATCATCGGCGCAGGTTCGGGCAAATCAATGATGGAACGCGAATCAAATTTAAAGCTTAACCAATTATGGGGGCGATGCTGCGCATCTGTTTGAAAATAATTGGTGCGCAAAGTTGAGTGAATTAAATTTAGGAAACGCCGTAAGATCCGATCTTCATCCAGACTTTGCACCTGATCCAGCAATTTACCAATATTATCATTTAAGGCTTGCATCTTTGAATCATGGGTTGCGGCAAGATCAGGATCAAAGCGCAGCAAAAATAAATCAATTAGATTGCGGGTGACCTGCGGATTTTTGCTTAAAGTTGCTTGCATATAGCTTTGGCTAAAAGGAATGCTGGCTTGCTGTAAATATTTTGCGTAAGCACGGATCAGCACAATTTCACGCCAATTTAATTTTGCCTGCAAAATTAGGCGGTTAAAGCCATCATTATCGGCTTTGCCAGTCCAGATTTTCAATAAGGCTTCATGGAAAATATCGCGCACTTGCTCTATTTCAATTTCATAATCGCCCATAATTTCCAATGAAAAATCATGGATATATAATTTATTATGGGCAGATTCTGCGTGTATATCATCCTTAAGATCGCGCTTTGGCTCAAGCCGCCATGGATGTTCTTCAATAACGCGCAGCCCCATATTTTCCAAAATCGGCACAATGTCCGACAATACCACAATTTCGCCCATGCGGCATAATTTCAAGCGCAACTGATTGCTGGCAAAGGCAACGGGCTGATATAAATTGACGGTAATGTCTTGATCATCGCGGGCATAAAGCGTTTCAATCACTTCAATATCATGGATTGCAACTTGAATGCTGGTATTTTCTTGATAGCTAAGCGGAAAGGCATGTCCATAAATATTCCATAGCTGATTGCCGCGCTCTTCTCCAAAACTGTCATGCAGCCCCTCTTTTAGCTGATCCGCCCAATCCCGGCATAAATCCAGCAAGGCTGCTTGCAATTCATCGGGATCTGGTTCAATCAAATTATCGGGGTTGGTTTTGAAAATAAACAGAACCTGTGCCAGCGGATCGCTTGAAAGCTGGGTGTTATAGGTTGTCACCTCGCCCTTAATCAAATTGCCAATCATATCCGCAAGGCGGCGGCGCAGCGTTGATGAAAAGCGATCCTTTGGCAAGAAGCATAAGGCGCTTACATGCCGTTTGAACGAATCCACCCGCATGAAAATTGCAGGGCGCGGCCGTTCTGCCAAATGCATGATTTGTTTGACATTATGCACCAGCTGATCCGTGTCAATTTGGAATAATTCATCGCGTGGATAGGTTTCAAGCACATGTGCCAGCGCCTTTGCCCCATGTCCTTGCGGCTGAAAATCAAGGCGTTCAAACACTTCATCAATTTTTTTACGCACAAAGGGGATGCTGGTTGCCTGTTTTCTATATACTTCGGATGTAAATAGCCCAACAATCATGGATTGCCCGCATAAAACAGGCTTTGAATCTTTTGCCGAATCTTGCTGATAGCGTTTGACAAAAATCACATCAAAATTGGTGCGGCGATGCACCTTGGCGCGTTCATTGGCCTTGGCAATCCGAATTTGATTGGGCATGGCAACTTGCTGGCGCATGGAATTGGTCAAGCCTTGCTGATCGCGCGCGCCCTCAAAAATGGTGCGCTGATCATCGCGCAAAATGCCAAGCCCCGTTGCTTTATCCAGTGACCAAGCCGATTTTTTATCTTGATGATTGTAAATCAGCTCGCGGTAACCCAATATCGTAAAATGATTATCGCAAATCCAATCAATAAAGGCGGCTGATTCTTGTAATTCCTCTAATTCTTGTTGATCTGCTTGTTTGGAAAGGCTGTGGCGATATGTTTTAATATTGACGCTTACCTGTTTGATTTTCTCAAGCATTTGCCGCCAATCATTGACGCCATTTTGAACATCAAGCAAGGTTGCATCCAGTTCGCCTTGTAATACCGCCAGTTGATCTTGATCGCTGATATGATCAATTTCTATATAGATCACAGAAAGGTTTGATCCTTCATAAGGCGCTTGCAGCTTAATAACAGGATGCAGCAAGCGGTGAATGGCAATGTCTTGCGCGCTTAATGCTTGGCAAATGGAATCCACCAAAAACGGCATATCTTTGGTGACAAGCTGCAAGATGGTGTGGCGGCTGTGCCAGCCATGGACTTGTGCTTTTGGCGTGAATATTTTTAGCTGATGCTGGCTTAGATCAAATTTTTCAGCAAACCGCCATAGGGAAAAGGCTGCGCCCAGCAGGTCTGGAATTTGGGCATTTGCAGCATCATCCACCTCCAAATGGCGGAAAAACACAGGGATAAATGCATCAAAATCACACTCAAACCCGCTATGCGCCTGTTTTTGATCGGCTTTAAATTGTTTGCGGCTTAACGCAATAATCTGCCCAATAATATCATCATGCTGTTGCTGATTCATCAATATGCCCCCCTCATAGATGCAAATATGGCGGATGGTCAAAAAACCACCCGCCACAAGTTAAGCATATTGATTTATGGAAAGCAAGCACCCGTTTACCACTCACGCACTTGCTTTTATCTTGCTCACGCGCCGCAAGGGCTACGCTGCACTAGCAGCGGCGTGCAGTCGCACGCTTTTTAGCGCTTAAGCGCTTGCTTTTTTGAACGCTTGCTTGTTTAAGCGCTTGCAAGATTGCTGTTTGCAAATTCCCAATTTACCAATGAATTTAAAAAAGTTTCCATATATTTGGGGCGTAAATTTTGATAATCCAAATAATACGCATGTTCCCATACATCCATGGTTAAAATGGGGGTAACCCCATCGCGCACCGCAGGCGTATCGGCATTTAACGATTTTTCAACTTTCAGCGTTCCATTATCCAAGACAAGCCAAGCCCAGCCGCTGCCAAATTGGGTTGCGCCCGCATTTTTAAATTGAGCCGCAAATTCATCATAAGACCCAAAATCTGCGTCAATTTTGGCTGCAATCGCGCCCGTTGGCTTTCCCCCACCATTTGGTGCCATGGAATGCCAATAAAAACTATGATTCCAAATTTGGGCAGCTTGATTGAACAGGCCCTGATTATTATCCTTATGGGCTGCGTGCATAATTTCATCAAGGCTTGCATTTTCAAGCGGTGTGCCTTGAATAAGTTCGTTGGTTTTTACCACATAGGCATTATGATGCTTGCCATGGTGAAACCCAAGGGTTTCAGCCGAAATATGGGGGGCTAGCGCATCAATTTTATAGGGTAAGTCAGGCAGTGCAACAGTCATGTTTTTTCCTTTTAATTAAAGTTTGTGAATGGGGTTAATGTGCGTTTAATATTTTAAGCGCGTTGACCAGAAAGGCTTAACATTTTTGCTTGAAGCTTGTCAAAGGCGCGTACTTCAATTTGGCGAATCCGTTCGCGGCTAACCCCCAGCTTTTGGCTTAATTCTTCCAAAGTCTTAACGGGATCCAGCAAGCGCCGCGCCCTGATGATTTCAACCTCGCGCGGGTTTAACACCTGCATTGCTTGCTCCAGCATGTTATGGTGATGGGATTGCAGCTGATTGCCAACCGCAATTTGTTCTGGTGTGCTTGAATCATCCTCCAGCAAATCAATCCATTCGCCGTCGCCGTCCGCCTGATGGCTGATCGGTGCATTTAACGATACATCCCCGCCAGAAAGCCTGCGATTCATCATCACCACTTCTTTTTCTTCAACCATCAAATGAGTCGCAATGGATTTAACGGTTTCAGGCGCAAGATCGCCATCTTCAAACGCATCCAATTTGGACTTTAAACGCTTTAAGTTAAAGAATAATTTCTTTTGGGCTGCGGTTGTGCCAATTTTAACCAGCGACCAGCTTCTTAAGATATATTCTTGAATGGATGCCCTGATCCACCACATGGCATAGGTTGAAAGCCTAAAGCCGCGTTCAACATCAAACCGTTTCACGGCTTGCATCAAGCCGATATTCCCCTCGGATATAAGTTCCGAAATCGGCAAGCCATAGCCCCGAAATCCAGAGGCGATCTTTGCGACCAAGCGTAAATGGCTGGTTACCAATTTTTGAGCAGCAACGCTGTCGCCTTGTTCTTGCCAGCGCCGTGCAAGCCCAAACTCTTCTTCGACGCTAAGCATTGGAAAGCGCTTAATTTCCTGCAAATAACGGGTCAAGCCCCCTTCTTGGTCGGGGCTGAATGATGGTGCAGGTAAAGTTTGTGCTGTTGCTTTTGTCATAATCTTAGACCTTTCCTAAAGCATCTTTTATCTTATGATTCATAATAGGACTAATTTAGTCCTATTTCAAGTAAAAAACGCAAATGAACCTTGATGAAGCGTTAAATATTTTTAATCTAATAGCGCAAGATCATCGCGGTGAATAAGGGTGGGGCGACCTGAAAAGCCCAATATTTTGGGGATTTCATTGCTATGATGCCCCATAATTAAGCTGGTTTGATGGTCATCATAGGCGCTAAGCCCAATGCCAATGATTTTATCTTGATCATCGCCATCCACATGCAAAGTTAGTGCATCGCCGCGATCAAAATCGCCCGTTACAGCAATCACGCCAGATGGCAGCAGGCTATTTCCTGCTTGAAGCGCGCGCCAAGCCCCTTGATCGATGGTTAAGCTGCCTTTGGGGTGAATTGTGCCAGCAATCCAGCTTTTTCGCGCCTGCATCGGCGATGATTGCGATTTAAACAGGCTAAAGCGAACGCTAGGCGAATCATTCTGGGTTAATGTTTGAAGCGGATGGTGCTGCTTTCCCTTCATAATGATCATATCGCAGCCCGCTTGCATTGCAATCTTTGCCGCTTGCAGCTTGGTTTCCATCCCGCCAGAAGAATTGCCCTTGGGGGCTTTGCCGCCCATTGCCATGATGGATGGATCAAGCACTTCTATGGTTGGTAAATGGGCTGCATCTTTATCAAGCCTTGGATCAGCGGTATAAAGCCCATCAACATCGCTTAATAAAATCAGCAAATCCGCGCTAACCATGGCGGCAACCCGCGCTGCCAAGCGATCATTATCGCCATAGCGAATTTCAGCAGTGGTCACCGTATCATTTTCATTAATCACAGGGATATAGTTCATTTCCAGCAGCTGCAAGATGGCTTGGCGCGCGTTTAGATGGCGGTTGCGCTGTTCTGTATCTTGGGGGGTAAGCAGAATTTGCGCAGCTTTTAACCCATATTCCCCCAAGGCGTGCTGATAGGCCTCCATCAACAAGGATTGCCCGATTGCCGCCGCCGCTTGCTTTTCATCCAGCTTTAATTTCTGCTCATGCCAGCCAAGCTGGCTGCGACCAAGCGCGATTGATCCAGAAGTGACAATGATGAATTTGGTGGGTAAGGCTTTATTATTGCCATCTTGGCTATTCCCGTCAGGCTTAGGGGCTGCGCTTGCAATATCCGCAGCCAAGGCTTGCAGCCATTTATCGCGCAATGTTAAATCCGCAGGATCAACCAACAAAGCAGAGCCAATTTTAATGACCACCAGCCTGTATTTTCCGCAATTTGGAATATCAATCATGGGTTTATACTTTTCAATTATGGCGCAGCAGATCAATGCCAGCTGGCGGTGGGGGGCATGGAAACCAAAATCGCCTCGGTATGTCCATTGGTCATCAATCCAAATTTTGTGCCGCGATCATAAATTAAATTAAATTCAACATAGCGGCTGCGTTTATGTTCTTGGGCTTGCTTGTCGGCTTGTGTCCATGCTTTATCATAATGCCGCGCGATGATTTCAGGATAAATATCGCGAAATGCACCGCCAACCGCCTTGGTAAAGGCAAAATCCTGATCCCAGCCTTGGCGGTTTAAATAATCATAGAAAATGCCGCCAACCCCGCGCATTTCATCGCGGTGGGGCAGGTAAAAATATTTGTCGCACCATGCCTTAAATTCATCATAATAGCCCGCATCATGGTGATCGCAAGCCTGTTTGAACGCATGGTGAAAATCTGCGGTATCTTGGGCAATGGGAAAGATCGGGGTTAAATCGCCGCCGCCGCCAAACCAGCTTTTGCTGGTGACCACCAGCCTTGTATTCATATGGGCAATCG
Organism: Alphaproteobacteria bacterium; assembly: GCA_045106055.1. Classification (GTDB taxonomy): domain Bacteria; phylum Pseudomonadota; class Alphaproteobacteria; order CBDDJK01; family CBDDJK01; genus JBGCED01. The sequence goes on from JBGCED010000086.1 coordinate 12,374, forward strand.
GCACATGGGGCGATCTTGGATGGGCGACCAGCGATATGCCCGATGCCCAAAAATTGCGGTTTCCTTGTTCTGCGCCTGGAATGGAGGCTGCAAATTCTTCTGAGAACTGCCCGTAAACGGTTGAGCAATTCACCCCAACTTTTTCAAAAACCCGCCCTCCGCGCATTACCGCCATCACCCCGCCGCCGCTATCGCTGGTTGGATCAACCTGATCTTCGCGCTTCCAAGAACTGCGCTGAAAACGCCCCGCTGGAATGCCATCAATTTGTGGATGAAGCGGCACGCGATCTTCTAAGGCTTCAAATTTTGCACAAATCTGATCGCGTAAAGTTTCAAACCATGCTTTTGCTTCTGCCTTTTGGGACTCATTGGCAATTGGGGGTTTATCTGTCATTTGGCACTGGCTTTCATTATATCATTATATCGTGTGTGTTAAAATTTCATGCAAAACGCCAAGCGCAATCAGCCCAGGTTCTTTGCCTGCGGGTGCGGCTTTGGCAAGCGGCATGGTTAGGCGGTGTAACGCCGCATCATCCAGCCCATCATCGCGGTAATTTTTTAAAAAGCGCGCAGTTTTGGTTTTTGATCCGATAATGCCGATAAAGGATAAATCATCCCGTTCAAGCAAATATTTGCCAAGCGTGTAATCCAGTTCATGGCTGTGGGTCATAATGACCACAAATGCCCCGCTTGGGATGGTTTTGCTGATCGTTTCTGGCGTGTAATCATCACAGCTTGCATTGGCAGGCAATAATAATTGATCGCAAATTTCGGCGCGCTGATCCATTAAATGAATGTGAATCGGCAGGCTGTTTGCGGTTAAGGCGATGGCTTGCCCCACATGCCCCGCCCCAAACACATATAAATGCTGCCAGCCATTATTTAAGGCTTGATCATGCAAATGATCCATTGTTGAAGCCACAGCGTGCCAGTATGGCGGTTGTTCCAAATCATCCATTGAAAAATAAAGATAGCCCGCCTGATTTGGGGCTTGCGTGATCTTGGAGGCTGCAATTTCCAGCCAAGGCAAGGCTTGGTCCATGTTTGTTCTGGTGGGGATGGGCTGAAACAGCAAATGCACCGCCCCGCCGCAGCATTGCCCCAGATCTGGGCCCAGCAAATAATCCTGCTTTAAGCGGACTTGAAATTTGCCTTGATTCAGCATTTCGCGCGCTTTGGCAATGGCTTCAAATTCCAGCTGCCCGCCGCCAAGTGTGCCATAATGCTGATTTTGATCAATCAGCATCCAGCTTGCCTTTTCGCGTGGTGCGCTGCCCTTATGACCCGTGACCATGATCAAGATCATATCATTGCGGCTTGAAAGCGCAAGCCTTACCCACGCATTTGGCGCAAGCATCGCTGCAGGAATTGTGCCAGTAGCGGAGGCAAAATGATTTAAAAAAGAATCGGCTTTGGTCATGGATATTTACATCATTCATTTGTAAATTGATCAAGCGGTATAAATAGCAAAAAACGCCCAGACAACAAGTCAAAATTTTGTATATGCTTAAATTCCTTGAATTTTAATAAGGCGCATTAGATTAAGGGGAGGGCGCGCTGGTAAATAATATTGCATCTTGATTGCATTTTGTGCTTTTGGCGATCAAGACATCATCTTCAAACAGAAAAATATGCGGTGATTCGCATAATGTGGTGCGCATATCATCCTTTAAGGCAAGGTCAAAGCTTGGCTGCGCAGCTGGCAGCATCATATC
>JBGCED010000087.1:0-5027 GCA_045106055.1 Alphaproteobacteria bacterium
TTTTATAAGCCCCTTATAAAATAAAAGCCCCCCTTAACGGATGATCATTAAGGAGGGCTTTATAAATTTTATAAGCCAAATTGCTTAATAAGGGCAGCTATTATCCGTTTCATAATTATGAACTTGGATTTTGCCCGCGATAATATCGTTGCGTGCGCTTTCAATCGCAGCGGCGATTTCTGGGGTGATTAATGCGCGGTTATTGTCATCAATCGCAATCCCGACCCCTTCTTCGGCAATGCCCAGATTTTGAACGCCAGCGGTAAATTCGCCATTCATTACATCCATAAAGGTTTGGTAAGCGGCAAGATCAACGCGCTTTAACATGGATGTTAACACGCTGCCTGGTGCAAGATGATTTTGATTTGAATCAACCCCGATTGAATATTTACCAGCATCGGCTGCGGCTTGAATAACGCCAAGCCCTGTACCGCCCGCTGCTTGATATATCACATCTGCGCCGCGATCAATTTGACTGCGTGTAAGTTCCGCCCCTTTTACAGGATCATTCCATGCAGTAGGGGTAGTTCCCGTCATATTTTGATAAACTTCCATCGATGGATCAACCGATTTTGCACCACCAACATATCCGCAAGCAAATTTACGAATTAGGGAAATATCCATGCCCCCAACAAAGCCAACCTTGTTGGTTTCGCTGGTCATGGCAGCTGCGATTCCTGCCAAATAGCTGCCTTCATGTTCTTTAAATGCATATTGGCGTAAATTGGGTGCATCAAGCCAAGAAACATCAATGATCGCAAATTGACGATCTGGATAATCGGCGCTGACGGCTGCGATTGCATCGGCTTGTGCAAAACCGACCCCAAGCAAGATGGTTGCCCCGCGATCCATCATGCGGCGCATTGCCTGTTCGCGCTGGGAATCATTGGTGACCTCAAATTCCATCACTTCAATTCCTGTTTCATCGATGAAACGCTTAACGCCTGTCCATACGCCTTCATTAAAGGATTTGTCAAATTTCCCCCCGCGATCAAAAATAACCGCAGGTTTTATTTCATCCGCTTGTGCCTTGGTTTGCATATCAAACAAGGGGGCAGAAACGGTAATCATAGCAGCCACAGCGCAGCTTAGTAATTTTTTCATTTATCTAACCTTTTATGTGTTTATTGATTAATTTAAAAGCGACCTCAATCTTAATAGACAACATTATAATCATATTATGATCGCTTGTCATCAATTTATATAGATAGAAATTATTTGGCGCGCAATAGATTTTGAATTAGGCTTGAAGTATCTTGGCGGCCCTTTCCTTGTGCTTGTAAAACAGCATAAAATTGATCAATGATTGCGGTAATTGGCAGTTGGCTTTGGTTCTGATTTGCTTCTTCAAGGCATATCCGCAAATCTTTGCGCATCCAATCAATCGCAAAGCCAAAATCAAATTCATCTTTGACCATGGTGGTGGCGCGGTTTTGCATTTGCCATGATCCTGCTGCGCCGCCTGAAATGGCAGCAAGCACCTTGTCCATATCAAGCCCCGCATTCACGCCAAAGGCAACCCCTTCGCTTAATGCTTGCACCAGACCTGCAATGCAAATTTGATTGACCATCTTGGTTAGCTGCCCCGCGCCATGCGCGCCGATTAAATTCACCGCTTTTGCGTAATGATCAAGCAAAGGCAGCACTTTATCAAAAACCGCCTGATCCCCGCCAACCATGATGGATAATTGCCCATTTACCGCACCAACTTCACCGCCCGATACGGGCGCATCCAGAAAATCAATGGCGGCTGTTTTTGCCTGATCTGCAATGCGCCGCGCGATTGCTGCGGATGCGGTTGTATGGTCAATTAAAATACTGCCCGCTTTCATATGGGCAATCGCACCTGTTTCTGGATCAAGCAAAATTTGCTCAAGATCCGAATCATCCCCAACGCATAGCATGACAAGATCAGCATCTTTCACGCAAGCCGCAATCGTGTCTGCGCTGCTATGATCGGGATGTGCTTGCTGCCATTTTTCAGCTTTGCTATGGGTGCGGTTATAAACCGTCACTGCCGCACCTGATTTTTGTGCCAGATGTCCAGCCATGTGATAGCCCATCACCCCCAGCCCGATAAAGCCAATCTTCATATCAACAAATCCTTTTTATTTAATGTGGGGGGTTTTTAGAGATTGATCGCTGATATTCAGCCATTTTCTCGGCGCTTTCTTCTTGCTTATAACGCTTTGACCATTCGGCATAATCCATGCCATAAACATGGCTGCGGGCTTCATCTTTGCTAAGTTCAACCCCTTGTGCTTGTGCGCCTTGCTGATACCAGCGGCTAAGGCAATTTCGGCAAAAGCCCGACAGAATCATCAAATCAATATTTTGCACATCGGTTCGATTTTGAAAATGGGCAATTAAGGTTCTAAAGGCGGCGGCCTCTGCGTTTATTTGGGCTTGTTCATCCATATTATGCTCCTATTTTTATGATTCTTACTAAGAATGATGTGGGGTTAAGAAGGCGTGTTTTCAACCAGCAGCATTAATGCTTTCACGCCTTCAAAGACGCTGTGCATTCGCACCTGATCGCGGTTTTTTTCTTCAAAATAAAACCGCAGGGTTGATGGCGGCTTGCCGCGATGGCAAAGCCCCATATAGACCAATCCAGCGGGCTTATTTTCAGATTGACCAGGTCCTGCAACCCCTGTGACGCTAAGGCTAAGCTGGGCATTGGGGGCTTGTTGAAGCGCGCCCACTGCCATGGCGGCTGCAACTTCGGGGGATACCGCGCCATGCTGGTTGATTAAGCCCATATCCACCCCCAGCAGATCATGCTTCATGCGATTGGAATAGGTGACAAATCCGCCCTCTATTGCATCAGATGCGCCTGCAACAGCGGTAAGCGCGCCCGCAATCAGCCCGCCTGTGCAGGATTCTGCAACCACAATCCGCGCCCTAGCAGCGCAAGCATCACGGATTAAGGTGCGTGCATGCTGCGCGATTTCCGCCTGAATATCCATTATACGCGCTGATTATTTAGCTTTTTCGGTTTTGGCGATTCTCAATCAAATGATCCACCACCGAAGGGTCTGCCAAGGTTGAGGTATCCCCCAAGCTTCCAAAATCATCCTCGGCAATTTTGCGTAAAATGCGCCGCATGATTTTACCAGAACGGGTTTTAGGGAGGCTGGGCGCCCATTGCAGCCAATCAGGGGATGCAATCGGACCAATATCTTTGCGCACCCAGTTGACCAATTCTTTTTTAAGCGCATCGGTTGGCTCAATCCCTGTTTTTAAGGTGACATACGCATAAATGCCTTGCCCCTTAATATCATGGGGCGCGCCCACAACGGCGGCTTCTGCGGTGGCTTCATGTTCCACCAGCGATGATTCAATTTCTGCTGTTCCCATGCGGTGACCCGATACATTGATCACATCATCAACCCGCCCTGTGATCCAATAATAGCCATCTTCATCGCGCCTGCAACCATCGCCTGTAAAATATTTCCCTTTATAGGTTGAAAAATAAGTTTGCATAAAGCGTTCATGGTCGCCGTACAGGCTGCGCATTTGCCCTGGCCAAGATGCGGTGATAACCAAATTACCCGCACATGCGCCTGCAAGCACTTTTCCGTCATTATCAACAATTTGCGGTTCAACCCCAAAGAAAGGCAGGGTTGCTGATCCTGGCTTTAGGTTAATTGCCCCAATCAGTGGCGAGATTAAAATCCCCCCCGTTTCGGTTTGCCACCATGTATCCACAATCGGGCAGCGACCATCGCCAATGACATCATAATACCATTGCCATGCTTCTGGGTTAATTGGTTCGCCCACCGATCCAAGCACCCGCAAGCTGCTGCGCGATGTGGATTTAACAGGATCATCCCCTTCGCGCATCAAAGCGCGGATTGCGGTTGGCGCGGTATAGAAAATATTGACCTGATGCTTATCAATGACTTGCCAAAAACGCGCGCTGTCTGGATAATTTGGCACCCCTTCAAACATTAAGGTAATTGCGCCATTTGCAAGCGGGCCGTAAACAATATAGCTATGCCCCGTGACCCAGCCAACATCCGCCGTACACCAATAAACCTCACCATCATGGTAATCAAAAATATATTCATGGGTCATGCTGGCATATAACAAATAACCGCCCGTTGTATGCAATACCCCTTTGGGTTTGCCCGTTGACCCTGAAGTATAAAGAATGAATAAAGGATCTTCTGCATTCATCGGTTCTGGGTTGCACACAGCATCCGCAGCAGCGCACGCGCTTTCATACCAATGATCGCGCCCATCAACCCAATCAATCTTGCCGCCTGTGCGCTTAACGACCACAACCGCTGTCACTGACGGGCAGCTGGTTAATGCCTGATCCACATTTGCCTTTAAGGGCACTTTTTTGCTGCCCCGCAGCCCCTCATCCGCTGTGATGACCAATTTACATTCGCAATCTTGAATGCGATTTGCAAGCGCGTCTGGTGAAAAACCGCCAAACACGATGGAATGCACCGCGCCAATTCTGGCACAAGCCAGCATCGCCACCGCTGCTTCTGGGATCATTGGCATATAGATGCAAATGCGATCCCCCTTAACCACGCCTTGTGCTTTCAACACATTCGCCAGCCTGCACACTTTTTCATATAATTCTTGATAGGTGATTTTGCTGTCTTCGCTTGGGTCATCCCCCTCCCAAATAATTGCCGTTTGATTGCCGCGCTTTTCAAGATGGCGGTCAATGCAATTATAGGCAACATTTAATGCGCCATCTTCAAACCATTTGATCGAGACATTCGGCAGGTTAAAATCAACATCGCGAATCTTGGTTGGAAAATTAATCCAATCCAGTCGTTTGGCTTGATTTGACCAATATTCATCGGGCAGATGCACCGATTGCGCATATAATTCGCCATATTGCTCGTTATTAATCAGCGCATAATCGCGTGTTTTTTGATCAACTTTATAAATGCCATGATCCATGATTTTCCCCCATCCTTAGATTTATGATTTATTTTTTAAATTTTAATCATAAAACCAGCAGCATTGCAAGGGGCGCATGGTCGCACTTGATCTAAAGC
>JBGCED010000088.1:0-15024 GCA_045106055.1 Alphaproteobacteria bacterium
CGCGCACCAGATTCTTACCCATCATATTGCTTAAAAGGGAATATCATCATCAAGATCATTGGCGGATGATCCGATATTGCTGCCGCCTTTGACATTATTTTGATTGCCAGATGATGCTTGGCTGGAAGTCCCGCCATAACCATCTTCATAAGAGGATATTGGCGGTTGATTATTTCCGCCTTGCGATCCCCCAGATTGACGGCTATCCAGCAGGGTAATTGCCCCGCCAAAACGCGGCACAACCACTTCGGTGCTATAGCGATCTGCGCCCGATTGGTCTTGCCATTTGCGGGTTTGAAGCTGACCTTCAAGATAAAGCTTAGAGCCTTTTTTAAGATAGCTTTCGGCGATTTTCCCTAAATTCTCGTTAAAAATCACGACGCGGTGCCATTCTGTGCGGCTTTGCGGATTGCCATCGCGATCTTTCCAATTTTCAGAAGTTGCAAGGCTTAGATTGACCAATCGCCCGCCATTATTCATGGTGCGAACTTCGGGGTCTTGTCCCAAATTACCAACTAAGATTACCTTATTTACACTGCCAGCCATTGCGCCTGATCTCCTAATATTATTAAATCATAACCGAAATTCATATATGAATTTGTTTTGCAAAATCTTGTATTTCACCCTATAGCCTTTTAAAGCAAAAAAAGAAAGTATTGTCACATGAAATTTCTGGATGAAGCCAAAATCTTTATTTCAAGTGGGCCAGGGGGCAATGGCACCATATCGTTTCGGCGTGAAAAAAACATTGAATTTGGCGGGCCTGATGGCGGCAAAGGCGGGGCAGGCGGGCATATTATTGCAAAAGCCAATCCTGATTTAAACACCTTGATTGATTTTCGCTATCGCCAGCATTTTAAAGCCGAGCGCGGCCGCCCTGGCGAAGGGGGGAACAGAAGCGGCGCAAATGCAAAGGATATTATTCTTACTTTGCCCGTTGGCACGCAAATTTTGGATGAGGATAAGCAAAATCTACTTTATGACTTAACCATGCCCGATCAAATGATTACCCTTGCCAAGGGCGGGGATGGCGGGCGCGGCAATGCAAGCTTTAAATCAGCAGTTAATCAAGCCCCGCGCAAAGCCGAGCCTGGCTGGCCAGGCGAAGAAGCCTATGTCTGGCTTCGGTTGAAGCTGCTGGCTGATATTGGGCTGGTCGGGCTTCCAAATGCGGGAAAATCAACCCTGCTTGCAGCCCTAACCCGTGCAAGGCCAAAAATTGGCAATTATCCCTTTACCACTTTATTTCCCCAGCTGGGGGTTGCATGGCTAGAGGGGAAAGAACGCGTGATTGCCGATATTCCAGGATTGATTGAAGGGGCGCATGAAGGGCGCGGGCTTGGCACACGGTTTTTAGGGCATATTGAACGCTGCCGCGCGCTGGTGCATTTAATTGATGGCACGGGCGATGATATTGTGCGTGAATATCAAATCATTCGCGATGAATTAAAAGCATATGGCGCGGGGTTAAGTGATAAGCCGTTTTTCTTGGTTATCAATAAAGCCGATGCGCTTGCCGATGATTTGCTGGATATGCAGCGTCAATTCTTGGAAGAACATACAAAAATGCAAATTTTAACCATATCGGCGGTCAGCGGTCACAATTTAGATAAATTAACCCATCATCTTTTTTCATTGTAATGTTGGTGCTTGTTTTTTTACGCACCGCTTTTATACGCTCACACGCCGCTAAGGCTTACGCCAAACTATTGGCGGCGCACGCTTGTGCTTGCTTTTTTACGCGCCGCTTTTATACGCTCACACGCCGCTAAGGCTTACGCCAAACTATTGGCGGCGCACGCTTGTGCTTGTTTTTTCACGCGGCGCTTTTATACGCTCACACGCCGCTAAGGCTTGCGCCAAACTATTGGCGGCGCACGCTTGTGCTTGCTTTTTTACGCGCTTGTTTTTACGCTCACACGCCGTGCAGGCTTACACCGCATTAGCGGCGGCGCACGCTTGTGCTTGCTTTTTTACGCGCCGCTAAGGCTTTAAAAAAAACCGTAAATTCTTTGTGCCTTATATTGTAAAAATATAAAATATTGATTATTAAAGCGATTTAGATCATAAAGATAGAGCAACAAGGTATGAAATAATGTCAATTTTGGTGATGAAATTTGGGGGGACTTCGGTCGCTGAACCCGAACGGATTAAAAAAGCTGCCATCAAGGTAAAACGCGAATATGATCAAGGGCATCATGTGGTGGTGGTGGTATCGGCGATGGCGGGGGTTACCAACCAGCTGGTGGGCTATGTTGGGCAGATGAGCCGCTTTTACGATACGCGCGAATATGATTCGATCGTGGCATCAGGCGAACAGGTAACAGCGGGGCTGATGGCGCTTGCGCTTCAAGAATTGGAAGTGCCAGCCCGTTCATGGCTTAGCTGGCAAATTCCCATTCATACAAATGATGTGCATGGCAGCGCACGCATCGAGGAAATTGATGGCAGCAATATTAAGGAACGCTTTGAAAGCGGCATGGTTGCGGTGGTTGCGGGCTTTCAAGGCATTAGTGATCAAAACCGCATCACCACGCTTGGACGCGGCGGATCAGATACTTCGGCGGTTGCACTTGCAGCCGCGCTTGGCGCGGTCAGATGCGATATTTATACCGATGTTGATGGGGTTTATACCGCAGATCCCAGATTGGTGCCGAACGCCAGAAAGCTTAATCAGGTAAGCCATGAAACCATGCTGGAAATGGCATCGCTTGGTGCAAAAGTGCTGCAAACCCGTTCGGTTGAACTTGCCATGAATTATAATTTGCCCGTTCAGGTGCTGTCTTCTTTTACAGATACCCCTGGAACTTTAATCGTCAGTGAGGATGAAATGGTTGAAAAACTTGTTGTAAGCTCTGTTGCCTATAGCCGTGATGAGGCAAAAATCACCTTGTTTAAGGTTGCGGATACCCCCGGCATTGCCGCCAAAATATTTGGTCCTTTAAGCGATGCGGCGATTAATGTGGATATGATTGTGCAATCGGTATCGCGTGATGGCAATCATACGGATATGACTTTTACAGTGGGGCGCGCCGATTTGGATCGCGCAACCGATATTTTAAATCATGCAAAAACCGACATTCATTATGAAGATATTGCAAGCGATGCGACGGTCGCAAAAATATCGGTGATTGGGGTTGGGATGCGCAGCCATGCGGGCGTTGCCCAAAAAATGTTTCAAACATTGGCGGAATGCGGGGCGAATATTCAGGTGATTGCCACCAGCGAGATTAAAATATCAACCCTTATTCACGAAGATCAATTACAAGCTGCATTGCAGGCTTTGCATACGGCTTATGGGTTGGATGGATAGAAGGCGTGGGGGATGATTTAACCATATTGGAACCAGACCCGCTTGCGGCAGATTTCGCTGCGCCGCCTGCAATTACGCCCGAGCGTTATCATCAGGTCACAAAATTATTAAAACAAGTGCGCGGCTTGATGGCAAGCGCAGGCGATGTGCAGGCAAAATTAGATCAGCTGGTTGTGATCATCTCCCAGCATCTTGGCTGCGCTGTATGTTCGATTTATCTTCGCGGTCCCAATGCAATCTTGGAATTATATTCAACCCAAGGGCTTAATAAGCATGCTGTTCATGCCACCACTTTAAAAGTTGGCGAAGGCGTAGTGGGGCAGATCGCAGAAACCGCACAGCCAATTTCATTAAGCGATGCCAATGTTTTTGAACATTTTGCATCCCGCCCTGAAACAGGCGAATCGCGCTTTTTTGGGATGATGGGCGTTCCCATTCTAAGCGGTGGGCGGGTGATTGGCGTGCTGGCAGTTCAATCCGAACAGGTTCATAAATTTAACGATACTGAAATTGATGCGCTTGCAACCATTGCCATGGTCATTTCGGAAATGGTGATTCACCATCGGCTGATTAATCCAAAGGCATTTTCCCATAATCATGCGGGCAATCAAAATCTGCGCCTTAGCGGTCAATGTTTGAATAAAGGGATTGCAATGGGGCTTGTGGTTCTGCATTGGCCAGAGCTTGGGCTGCATTATAAAATGGTGCATGAGGATCGCGAGCAAGAGCTTGCAAGATTGCATAAAGCCTTGCATGAAATGCAAAAATCACTGGATGCATTAATGAATGATCCTGTTTCAAAAAGCAACAGTATTTTGGAAATTTTAAGGGCATATCGCGTGCTTGCGGATGATAAGGGCTGGGTTCGAAAAATTGAAGCGGGGATCGCCACGGGGCTGTCGGCTGAAGCATCGGTCGTGCGGACAAATGATGCGTTAAAAGCGCGGATTAAGAAAATCACAGACCCGATGATGCGCGAACGGTTAAGCGATCTAGAAGATGTTGCAAACCGCTTATTGCGCTATTTGGTGGGGCGCGCCAGCTTGCCTGTTGGGCTTGGTCCGCTGCCTGAATATTCCATTTTGGTTGCCCGCAATTTGGACGCTGCCGAATTGCTGGAATATAATCCCGATAAATTAAAGGGCGTGATCTTGCTGGAGGGCGCGGCAAGTTCGCATGTTGCCATCGTTGCGCGGGCAATGGGCGTTCCAATGATTGGCAAGGTTAAGGATGCGCTGGATTATATTGCCGCGCGCGATCGTGTGGTGGTGGATGCAACCAATGGCGGGGTGTTTATCAATCCCAGCAAGCAAGTTCGGGAATCGGTTAAACAGACATTATCGGTGCGCGATGCCCTGTTTTCAAGCTATGCCAAAGAACGCAATTTGCCGATTATTACCAAGGATTCAAAACCGATTGAGCTTCATATTAATGCGGGAATGTTGATGGATGTTCCCCATTTGGCAGAAACGGGCGCGATGGGGATTGGGCTGTTTCGCACAGAATTATCCTTGATGCTGCGGCAACAATTTCCAACATCATCGCAATTAACCAAATTTTATACAAAAATATATGATCAAGCCGCAGATAAACCGATTATCTTTCGCAGCTTTGATTTTGGCAGCGATAAGAAAATTTCCTATATCCCAATGCCCGCAGAAGAAAATCCAGCGCTTGGTTGGCGCGCCATTCGCTATATGCTGGATGAAAAGGATATGCTTTATCATCAAGCATATGCGCTGATTGCGGCTGCAAATGGGCGCCCTTTAAGATTTATGTTTCCAATGGTGACGCTGGTGGATGAATTTATCCGCGCAAAGGAAATTGTGTTAAGGGCGCTTGAAGATGCTAAAAAAGCGCGTATTCCCAAACCAAATATCCTGCAATTTGGCGCAATGCTAGAAGTGCCAGCACTTGCAATGCAAATTCCAGCACTTTCAAAACATGCCGATTTTATATCGATTGGCAGCAATGATCTTGCGCAATTCTTTTTTGCAAGCGATCGCATGAATTCAAAATTGGATGGGCGTTATGATTTGCTAAATCCTGGATTTTTAAGCTTTATTCATCAGATTATTCAAGCATGTGATGCGCATGGGCTTGAAGTGTCTTTATGCGGGGAAATGGCGGCAAAACCGCTTGAGGTGCTTGCGCTAACGGGGCTTGGGCTTAAAAAATTATCGATGATGCCAAGCGCGGTGGGGATGATCAGGCGGCTGATTAGGCAAGTTGATCTTGACGCGCTTACCGATGTTATACGGCCGCTTTTAAGCGCGCCCTATCCGACCGTTCGCGCCGAATTGATGGTATTTGCCAAAGATCAAAAATTAGAAATTGAAACCATAGATCAGCTTGTGCTTGGCGCAGATTTGGTTTAGAGTTAATGTGTAAGTATGAAAAGTTTTAAGCCCGCGACTGCGTATAAAAGCGCCGCGTAAAAACAACAGCGCACAAGCGTGCGCCGCCAATAATTTGGCGAAAGCCCTAGTGGCGTGTGAGCGTACAAAAAAAATAGCGTGTGAGCGTATAAAAGTAACGCGTAAAAACAACAGCGCACAAGCGTGCGCCGCCAATAGTTTGGCGAAAGCCCTAGCGGCGTGTGAGCGTATAAAAAAATAGCGTGTGAGTGCGTATAAAAGTAACGCGTAAAAAAGGAAAAATAGATGCAGAAATCATTGGTAATTGATCCTTTGTTATGTACAGGGTGCGAGCAATGCGAGCTTGCGTGCAGCTATAGCCATGGCGAGGGGTTTAACCCTGCAAAATCGCGCATTGTAATCTATGAATTTGGGCATGGTGAAAAAATTGTGCCTTATACCTGCACCCAATGTGCCGAGGCTTGGTGCGCAAGGGCTTGCCCCGTTGATGCGCTAAAGCGCAACCATGATACGGGCGCGATTGAAGTGTTGGAAGATGTGTGTGTTGGCTGCAAAGTCTGCACGATTGCTTGCCCGTTTGGCACGGTTAATTATAATGCCGATACGGGGAAAGTTGCAAAATGTGATCTTTGCGGCGGTGATCCTGCATGCGTTGATGCTTGCCCAACCAAGGCGATTACCTATCAATCTGCGGAATTAACGGGGCTTGATAAGATGCGCAGCTGGGCAGCAAAATTATAATCTTTAAAGAACAATATTACCAGTTAAGGGAAATGGAAAAATGGCTTGGCAAGGACGCGTTTTAAAGATTGACCTATCAACCCATGACATCAAAGAAGAAGCATTAAATTTAGAATGGGCGCAGCAATATTTGGGTGCGCGCGGGCTTGCAACCCGTTATTTGATGGATTTGATGGATCCTAAGACGCATCCGCTTGCGCCTGAAAATCCGCTTATTTTTGCAACAGGGCCCTTGACGGGAACCAGCGCGTCCACTTCTGGTCGTTATGTTGTTGTCACCAAAGGCGCGCTAACCAATGCGATTGCCAGCTCTAATTCTGGGGGGAAATTTGGGGCAGCATTAAAGGCTGCGGGCTATGATTTGATGATTGTTACGGGAAAATCACCAAATCCCGTTTATCTTAGCATTGAAAATGATCATATTCAGCTGCATGACGCATCGGAAATTTGGGGAACAACCGTGTGGCACACAGATGCGTGGCTGCATGCAAGGCATCAAAATCCAGATGCCAAAGTATCTGCGATTGGGGTTTCTGGCGAACAAGGCGTTAAATATGCCTGTATCGTCAATGATCTTCACCGCGCGGCGGGGCGATCTGGCGTGGGTGCGGTTATGGGATCAAAACAGTTAAAAGCGATCATCGCGCATGGATCGGTGGGGCTTAACCATAAAAGCCAAGATAAATTATATGCGGTTACCAGCAGATGGAACAAAACCTTAAATGCAAGCTCTTCACGGCATCGTTTAAGCAAATATGGTACCCATGCCATGCTGGGATCGATGCAAGCCTTTGGCGGGCTGCCAACCCATAATTTTCGCTGTGTTCAATTTGAGGGCGCGGATAATGTGGCGGTGGATAAAGTCTTTAAACCCAATCAAAATAACCATGTGAATTTAATTCGTAACAAAGCGTGTTTTGGCTGCACCATTGGCTGCGGACGCATTGCACATATTGATAAGAATCATTTTTCAGTGAAAGATCGCCCGCAATATTGGCACGCATCGGGCGGGCTTGAATATGAAACGGCGTTCGCGCTTGGTCCTGTTGTTGGGATTGATGATCTGGATGCGCTAACTTTTGCGGGCTATATGATGAATGAACATGGCATGGACCCCATTTCATTTGGGGTAACGCTTGCCGCCGCGATGGAGCTTTATGAGCTGGGCGCGATTACCAAGGATCAAACGGACGGCATTGATTTATCTTTCGGCAATGCAGAAGCCTTGGTGATTTTTGCTGAAAAAACAGGGCTTGCGCAAGGGTTTGGGCGCGAATTGGGGCTTGGCGCAAAGCGGCTTTGTGAAAAATATGGTCATCCAGAATTATTTATGGGGGTAAAGGGGCAAGAATTTGCGGGCTATGATGCGCGTGCGCTGCAAGGGATGGGGCTTGGCTATGCCACCTCTAATCGTGGGGCGTGCCATTTGCGCCATGATGTCTTCGCCGAAGATATGGCAGACCCAACAGGCAAGGGTAAGGCAAAGCCGTGCAAGGATTCGCAGGATTTTGTGGCAATGGTTGATTCTTCGGGGCTGTGCCTGTTTCCAACGGGCGTTTTTGACCGCACCGCCTTTAGTGATATGATTTCAGCCGATCTTGACGGGGATTGGACGATTGAACGGTTAAATGAAACGGGCGAACGCATTTATAATCTTGAACGGATTTTTAATTTAAAAGCGGGCTTTACCAAAGCCGATGATACGCTGCCGCCAAGGATGCTAAACGATAAAACCCCATCTGGAACCGCCAAGGGGCTGGTTAGCGATCTTAACATTATGCTGCCTGAATATTATCAATATCGCGGGTGGAATGATGAGGGGATACCCACCAAAGAGACGCTTAACCGCTTAAATTTAAAGGATTTTGCGGCAAAGCTTTAAAAAAGACTTGAAAAAACATAAAATTTAATGCCTGTTAGGCAATCGGTAATCATCGGTTCAAATATATAATTTTAGGAGACTGAAAATGGATAAAAACGAAATCAATAATAATGATCTGTCACAAGATCAAACAGAAGCCACGGCAACGGAAAATAAAATTTTCAAACGCCGCGATGTGTTGCTTGGTGGTGCGGTATTGGGCGCAGGCGCGCTGATGCTTGGTGCTTGCGAAGAACAAGCATCTGAAGAAGCAGCAGCCCCCGCAGCCCCTGCGGTGATGGAACAAAAACGGGAATTAAAATTGGTCACCACATGGCCTAAAAACTTCCCAGGGCTTGGCACTGGCGCACAGCGTTTTGCGGATAATGTCACCAAAGCATCCGATGGCAGATTGACGGTTAAATTATTTGCAGGGGGCGAATTGGTGCCCGCGCTTGAAAGCTTTGATGCCGTATCGCAAGGCAATGCCGATATGTATCATGGTGCGGAATATTATTGGCAAGGCAAGTCAAAAGCCTTTAACTTTTTCACCGCTGTTCCCTTTGGGCTAACCGCGAATGAGCAAGATGCTTGGGTGCAGTTTGGCGGCGGTCAGCAATTATGGGATGAACTTGCTGCGGGCTTTAACATTAAGGGCTTGTCATGTGGAAATACAGGCGTTCAAATGGGCGGCTGGTTTAACAAGGAAATCAACAATGTTGAGGATTTACAAGGGCTTAAAATGCGGATGCCCGGTCTTGGCGGCGAAGTATTGCGCAAGCTTGGCGCATCAGCGATGACCCTTCCAGGCGGCGAAATCTATGCTGCATTGCAATCAGGTGCGATTGATGCAACCGAATGGGTTGGTCCTTGGAATGATCTGGCATTTGGTTTTTATAAGGTTACAAAATATTATTACTGGCCTGGCTTCCATGAACCTGGATCAACCCTAAGCGTTGGGATTAACAAGGATGTTTGGGATTCATTCTCAGCCGCCGATCAACAATTAATCACCGCTTGCGCGCATGCTGAAAATAACAATATGTACGCAGAATATAATGCGACCAATTCCGATTCGCTTGCAACCTTGATCAATGATCATGGGGTGCAGCTTCGTGAATTTTCGGATGATATTTTCCGCGCTTTCGGCAGCGCTTCAAAAGAAGCTTTGGAAGAAAGCGCAGCTGGCGATGCAATGACTAAAAAAGTGCATGATAGCTTCATTGATTTCCGCAAGAAAGCAATGGAATGGACCAGATTATCCGATAGCGGTTATGTTGCCAAACGCGCATTATTTGATTTTTAATTTTTAATCACTTATTTTTTTTAAGCCCGCGCTTATGGTCATTTCCCCTAAGCGCGGGTTTTTTATATAATTGGCAGCAAGATTTTGAATTCGGTTTTGTTGGGAATTGAATCAACTTCAATCACGCCATTATGATCGCCGATTAATTTGGCGGCAAGCGCAAGCCCAATGCCGCGCCCTTGCTTTTTGGTGGATTGTTTGGTGGATATAAAAGGTTCAAATAAACGGTGCTTGATCGCAGGGTCAATGCCTTTTCCATTATCGCTAATCGTGACCATCAGCGGCAGCGCAAGCGCTTTTTGATTCATGCTTAGCTGTAAATGAATTCCGCCAACAAACGCGGTGCTTAATCCAATTTCGCCTTGTTCTTGTGGCGCAGCTTCGGCCGCATTTTTTACCAAATTCATAAAAACCTGCACCAGCTGATCAAAATCCCCATAAACCATGGGCAAGGAAGGATCATAATTGCGCTTGATCGTAACATGATTGGCAAAGCCTGCGCTGGCAACTTGCCATACGCGATCCAGCACCGCATGAATGTTAATGGGCTTGCGTGATAATAAGGGGCTGTCCCCAAGCGTTTCCAAGCTTTCTAGCAAGCGGGTGACGCGATCTGTTTCCGCCAAAATCATAGAAGGCCAACGCCGTTCCTGCTGGGGCAATATTCCTTCAATCAGCTGGGCTGCCCCTCTGATGCCAGAAAGCGGGTTTTTAACCTCATGCGCTAGCATTGCGGTTAATGCCCCCAGCCGTTCCAAATTGCCGCGTTGATGCAGCGCATCATCCAATTTGCTTGCAAGCCCAGCGGGATGCAGCGATAGAATAACCAGTTTTTCCGCATCATATTCAAATAAATTTGCATTAATATCCAGCTTATAATTGCCAAATTTTGGATGGTTCAAGCCAATATCACGCATGGTAATTGACGCATGTTGATCGCGCACCCGCATTGGCAATTCTGCCAAAGTTGGAATTTGTGCCAGCAAGCTTGCCCAACCTAGCTTGGCAAGTTGCACTGCGCTGGCTTTAAAAAAATCCTCAGCCTTTGCATTTGCCATGATGATATGATCCTGCGCATTAATCACCAATACAGGATCAGGCAAATTGGTTAAGATTGCCCCCAGCAAGGGCGCGGGTAAGTTCAAGGAATGTGACTTTTCCATGCTATAATTACGATATTAAGGCATTGATCAGG
The DNA here is from genome assembly GCA_045106055.1 of Alphaproteobacteria bacterium. Classification (GTDB taxonomy): domain Bacteria; phylum Pseudomonadota; class Alphaproteobacteria; order CBDDJK01; family CBDDJK01; genus JBGCED01. The sequence goes on from JBGCED010000088.1 coordinate 10,795, forward strand.
TGAACGCCTGGCAAGGCGAGGGAAAAAATAAGATAGATGATTAATAACGCCATTGCAAATTTACTGCCGCCAATGCCGCGCCAATATTCAAACCCATAGATCACAATCCCTAGTATAAAGCCAAATACGCCCAGCAAAATTTTATGATTGATTGTAAAAATATCCCCATGCTGCACCCAATTGACGACCATGCCCGACAGGATGGTCATTCCCAAAATAATACAGGCATATTTTAAGAATAGGCGCTGTAAGTGCGCGCCCTCTTGCATTGCGGGTAATTTTTGGGAAAGCGCAAACATCAAGGAAGACCCCGCGCCCATTTTTAAAATGCGCCGTTTAATCAATACCGCAAGCGCACTGATCGCGCCAAGCTCCAGCAAGCCATAGCCCAGCAATGCGCCGTAAATATGCAGGCTGATCAATTTTCCATCAAGATTGGTGCTGATGCGGCTAAGGGGCGGCGATCCGCTCCAATGATATAAAATAAGTTCAATTAATATTCCAAGCAGGGCAAGCCCAATTCCATAAGGCACCCATAAAATAAATAATTTGGATAACGGGGCTTGTGGGGTGTTTTTGCGATATTGCCATAAAATCAGGGCGGATAATAATAAGCATTGCAGCGCATAAATCGCGGTTAGGCTGCCTGCAAGCCCGAGCTTAAACCCAATCATATGAAAGATTAATAAATGATAGAGAATCGCACAAATCAACAGAATTTGCATGATCCGCTGATGATAGACCTGTTTCAGCATCAAATCACCAATCGGCAATAGCATCAATAATGCCAACAAAATATCGCCAAATATGACCATTTATTTTACCTTTTGCAGTCTTAATAATGCCCCCAGCAATGCAGGCACAATTAATAGGGTCATTACCGCAGACAGCCCCAGCCCGCCAATGACCACCGATCCAAGCCCGCGATAAATTTCTGACCCTGCGCCAGGCTGCAAGACAAGCGGCAGCATGCCAAACATGCTGGTTAAGGTGGACATGAAAATTGGACGCACGCGGTTGCGGCACGATTCAACAATCGCATCATTATAGCCCATCTTTTCTTCGCGAATAAGCACCAAGGATTGATGCACCACCAAGATCGCATTATTAACCACCGTTCCAATTAAAATCACAAATCCCAATAGGGTGAGCATATCCAATGCTTGATTTTGAAATAATCCCAGCAGATTAAGCCCGATCACCCCGCCAATCGCGGCAGCAGGAATGGTGATAAGGATAATGAGCGGATAGAAAAAATTACCAAACAAGATCGCCATCGCCAAATAGACAATGATCAATGCCAGAATAAGGTCAAAGCGCATCTCTGCCCAAGTTTGCGCCAAATTATCCGCTGTTCCCGTGATGAAAACCTGTTGATCTTCGGTTAGCACGCTGGCTTGTAATGCTGGCACAACATCATCATTAATGATCGCAATCGCGGTGCCAAGCGGCATATCAGCTTGCGGGCGCAGTTGTAAAGTGATGGTGCGGCGGCGTTCGGAATGCCTGATTTCAGTAGGGCCTGCGGTGATTTGCAAATCAGCAATCGCATCAACGGGAATGATTTGCCCTTGCCCCGTTACCACGGGGATTTGCCCCACCGATTGGGTGGAAGTTAATTGCTGATTTTCCCCCTTAATCACCATATCAATCAAGCGCCCATCAAAGGTAATTTCATCCACCACCAACCCATCATTAAACGCATCAATCGTTTGCCCAAGCGCAAGCGCGTTAATGTCATTATCGGCTAATTTCACAGAATTGGGCAAGATTCGAAGCTCTGGCGCGCCAAGTTCAAGCCCCGGGCGCGGGCGAATTTGATTGCCAGCGGCGGGGGGGAAATATTCTTCCAGCAACAAGGATGCTTTGCGCGCACTATCAATAATGCCCGCTAAATCGCCGCCCGATATATCAAGCGAAATGGCGCGCGCACCGCCAACCCCGCGCCCAAAGATAGAGGGCTGGGAAAAAAAGCCAAAAGTGCCAGGTTCTTGAAAAATCGGGCGGCGCAATATCGGGATAAGCTCGGCGGTTCGCATCGGATCTGCGCTGCTTGTTCCCACAAAGCTGCCTGAACGCCTGACCACAAAAAAGAAATTATCAATCAACGCAGGCCCTGCTTTTATTTCAGGGTCGGTGATGTTGCGTTGCTGTTCTTCGCTTGCAACCAAGGGCAGCATGACCGATTCAACACGCTGCGCCATTTCACCCACCGTATCCAAATTATAACCGGGCGGGGTAAAGATTGACCCAAAGATGAAATTGCGATTGCCTTCGGGCAGATATTCCAATTCAGGCAGATATTTAACCCCAAAATAAGAAACGGAGCTTACCAATATCCCCGCAATTGATAGCCCAATTAAGGGTTTTGTGACCACCATGCGCGCATAGGCGGCAACCCATATCACAAATTGCCGCGCAAGCGGATCAATCACAGGCAAATGCAGCCTTTTATTCGCATCCTGCATGGATTGCCCGCTTAAAAAACGATTCGCCAAAGCAGGGATAACAGTAATCGCAACAATCAAAGATAATAGCACGGAAACCGAGATCGCAACCGCAATATCGCGAAATAGCTGCCCAACCTCCAATTCCATGATTAAAATTGGAATAAAGACCAGCACAGTGGTTAAGGCGGACACCAAAATCGCCCCCCACACGCTTAACGCCCCCTTTAATGCGGCTTGCATGCTGGGAAGTCCCGATTGGCGCAGGCGGTAAATATTTTCAAGCACAACAATGGCGGCATCAACCACCATCCCAACCGCAAAAGCGATCCCAGCCAAGGATACCACATTTAAGGATCGCCCCAAAATTGCCATGGCAACAAAGGAAGCCACCACCGAAATGGGAATGGAAAGCGCAATCACCAAAGTCGCACGAATGGAACGCAAAAACAGCAGCAGCACCGAAATTGCCAGCACCCCGCCCATCCAAATATTTTGCTGAACCAGCGCAATCGCTGAACTGATATAGGTTGTTTCATCGTAAACTTGGGTAATCACCAGCCCTTGACCTGCAAGCTCTTGCTGATTTAAGCGTTCAATCACTTGTTTAAGCGCTGCCATAACGCTCATCACATTAACCCCAACTTCGCGGGTTGCATTCATCCCCATTGCAGGATTGCCATTGGCGCGCAAAATGGAATCAGGCTGTTCATAACCAAATTCAACCCGCGCAATATCGGCAAGCATCACCCGCCCCAATCTTGCCCGCTCAAGCCCCGAATTTGTTTGATTTAAGCCTGTTGCTTCGGATCGAACAACCAAATTTTTGATCTGGTCAATATCTTTAAATTCATTATCGGTGCGAATGATATAGCTGCGCTTGCCCTCGTCCAAAAAACCGCCGCCAATTGCGACATTTGCCCCGCGCAGCGCATTTACCACATCGGAAATGGTTAAGCGGTAGCTTGCAAGCTTTTCAGGCGCGATTGTAATTTGTAATTGGCGTTCCACCCCGCCAAACACATTCACTTCGCCGATGCCGTCCACCCGTTCAATATTGGGCTTAATGACTTCTTCCAAAAAATCGCCATATTCATTAATCGGTTTTCCATTTGGATCCAATTCGGCTTCGGCGGTTTTATTGATGCGAAACCATGCAATCGGATTATCTTCGGAGCTTGCAGTGCTTAAAGTGGGTTGATTCACTTCATCAGGATAGGATTTTACCTGATCCAAGCGGTTGGATATTAAAAGCAGCATGCGATCCATATTGGTACCAACCGCAAATTCCAATTCTATCCTTGCGCTTCCCCTGCGGGTTGATCCTTCCATGCTGACCAGATTTTCAAGCCCTTTTAAGGCATCTTCTTGGGGGATTAAAATCTCGCGTTCAATCTCGATCGGCGCTGCTGCGCCCCAGCTGGTATTGATTTGAATCACAGGGCGCGATACATCGGGCGCAAGCTGAATTGGGATGCGATCAAGCGCAACCCAGCCAAATAGTAAAATCATAATGACGCAGGCAATGACCGCAATCGGCTGTTCAATGGCTTTTTTGATGATATTCATAGATTATTTATAATTCACTTTAAGCTTACCGTGCAAGTGAATTATCGGTAATGCACACGCATTGCGTCATTTGGAATTTTAAAGGGGAATTTTTAAGAAATATGGGGAGTTTTTAAGAAATATGGCTCCGCGGGTAGGATTCGAACCTACAACCTATCGGTTAACAGCCGATTGCTCTGCCATTGAGCTACCGCGGAATATATTTTTGCGCTTA
>JBGCED010000089.1:0-3382 GCA_045106055.1 Alphaproteobacteria bacterium
TAATAGATCATGCCTTGCGGGTTGCGATGTCCTTTTGAAAAAACACGCGATGGCAAGTCTGGGCGAAATGCCGAATCAACAGGCAGATCAATTTCAATCACCGACCCTGCATGGGCAGCAACATCTTGCGCCAAGTCACGCTGGGTGCGATCGCCAACCGATACATATAAATGATCCTTGATCAGTGCCAGCCTGCACCCATAATGATTGCGCGCCTTGCTGGGGTTATTGGCGGTAAAGATCATGTCAATCTGTTCCAGCTGATCTTGATTAATAATGCCTGTTAAAACCGCAGTTGATGCGGTGCGCGGATTTTGACCTTGACGCGAATAGCATAAGTAAATGCGATTATGCTGATTTTGTCTTGAATCAACCAATATATCAAGCCAGCCCCCTTGACCGCCCACCATCACATCGCGGGGCAATCCGCCAATTTGGCGGGTGGTATCATCTGTCATATTGATGGAAAACAAGCCATCCTCGCGGCCTGTAACCAGCATCATCTGATCATTTAAATAATCCATGCCCCAAGGATGCGCGATATTATCGCCAATTTGCGTATATTTGGCAAAATCGGACGCAGCACCATGCTGCATCATGCCAAAGAACAGCACCGCCATGATCCAAGTGGTTATTTTCGATTTAAAGAATAATGCTTGTAAGAATATTGACATAGAATTTATTTAGCCTCTTTTTTTAAAATATCAATCCGCCCCATAAAATTTTTGATAATTTTAATGTTTTAAGATTGAAATAGGACTGTTTTTGTCCTATTTAAAATCAGTATCTGATGAATAAACCAAAATATAATATTTTATAAGGTTGCTTTATGTTTCGCCTAAGTAAAATGACTGATTATGCGGTGATCGTGCTTGCGCTAATGTCCAAAGAGCATGGCGCGATCTTTACCGCGCCTGACATATCAGTTAAAACATCGCTGCCCCAGCCTGCGGTTGCAAAGCTGTTAAAAGCGCTTGCGCGGGCGCAGGTTATTCAATCAAAGCGCGGGGCGCAAGGCGGTTATATTCTTGAACGCCGTCCCCATAATATCACCATCGCAGAAGTGATTGTGGCAATGGATGGGCCTGTATCGCTTACCGCTTGCGTTGATAATAGCGAGGATCAATGCCATGCAGCCAGCCTTTGCCCAATGAGCGGACGCTGGCAAGTGTTAAATAATGCGGTTGAGCAAGCGATTATTTCTGTAAGCCTTGCCCAAATTATCACGCCCTTTTACGATCAAACAGAAATTTTAACCAAGCAAAATCTTGAGGAAACCTTATGAGCGAACTTGCCAGAATGGAAAGCGATCGCGCGCTGCTTGAACCCGCGCTTGATAAATATAAATATGGCTTTACCACCGATATTGAAATGGATTTTGCGCCGATCGGCTTAAATGAAGATGTTGTGCGGTTAATATCATCCCGCAAGCAAGAACCAGAATGGCTGCTTGAATGGCGATTAAAGGCGTTTGCTGCGTGGAAAACCATGCCTGATCCCACATGGCAAAAACCGTTTGTGCCAAAGATTGATTATCAAAATATCCATTATTATGCTGCGCCTAAAAAGAAAGCAGGGCCAAAATCCTTGGATGAAGTTGATCCAAAATTGCTTGAAGCCTATACAAAATTGGGCATTCCGATCAAAGAGCAAGAGGTGCTGGCTGGGGTTGAAAACGCCCCGAAGATCGCGGTGGATGCGGTGTTTGATTCGGTATCGGTCGCGACCACTTACCGCAAAAATCTTGCGGAAGTTGGGGTGATTTTTTGTTCCATTTCAGAAGCGGTAAAAGAATATCCAGAATTGGTAAAACGCTATTTAGGCAGCGTTGTGCCTTATCGCGATAATAAGCATGCCTGTTTAAATTCTGCCGTTTTCACCGATGGCAGCTTTGTCTATATCCCAAAAGGGGTGCGCTGCCCGATGGAGCTTTCGACCTATTTCAGGATCAATGCTGCCAATACAGGGCAGTTTGAACGCACTTTGATCATTGCCGATGAAGCATCTTATGTATCTTACTTAGAGGGCTGCACTGCCCCAATGCGCGATGAAAATCAGCTGCATGCAGCCGTGGTTGAATTGATTGCGCTGGATGAGGCAGAGATTAAATATTCCACCGTTCAAAATTGGTATCCAGGCGATGAACAGGGCAAGGGCGGAATTTATAATTTTGTCACAAAGCGCGGGGCATGCCGTGGGGCAAAATCTAAAATATCATGGACGCAGGTTGAAACAGGATCAGCAATCACATGGAAATATCCCAGCTGTATTTTACAAGGCGAGGGATCAACGGGCGAATTTTACTCTGTTGCCATTACCAATAATTATCAAATGGCAGATACAGGCACCAAAATGATTCATTTGGGCAAGAATACAACATCGCGCATTATCTCAAAAGGGATTGCAGCGGGGCATTCCGATCAATCCTATCGCGGATTGGTGCGCATGGGGCCAAAGGCGCAGGGCGCGCGGAATTTCACCCAATGCGATTCACTGTTAATTGGCAAACAATGCGGCGCACATACTTTTCCTTATATTGAAAGCAAAAACCCGCGTGCAATCGTTGAGCATGAAGCAACGACCAGCCGCATCAGCGAAGATCAATTATTTTACTGCCTGCAACGCGGCATCCCAGCAGAAGAGGCGGTTGCGCTGATTGTAAATGGATTTTGCCGCGATGTTTTACAAACCCTGCCCATGGAATTTGCGGTTGAAGCGCAAAAGCTGGTTGGCTTATCACTTGAAGGATCCGTTGGATGACACAGCCCCTATTATCATTATCCCATCTGGTTGGTGGATTTGAAGATAAAATCATTTTAAAAGATTTCAGCCTGAACATTGAAAAGGGAAGCTGCCATGCGATTATGGGCCCAAATGGCACGGGTAAATCCACCCTTTCCTATTTGCTGGCTGGGCGCGATGGCTATGAACTTCAAAGCGGGGATGCTTTGTTTAAAGGCAAAGACATTACCGATTTACAAACCGAAGAGCGCGCGCAACAAGGGCTGTTCTTGGCATTTCAATATCCGGTTGAAATTCCAGGCGTATCCAACAATCAATTTTTGCGCCATGCAGTAAATGCAAAGCGCAAGGCAAATGGGCTTGAAGAATATGATGCGATGCAATTTGTAAAATTATTGCGCACCAAGGCAAAGGAACTTGGGATTAAGGATGAAATGCTAAAACGCCCCGTCAATACAGGCTTTTCAGGCGGCGAGAAAAAGCGAAATGAAGCCTTGCAAATGGCAATGCTTGAACCTGATCTGGCCATTTTGGATGAAACCGATTCAGGGCTTGATATTGATGCGCTTAAAACCGTTGCCGAAAGCGTCAATTCCATGCGCAATGATGATCGCGGCTTTTTAATCATCACCCATTATCA